>DASUFC010000063.1:0-3349 GCA_036274755.1 Gaiellaceae bacterium
GCGGCGACCCAGTTGTAGTTCGACGAGTCGTGCGGGTCGGGGTTGAGGGCGCCGTAGAAGCCGAGGATCGGCGTCGCGACCGCGACCGCGACCACGAGGTACTGCCACCACCGCTTCGCGAGCCTGAACGCCGCGACCGCGAGGATCAGGTAGACGAGCTCGACCGCGAACGACCCGATCGTCGCCGAGAGGATAAACGTCGCGAACTGATCGTTCGGGAAGAACGGCACGAACGTCCCATCCGGGCCGGTGGCCCCGAACTGCGAGGCGTAGTCGGTGGCCTGGACGAGGACGATCAGCCCGACGCACCCCACGACGACCATCAGATTGCCGACCCAGGGCGTGTCGTGCCGGGAGGTCTTCGCAAACACGCGCGGCAGGAGGCCGTCGCGACCGAGCGCGAAGAAGCCGCGCCCGATGAGGACACAGATCGCGAGCGCGAGTGCCATTGCGTCGAGGATAATCACGAGCTCGAGGAGCGTCGCGTACCACTTGCCGACGTACTCGGTCGCCATCTCGCTGACCGGCGCAGGCGAGAACGCCCACCGCCCCTCCGACACGGCGGGCTTCCCGTAGCCGATCGAGAAGGCGAACGCCATGAAGACGAAGAACGAGCCTGCGACCGCGATCGTGAACAGCACCGCGCGCGGGATCGAGCGATGCGGGTCCTCGGATTCCTCGCCGATCGACGCGGCCGCCTCGAAGCCGACGAAGAGCAGGATCCCGAGGAGCACGCCACCGAGCACCCCGCCTCCCGTCACGCCGAACCACGACGTCTGCCCGGGGTCGAACATCGAGAAAGTGATCCCGTCCTTCCCGCCCTTCGCGAGGATCACGACCCCGAGGATCAGCATCGGAACGAACGAGACCGCCGCGAAGGTCAGCATCGCGCCGACGGCGATCCGAATCCCGACGTAGTTCAGGGCGAGCACGATCACGAGTGCAATGAGCGCCCAGAGCCACCATTCCGGGCCGGACGTCGAGATGTGCGTCGTCCAGAACTGGTCGGCGAGAATGCCGAGCCCGAGGTAGATCCCGCCTCCGCCGAGGAACAGCACGCCCATGAAGAAGAACCCGGCCGTGATGACCCCGAGCCAGGGGTGCGCGCCGTGCGTGAGGTACTCGTACACCGCCCCCGCGCCGGCGAAGCGGCGGGCGTAGAGCGCGACGACGTAGCCGATCGCGAGCACGCCGAGGGTCGCGACGACGACTGCGAGCGCCGCGTTCCAGCCGGCGCCGATGTCGGGCCGCGAGATCCCGCCGAGGATCAGCGCCACGGAGAACATCGGTCCGATCGCGAGAGATTGGGCGACGGCGTGCAGCGTCGAGAGCTTCTTGTTCCCCAACGATCCGGCGCCGCCGGCGGTGTCGGTCTGGCTCATGCCGATGGATCCTCCTCGGGCATCCGGCGCCCCTTGCGCCGGGGACGGTTGGCGGTATACAAGGTTCGAACATCGAATGTCAACTCTCGACCCGTCCGTTCTCCTGCCCGTTGCGGGCCACTCGTGCCAGGCACGTAGCCACGTCCGAACGTGCCATGTCCCGGCCGGACGGGATGCAGACGTGTCAAGTCGTCCAAAAGCGACACCTTTTCGTGCCAGGCACGTTGCCACGTCCGCCGGTGCCATGTCCGCGGTGGACACGTGAGCGACGCGGCGCCCGCCCCGCTCCGCGTGCGGTCCGTCGTCGAGCTCGCCTACGACGAGCTGCGCGCGCGGATCGTCGACGGGCGGCTCCCGCCCGGCGCGCGTGTCGGTCAGGGCGAGCTCGCCGACGCCCTCGGGATCTCGCGCGGCTCCGTGCGCGAGGCGCTGCGCCGCCTGGCCGGCGACGGCCTCGTGATGTTCGAGGTCAACCGCGGCTTCTTCGTCGCGGACGTCGGGCCCGAGCGCGTGCTGGAACGGCTCGAGGCGCGGCTGCTCCTCGAGCCCGGGATCGCGCGGCTTGCCGCGGAACGCCGGGACGACGAAGACCTCGACGCGCTCCGCCACGCGGTCGCCGCCGAGCGGACCGCTCGCACCGCCGCCGCGGCGCACGACGCGAGCCGGGCGTTCCACGCGGCGGTCGTCGCCGCGACGCACAACGAGGCGATGACGCGGATCTTCGACTCGCTCTGGATCGCCGACGTCGGTCGCCGGCTCCTCGCGAGTCGCCGCTCGCAACCCGACTGGCAGGACGTGGACGTCGCGGAGCACGAGGCCCTCTTCGCCGCGATCGAGGCATCCGATAGCGCGCTCGCGGAGTCCCTGATGCGCGCACACGTCGAAAGCGCGTGGCGCCACTGGGCGCGTCGCCCGTCGCCCGCGACCACCGACACAGCGGACGGATGAGCAGGGTCCGGCTCGTCCACGTCCTCTCGGAGAACTGGACGCTGACGCCGCCGCGCGACCTCCGTGCCCTCGTCCGCATGGCGCAGGAGGCCGAGGACGCGGGCTTCGACGCCGCGATGGTGAGCGAGCACGTCGTCCTCGGCCGGGGCTCCGATGCCGACGGCCTCATGCCGAACCCCCGTGACTATGCGCTCCCCGGCAACCAGGACCCGGCGACGCCGTGGCCCAGCTCCCTGGTCCTGCTCTCGGCAATCGCCTCCGTGACGACGACGCTGCGGCTCGCCGCGGCCGCGATCATCGCGCCGCTCCGCCATCCGCTGCTCCTCGCGAAGGATCTCGCGACACTCGATCTTCTCTCCGAGGGCCGCCTCGTCGTCCTCCCCACCGTCAGCTGGCACGAGCCCGAGTACCGCGCGCTCGACGTCCCGTACGGCGACCGCGGCGCGCTCCTCGACGAGCATCTCGCCGCCTGGCGGGCGGGCTGGGGGCCGTCACCCGCCTCCTTCGACGGCGACCACTACCGCTTCGACGACGTCTGGGTCGAGCCAAAGCCGTGGCGCCCCGACGGCGTGCGGCTCTGGTTCGGCTCGAGCACGCTCCACGAGCGGCTCCTGGGCCGGATCGTCCGGTACGGCCATGGCTGGAACCCGCTCGGCTCCCCGAGCCACGAGGACGTCGACCGCCTCCGCCGGGCGCTCGCGGACGCCGGTCGCGACATCGACGGATTCGAGCTCGTCGGCGGCACGCGCGGCCGCTTCCCCGACGCCGACTCCGTCGCCGATCTCGACGAGGCCCTCGCGGCGATTCCGGCGCAGGTCGAGCGAGGCTTCACGTCGATCTGCATCAAGCCGTCGCAGTTCCTCGACGACCGGTCGCGCCACGCCGCGTGGTGCCGCGAGGTCGTGGCGAAGGTGGCCGACCTGGCACAGTAGGCTCGCGCGAATGCAGCCGCGCATGCACGAGAGCTGGCTCGCGGTCCTCGGCGACGAGCTGGAGCAGCCCTACATGGCCGAGCTGCG
>DASUFC010000064.1:0-33159 GCA_036274755.1 Gaiellaceae bacterium
GGCGGATTTCGACGTCATCGATCGCTTCGTCGTGGCGCACGGCCTCGATCTCGACGTCGCCGCCGAGGCGATGGCCCTCGGGGATCTCGAGCTCGCGCGGAGACTCGTCGACGTCAACGTCCCGCGTGCCGAGCTCGTGCGCCTCTCGAGAGGCATCACGCCGGCAAAGCTCGCCCGCGTGATCGGGCTCCTCGACCCGGTCGAGCTCATGGTTGCGTTGAAGAAGCTCCGGGCCCGCCGTGTGCCGGGGAACCAGGCGCACGTCACGAACCTCAAGGAAAGCCCGGCGCTGCTCGCCGCGGACGCCGCCGAAGCGGCACGGCGCGGCTTCGCGGAGATGGAGACGACCGTCGGTGTCGCGCGCTACGCGCCCCTGAACGCCATCGCACTCCTCGTTGGCTCGCAGACCGGGCGGCCCGGCGTCATGACCCAGTGTGCGGTCGAGGAGCGGCGCAACCTCGAGCTCGCGATTCGCGGTCTCGTCACGTACGCCGAGACGCTGTCGGTCTACGGGACCGAGCCCGTCTTCGTGGACGGGGACGACACACCGTGGTCGAAGGCGTTCCTCGGCGCGGCATACGCCTCGCGCGGCGTCAAGGTGCGCTTCACCTCGGGAACGGGCTCAGAGGCGCTCATGGGCTACGCGCAGGGGATGTCGATGCTCTACCTCGAGGCGCGTTGTCTCGCGGTGGTGCGGGCTGCCGGCTCGCAGGGCGTGCAGAACGGCTCGATCTCCTGCGTCGCGCTCGTGCTCTCCGTGCCCGGCGGGACGCGTGCAATTCTCGGCGAGAACGTGCTCGCGGCCTGGCTCGACCTCGAGGTCGCGTCCGGTAACGACGCCATCGCGTCGCACTCGGAGATCCGCAAGACCGCGAAGCTCATGGGGCAGTTCCTGCCCGGGACGGACTTCGTCACCTCGGGCTATTCGGTGATGCCGCGGCACGACAACACGTTCGGTGGCGGAAACTTCGACGCGGACGACATCGACGAGTGGCTCACGATCCAGCGCGACTGGCAGGTCGATGCAGGCATCGAGCCGGTCGGGGAGGAGGAGCTCCTCGCGGTGCGCGAGCGTGCGGCACTGGCAATCCAGGCCGTCTTCGCGGAGCTGGGGCTCCCGGCGATATCCGACGAGGAGGTCGCGGTGGCGACGTCGGGCTACGACGCGAAGGAGATGCCGGATCGCGATCGCGCCGCCGATGTCGAGGCCGCCGACGGCCTGCTCGCCCGAGGCGTCTCCGGGCTCGACGTCGCCCGAGCGCTCGATCGGCACGGCTTCTCCGACGTCGCCGAAGCCGTGCTCGGGATGCAGCGTCAGCGCGTGTCGGCCGACTACTTGCAGACCTCGGCGGTCATCGACGCCGACGGGGTCGTGCGCTCCGCGGTGAACGATCCGAACGAGTACATGGGGCCTGGCACCGGCTATCGCCTCGAAGGCGCGCGCTGGTCGCTCCTCCAGTCGCTGCCTCAGGTCGTCGAGCCAGGCGAGCTCCTCGGCGACGACGAGGACGCCGAGCCGGTTCTCGCGGACAGGGCGGCAGCCGAGCCAGGGACCGACGCGGCCGAGGTGGTCGTCGCCGTCGGCCCGGCGTTCGGCGACACCATTCGCAGGACGATCGCCGATCTCGACCACCGGGATGTACTCGAGGCCGTCTGCGACGGGGTTCGCGAGACAGGCGCTGCGCCCCGCGTCGTCCGCGTTCGGCGCGTCGCAGACGTCGCATTCATCGCGCACGACGGCGCTCTGCTCTCGGGCTCCGGTGTAGCGATCGGCCTGCAGTCGAAGGGCACCGCCGTCATCCACCGGGCGGATCTCCAGCCACTCGACAACCTCGAGCTGTTCGGGATGTCGCCGCTCTACACGCTCGAGTCCTACCGCGCCATGGGACGCAACGCCGCCGGTTACGCGCTCGGCAAACGGGTCGGCCCGGTGCCGACCCAGCTCGACAACTTCGCCCGCGCCAAGCTCATCGTCCGCACGACGTTGCTCCACGCGCGTGAGACGCAGGCGGTCGCGCCGGGCGCGGCGGCGGTGGAGGTCGAGCTCGTCGCCGCGCCGATCGGCTGACGGCTAGCCCTGCTGCTTGCCCGCGATCCCCCAGTGCTTGGGGGAGACGCCCTCGATGATCACCTGAATGTGCTCGACGGCAGCACCGCTCGACTCGTGGAGCGCGTTCGTGAGCGCCTCGATCATCTTGGGCACGGACTCCTCCGTGACACGCTTGTCGTAGAGCTTCACCTCGATCACAGGCATCAGATCTCCTTTCTCGGGATGCCGAGGATCCTACGACGAGGGCGCCGGCGGCATCGCGTCCACCGGCCACGGCTTGCCCGCCAGACCCCAGTTCTTCGGGTTGTGACCCTCGACGATGACCCAGGTGTGCTCCTTGAGGCCCGGGTGCGTCGCCTCGCCGAGCGCGTCGGTGAGCTTCTCGATGAGCGCGGCGCTCGTCTCGTCGCTCATGCGGTAGTCGAAGAGCTCGACCCTGATCAGCGGCATGGCGTCTCCTTCCGGTTAGGTTTCGGGGCATGGCCGTGCGTCTGCAGCACTGTGGGCTGATCGTCGCCGATCTCGAGCGCTCGCGCCGCTTCTACGGCGGTGCGCTCGGGCTCCGAGAGGTACCGCGGCCGCAGAACTTCGTCTTCGAGGGAGCGTGGTTCCAGGCCGGCGACGACCAACTGCACCTGCTCGTCGAAGGCGAGACGACGGGAACCGCGGGAGCCGAGGATCCCGGGCCGAGCGGGCGGGTCGGGCTCGCCAACCACATCGCGCTCGAGGTCGAGGACCTCGATGCGGCCCGCGTGCGACTCGACGAGCACGGCGTTCCACTCATAGGTGGACCCATGGCGCGCGGCGACGGCTACGACCAGCTCTTCGTACGCGACCCCGACGGCTACGTCATCGAGCTCTTCGAGCACACGGGCGCCGACCAGTCGGACGCGCCGCTTCGCGAGCCCATCCGCGACTGAGGGACTACTTCGCGGCCGCGAGCTGCTGGTCGATCCAGGCTTCTGCCTCTTCCTGGTCGACGCCGCGCGTGACCCGGATCTCGCCGGAAAGGAGCTCCCGGGCCTTGAGGTGCAGGGCGCGCTCGCTGGTCGAGAGCTTCGTCGGCGTCCCGGTCGCCGTCTTGCCCTGCTCTCGACGCACGCCGTCGCGCACGATCTCGGCGAGCTCGAGCGGGTCTCCGCTGCGCAACTTCTCCTGCGCGTGCTGGACGCGCTTCGACCAGATCTCGTCGCTCACGATCGCGTCCTCACGCAGCGCCTTCTGCACCTTCTTGAGGTCGGCCTCGGTCGCCGGCGGCCGCAGTTGCTCCTGCGCCCGTGCGAGTGGGAGCGTCACCGACAGGTCGTTGCCGAGCTCGACGACCACGACCTCCTCCTCGTTGCCGAGGATCGTGCGCTTCTCGCGTGTCGTGATGCGACCGATCCCGTGCGGCGGGTACGCGACGATCGTGCCGACCTTGAGGTCCACGGCCCCCAGCCTACCCTGCGGGCTGGGTGGAGTCCCGCTAGCGCTCGAGGCCGACGACGAGCTCTCGGCCGCCGCCGCCCCACGTCGTCTGCACCGAGCCGAGTCGACGGATGAGTGCGAGGACGCGCGGGTTCTCCCCGCAGACCGTCGCGACGAGTTGCGTGATCCCCGCCGCTCGCGCGTCCGCGGCGAGCTCGCCGGCGAGCGTCGTTCCGATGCGGCGGCTCTGGTGCGAGTCTGCGACGGCGAAGGCGATCTCGGCGGACGAGCCGGACCGCACGAGGCGGGCAATGCCCACCGGATCCGGATCGCCGTCGAGGTACCCGACCAGGACGTGGTGGTCGGCGTCGACCCGAGCGAGGTTTGCGAGCTCGACGTCAGAGAGGCGCGGCTTCGCGCCGCAGAACCTCCGCTCGCGTGAGCGCTCGCCCATGCGTGCGAAGAGCGCGGCGACCGTGTCCGAGTCGCCGTCGCGCAGTGGCCGGATCGTGAGGCCGTCGACGTAGCGTGCGTGCATGTGTCGATGGTGAACGCCGGGCATGGCCCCACGCTTCCCCGCGACGGGCCATCTTTTTGACATGGCCCGACCGGGCCATCAGACTCTCCGGGCCATGGATCAGGACATCCGCTTCTGTGAGCTCGGCGGGAGGCGCATCGCCTACGCGACCGTCGGAGAAGGGCCGCCGATCGTCTTCGGAGCGAAGTACGTGTCACACCTCGAAGAGGAGTGGGACGATCCGCTTGCGCGTGGCTTCTACGAGGAGCTCGCGCAGCGGCATACCGTCGTTCGCTACGACCGTCTCGGCGCGGGGCTCTCCGATCGCAAGCTGCCGGAGCCCCCGTCGGTCGACCTCGACACGCGCGTCCTGCGGGCCGTCATCGGGGCCAGCACGGAGCAGGCCGTGACGATGTTCGCGTGCTCGTGCTCGGCGATCGACGTCGCAACGCTCGCGGGCGAGACGCCGGAGCTGGTCGAGCGCGTCGTGTTCTTCGGCAGCTTCGTGTCGCGCGACGACCTTCCGGAGGCGACGCGACGGTCGCTCGTCGACTTCGCGCGGGTCAACTGGCCGCTCGCGGCGCAGATGCTCTCAGGGTTGATTCTCCCCCACGCGAGCGGCGACGAGATCAGCGCGCTCACTCGCCACAAGCGACGGGCGGCCGACGCAGACGTCGCAGCCGCGTTTCTCGAGCTCGAGCTGTTCTCGGACGCCCGGCCATATCTCGCGAGCGTCACGATGCCCACCCTCGTGCTCCATCGGCGCGGCGACCGGGCCGTGCCGATCGCGCGCGGGCGGGAGCTGGCGTCGCTCCTGCCGAACGCGCGCTTCGCGGCGTTGAGTGGAGACTCGCATCTCCCGCACGTCGACGACCAGCGCGAGCTGCACCGCGCTCTGGCCGGCTTCCTCGGCGACGCTCCGTCCGCGGAGGCGAACGGCGCCTCGCCGCTGAGCGGCAGGGAGGCGGAGGTCCTCCGCCTTGTCGCCGCCGGGCTCTCGAATAGGGAGATCGCGTCCTCGCTCGTCCTCAGTGAGCACACCGTCCATCGCCACGTGGCGAACATCCTGCGCAAGCTCACGCAGTCGTCTCGCGCGGCGGCGGCGGCGCAGGCGACGCGCCTCGGTTACATCTAGCCCGCGTCGGGCAGCCAGGCGAAGAGGTCCACCGGGACGCCGTCCGGGTCGCGCAGCTGCGCGTAGCGCTGACCCCAGAACGCGTCCCAGGGCTCCTTCTCGGCATCGAAGCCGGCGGCCTTCGCCGCCTCGTAGACCTGGTCGACCTCGTCCGCGCTCGTGCACTCGAACGCGAGCGCGAGCTGGTTGCCGACCGCCCGCGTCCAGTCCGGGCGGAAGCTGCGGACGACGTCCTCCGAGTCGAGCATGAAGCGCGTACCGCTCGGCAGCGTCGCTTCGATATGCCCTTCGCCAGCGTCGGGCAGCTCCACACCGAGAAGCCGATAGAAGGCGACCGAGCGCGCGAGGTCCGCAGCGACGATGCCTATGGCGTTCAGCTCCGGCACGCCTTCACCCTAGCGCTCCTCATACCATCGGATCGTGGCCCGCTTGATCGTCCTCCTGCGCGGCGTGAACCTCGTCAAGCACAACCGCGTCTCGATGCCGATCCTCCGGGAGGCGCTCACGGAGGTGGGCTTCGAGGAAGTCGCGACGTACGTTCAGAGCGGCAACGTCGTGGTGACGACCAGCCGCGCGCCTGCCGCCGTCGCGAAGGCCGTCGCGGCCGCGATCGACGAGCGGTTCGGGCTCGACGTCGGGGTCGCGGTGCGCACGCGTGCTGAGCTCGCGAAGATCGTCGAGCGCGACCCGCTCGGCTCGGTCGCCGACGACCCGAAGCGCTACCAGGTCACGTTCCTCGACTCGCCGCTCGAGCGCGCGGCGCTCGAGAAGCTCGAGGCGGCGGCGGTCGGCGGCGAGCGCGTCGAGGCTGTCGGGCGCGAGATCTACACGTGGTACCCCGGCGGCATGGGGCGGTCGAAGCTCGCCCGGCTCGTGTCCGGCAAGGCGCTCGGCAACGCGACCTCGCGCAACTGGTCGACGGTGACGGCCCTGCTTGCGCTCGCCGCCGACAGCTAGGCGCCGGCGCTCGTCGTTCGACCCATCGACCCGCCACTACGCGCGAGCGCGGCGCTTGGCCTCACCGTGGTGGCATCTCAGCTGTCGGCATGCAGGGAGTCGCCCTGCTCCGCGAGCACGAGGTCGCGCTCAGGGTCGGGCACGTGGTCGCGCAAGACCGGCGCCAGTGCCTCGACGAACGTCATGCCGTTCTCCGAGTAGAGCTCGTGCTCCACGCCCCTGTTGACGACGACCACGTCGCCTGCGCCGAGCGTCTTCGTCTCGTCGCCGACCGTCATCGTGACGTCGCCGTCCACGATCCACATCACCTGCTCCGCCGTGGGGTGCGAGTGCCGTGGGACGCGTGTGCCCGCCGCGTACTCCACGTGGCAGATCATCACCTGCTCTCCGCCGATCGCGCGGATCGCCACCCCCGGGTAGAGGGTGTGGCGATCCACGCCGTTCCAGGTTCGGAATGCGCTCAGGCGGGGACCTCGAACGCGATACCGCCGGAGGAGACCGCGTTCACGGAGAGCTCCTCGTCGAACACGATCTTCTTCCCTTCGCGCCTCGGCTCTGCTTTCGCCTCCAACGCACGAAGGACGCGCTCCGGAGTGATCGGGAGCTCGGTGATCCAGACGCCGACGGCGTCGTGGACGGCGGCCGCGATCGCGGGCGGCTGCGGGTTGTTCGCCATCTCGCCGATCCCCTTCGCCCCGTACGGGCCGTCCGCGGAGGGGTTCTCGATCATGATCGTGTCGATCTGCGGCATGTCCTCCATCGCAGGAGCGAGGTACGAGCCGAACGAGCCGCCTCGGTGGTCGACCGAGGGGTAGTAGGGGTAGCAGTTCTCGAGGACGCCGAGCCCGAGTCCCATCATCGCGCCGCCCTCGATCTGCCCCTCGACGTGCGACGGGTTGAGCGCGCGGCCGACGTCGTAGCACTGCTGAAGTCGGGTGACCCGCACCTCGCCCGTCTCGTCGTCCACCTCGACCTCTGCGGAGCACGCCGCGTACGAGATGGCCGAGTGTGGAGGGAGATCGACCTCGCCCGTCTCGGGGTCGATGATCGCCGCGTACGGCTTGAGCTGTGCGCCGGTTCCGGTGATGAGCTCGCCGTGCCCCCAGGTCGCCGCCGCGGCGACGTCGCCGACGGAGATCTTCGTCTGCGGCGCACCCTTCGCGATCACCTCGCCGTCGATCACCTCGAGGTCGGCGGGGTCGATCTCGAGCTCCTTGCCCGCAATCTCCAGAATCTTCTGCTTCACCTGGAGCGCGGCCTTCTCGGCCGCCTTGCCGGCGACGAACGTCGCGCGCGAGGCGAACGTACCGGTGCAGACCGGCGACGAGTCGGTGTTCGAGTTGTCGTACGTGATCCAGTCGTACGGCACGCCGATCGTCTCGGCGACGATCTGCGACTGGATGGTCTTCGAGCCGTTGCCGATGTCCGCCGTGCCGGCGAAGACGTCGATTCGCCCGTCCGGTTTCACCTTGATCCAGCACTGCGACGGGTCGCCGTTCTGGTTCATGCCGGTCGGGTACTCGATCGCCGCGATTCCGCGGCCCGTGTGCTTGGCCATCAGTGACCCTCCGTCGATCCGACCTGGGCGACGAGGTGCTCGGGGAGCAGCTCGCCGGACCTGGGCTCGTTGGACATGATCCGGTAGTCGGCCGGGAGCTCGTGGCCGATGGCGTCGGCGATCGCCTGGATCGTCGACACCGTCGACGGATCGGTGTACGCCACGCCGTTCGGGGACGTGTCGCCGATCCGGTTCGCGTTCTTCAGCCGCATCTCGATCGGTTCGAGCCCGAGCTCCTTCGCGATGCGGCTCATGTGCGTCTCCACCGCGAACGAGACCGACGTGACGCCGAATCCGCGCATCGCCGTCGTCGGCACGCGGTTCGTGAACACGACGTAGCCGTCGAAGTGGAGGTTCGGCACCGAGTACGCGCCCACGTGGTGGAACGAGTGCTTCGTGAGTCCGTACGGCGAGAAACGCGCATACGCGCCGGAGTCGTGCAGTGTCAGCATCTTCTGGCCGAGGATCCAGCCGTCCTTCGTCACCGCCGTGGCCAGCTCCATGTGCCACGGCGCGCGGGTCGACGAGCACAGGAACTCCTCCTCCCGCGTCCACCGCCACTTCACGGGCTTGTTCGCCTTCAGTACGAGGAGGCAGGTCATCGTCTCGGTTGCCGTGTCGACCTTTCCGCCGAAGCCGCCGCCCGTCGTTCCGCCGACGAGCTTGAACCGGTTCAGCGGTTGCTGCAGATGCGCCGCGATCACGCCGAGTGAGAAGTACAGCGCCTGCGTGCACGAGTAGATCGTCAGCCGGCCGTCGGGCTCGGGCACGACCTGGCACACCTGCGTCTCGACCGGGACGTGCTCGATCGCGGCCGGGCGGTAGACGCCCTGCACGATCGCGTCCGCGTTCTCGAAGGCCCAGTCGATGTCGCCCTTCCGGATCTGGCGGCGATCCATCTCCCCCTCGAAGTGCGGGTACCAGTTGCCCCACTGGTGGATCTTCGGAGACTCCGCGTCGAACGCCTGGCGGACGTCGAGCAGCGCGGGACGCTCCTCGAAGCCGACCTCGATGGCGTCGACCGCCGCAGCTGCGAGCCGCTCGTCGTCGGCCGCGACGAGCGCGATCGGCTGGCCGAGGTAGCGCACCTCGTCCTTCGCCAGCAAGGGCTCGTCGGCCGGGATCCCGAGCGCGGAGAGGTGCCCGTACTCGAGGAGCGGCACGTCCTTCCACGTGATGACGGCGTGCACGCCGGGCATCGCCTCGGCCTTCGTGGTGTCGAGCTTCGTGATCGCCGCGTGGTGATGCGGCGAGCGGAGCGCCTTCGCCCACAGCGTCCCCGGGATGCGTACGTCGTCGACGTACGTCGTCCGGCCTGTGACGTGGGCGATCCCGTCGTAGCGGGGGATGCGTGCGCCGACGACCTTCATTCCGCACCTCCAGTCGCCATCGTCGTGTACTCGCCGACGGCCGTCGTCGTCAGGTCGAAGGACTCGCCGCGTGCAGCCGCGGCGACCGCCGAGATGATCTTCGAGTACCCAGTGCAACGGCACACGTGGCCGCCGAGGGCCTCCTGGATCGCCTCCTGGTCGTCGCTACCGCCGCGCTCGATGTACGCGTGCGCGGCGAGCATCATCCCCGACGTGCAGAAGCCGCACTGCGCCGCGTAGTGGTGGACGAATGCCTGCTGGATCGGCGAGAGATCCTCCGGTCCTCCGAGCCCCTCGACGGTCGTGATCTCGGTGCCTTCCGCGTACGCGACCGGGACGAGGCAGGAGCGCCGCGGCTCGCCGTCGACGAGAACCGTGCAGGAACCGCAGCCGCCCTGGTGGCAACCGGCCTTCGGCCCCGTGATTCCGAGCTCGTCCCGCAACACGTCGAGCAACGGCGTCAGCGCCGAGCTGTCGATGGCGTACGAGCTCCCGTTGACCGTGAGGTTCATGCGGACTCCTTCAGCTCGTCGAGGACGCGGCGCACGAGCGCCGGGAGGACCTTCGCGCGATACCAGGCGGACGCGAGTGCGTCGTCGTGGGGCGTGACGTCGTTGACGGCCGCCTCGGCGTCGCCGCCTTCCGCCGAGGGAAGCCGCTGCCCGTGCGAGCCCGCGCCGGTCGCAGCGAGTCGCACGGTTCCGTCCGTGCCGCGTGCGCCCGACACCGAGAGGGCCGTGTAGTCGTGCGTGTGGGGCCGATCGAGGCCGGCGTAGGCGCCCGCGGCCGGCTGGTCGAAGCTGACGCTGAGGAGCAGCCGACCCGACCGCTTCGGAAGGAAGTCCTCGAGCGGCTCCTCGGTCACCTCGCCTCCCGCCGCCGACCGGACGGTCGCCCGCACGGCCAGGAACGCGCCCTGAAGGTCTCCGCGCGGCGCCTCGCTGCCTTCGCCTGCACAGAGGTTGCCGCCGACGGTTCCCTGCGAGCGGATCTCGAGATCGGCCACGTTCGCAGCGCACGGGCCGATCGGAGCAGGCAGGTCGACGAGCTCCTGGACGGGCGTCGTCGCCCCGATCGTCGTGCGCGCTCCGTCCGTACTGACGCCGGACAGTCCGGCGCCGCCGAGGAGCACGGCCTTCTTCGGATCGAGCTTCCGGTACGTGAGATCCGGGACGACGATCGTCCCGCCGCCGACGACGAGGACGTCACCGCCGTCGCCGAACGCGGCGATCGCCTCCTCCTCGGAGCCCGGCGTGAGGACTTCCGTTGCGCCGCCGGACGCCACAGTCGCTGCTGCCATCACCCCACCCTTCTCGGTCGCGAGAGCTAGTGCGCCGAGTCTAGTCCGGCATGAAGGCTCCGTGGAACGGAGCCGTTCGCCACGTCGTGGCGCGCAGTTCCACTACGCTGAATCGGTGAGTTTTCGCACGATCGACGAGCTCGACGCGGCGCTTCGCGGCGCCGACTATCTCCCGGATCGGGGCCTCGCGACCGCGCTGTTCCTGGCGCTCGCGCTCGAGAAGCCGGTGCTTCTGGAGGGAGAGGCGGGCGTCGGCAAGACGGAGGCGGCGAAGGCGCTCGCGGCTGCGCTCGAGGCGCGACTGATTCGGCTTCAGTGCTACGAGGGCCTCGACGTGTCGCATGCCGTCTACGAGTGGAACTACCCGCGCCAGCTGCTCCACATCCGCGCCGCACAGGAGGGCTCGGTCTCCGAGGAGGAGCTGTTCGGGCCCGAGTTCCTCATCCGCCGTCCACTGCTCGAAGCGATCGACTCGGATGAGCCCGTGGTGCTTCTCATCGACGAGATCGACCGCGCCGACGAGGAGTTCGAGGCGTTCCTGCTCGAGGTGCTGTCGGACTTCCAGATCACGATCCCGGAGCTCGGGACGATCCGCGCGCGGCGGAAGCCGGCCGTGATCCTCACCTCGAACCGCACGCGGGAATTGCACGATGCCTTGAAGCGGCGCGCGCTCTTCCACTGGATCGGGCATCCGTCGATCGAGCGAGAGGTCGAGATCGTGATGCTCCGGGTGCCGGCGATCCCGGAGCGGCTCGCGAAGGAGGCGGCTGCCTTCGTCCGCGGATTGCGTGCGCTCGATCTCGCGAAGCCTCCGGGTGTCGCGGAGACGATCGACTGGGCGCAGGCGCTCGCGGCGCTCGGCCGCGAGGAGATCGACGCCGAGGTGGTCGAGCAGACGCTCGGCTCGGTCCTCAAGTACCGCGAGGACATCGAGACTGTCCGTGACGAGACCCTCGTCGGCCTCATCGAAGAAGCGCGTGCCACCGCGAACCGGTGATGGTTTCGTAACCGGTGTCTGACACCGCAGTTTCCGTCGATCCACCCAAACCCGCATGAATCCACGATCGAGTGTTAAGAACGCAACACTCGGTGTCAGACACCGAGTGTAGAAGACATGCAGGGAGCGGCCATTGTCCGGCACGTGGTGACGTTCGGCCGCATCCTGCGCGAGGTCGGGATCGAGGTCGGGCCGGGACGGGTCGAGGACGCGGTCCGTGGACTCGGCGCCGTCGACCTCACGCGCCAGGACGACGTCTACTTCACGCTCCGCCAGACGCTCGTCTCCCGCAACGACGAACTCGAGCTGTTCGACCGAGCCTTCGTCGCGTGGTTTCTTCGCGGGCCGGTCGCGCCGCTCGTCCGGCAGAAGCAGACGCGTCGCTTCGCGGACCGGGTCGCGCGGGACACGCTCGAGCAGGGTGACGACGACGCCGACGAGGCGGATCCGTCCTCGACGCCGCACGAGCTCGGTTCCTCTGGGCACGAGCTGCTGCGTGAAAAGGACTTCGCCGAGATGACGCCGGAGGAGTTCGAGCGCGTCCGGAAGCTCATGGCGGCGATCGCACGGACACGTCCGAGACGCCAGTCGCGGCGCCGCACGCCGGATGCGCGTGGCGACCGGCTCGACCTCAGGCGTCTCTGCCGCAAGTCGCTCAGGGCGGGTGGTGAGCCGATCGATCAGCCGTGGAAGGGACGCAAGACGGTCCCGCGGAAGCTCGTCGTCCTCTGCGACATCTCGGGCTCGATGGACGCCTACGCGCGGGCCCTGCTCTTCTACCTCCACGCGATCGTCGGAACAGGGCACGGCGTCGAGGCATTCGCCTTCGGCACGCGGCTGACACGTCTCACTCCCGACCTTGCGACGCGCGACCCCGAGGCGGCTCTCGCCCGCGCGAACGAGATCGCGGTCGACTGGGGGAGCGGCACGCGCATCGGCGCCTCGCTCGCGGAGTTCAACGCCGTGTACGGACGCCGCGCGCTGTCACGGGGAGCGGTCGTCGTCATCGTGTCGGACGGCTGGGAGCGGGACGACCCCGACCTCGTCGCCAGGGAGATGGCGAAGCTCGCCCGCGCCGCGTACGCGGTCGTTTGGGTGAATCCGCTGAAGGGCAATCCCGAGTACCAGCCGCTCGCGGGGGGCATGCGGGCTGCGCTTCCCTTCGTCGACCGATTCCTGCCTGGCCATAATCTCCGCAGTCTCGAAGAGCTCGGCGCAGTGCTGGCCGGCATCGAAAGGAGGCATGCAGCGTGAAAGAGATCCTTCCCGAGATCGACCGCTGGAAGGAGGACGGCGAGAAGGTCGTCGTCGCCACCGTCGTCGCGACGCGGCGCTCGGCGCCGCGGCCCATCGGCGCCAGCCTCGCCATCTCCGAGTCCGGGAAGATGTGCGGCTCGGTCTCCGGCGGCTGCGTCGAGAGCGACGTCTTCGAGAACGCGCAGGACGTGCTCGCGACGGGTGAGCCGAAGCTCCTCTCGTACGGCATCGACGACGACGTCGCGTGGAGCGTCGGCCTGCCGTGCGGTGGCGAGATCGACGTGTTCCTCGAGCGGGTGGAGTAGCGGGTGAGCCTGATCCACCGACTTGCGGAGCTTCGTGAGTCCGAAGAGCGCGGCATTCTCTTCACCGGCATCGAGGGCGACGAGGCGGGCACGAAGGTGCTCGTCCTCGAGTCGGGCGAGAAGCTCGGCGACGGCCTCGACGATGCGGTCGCGCAGTTCGACGAGCTCATCCGCCGCGGGCGCAACAAACTGCTCACGTTCGACGACGGAGCGAAGGTCTTCGCCGAGTGGTACGGGCCACCGCCGCGCATCTTCGTGTACGGAGCAGTGGACACCGCCGAGGCGCTCTGCCGTGCCGCGAAGCTCCTCGGCTGGCACACGATCGTGGCCGATGCCCGCGCGAAGTTCGCGACGCGGGAGCGAATCCCGTCGGCCGACGAGCTCGTCGTCGAGTGGCCCCAGGAGGCGCTTGCGCAGGTGCAGCCCGATCACCAGACCGCGATCGTCGTGCTCACCCACGACGACAAGTTCGACGAGCCGGCCCTCATCGGCGCGCTCGAGACCGAGGCGTTCTACGTCGGAGCGCTCGGCTCGCGGCGCAACCAGGAGCGCCGCCGGGAGCGGTTGCTCGAGGCCGGCGTCGCGGAGGAAGCGCTCGACCGCATCATGGGGCCGTGCGGTCTCGACATCGGGGCCGATACGCAGGAGGAGACGGCGCTTTCGATCCTCGCGGAGGTCCTCGCGGTCCGCGGCGAGCGCGACGGCGGCTTCCTGAAGCACGCGAAGAAGCGCATCCACGTCGAGGTTCAATAGACGTGGAGGCCACGTCCGTCGGCCAGGTCGCCTGGATCGCGACGGCGCCCGTGAAAGGGCTTCGATTGATGCTCCGCGACGATGCATTCCTGTCGCGCTCGGGGATCGAAGGCGACCGCGCGTTGTACCTCGTCGACGACGAGGGGCGGCTCGTGAACGGCAAGCGGGCCGGAGCGCTGTTCACGGTCACGGCGATGGTTCAGGACACGGTCCTGACCATCCATTTTCCCGGCGGGTCGGTCGCCGAGGGTGAGATCTCGCTCGGACGGGCGGTGGAGACGAATTTCTTCGGACGCCCCGTGCGCGGCAAGGTCGTCGAGGGCCCGTGGGCCGCGGCTTTGAGCGAGATCGCCGGGCTGCCGCTCACCCTCGTCCGCGTCGACCACACGGGCGCAGGCCTCGACCGCGGTGCCGAGGCGGCGGCGTCACTCGTCTCCACGGCAGCGCTCGACGCGCTCGCCGAGGCCGCCGGCGTCGACGGGCCGGTTGACGGACGGCGCTTCCGCATGACGCTCGGCGTGTCGGGCATCGCCGCGCACGAGGAGGACGGTTGGCTCGGCCGAAGGATCGCGGTCGGCGAGGCGGTACTCGTGCCGCGCGGCAACGTCGGCCGCTGCCGGGTCACGACACTCGGCCCGGACACCGGCGAGCGCGACCTCGAGACGCTCGACGTGATCGCCGACTACCGCGCGGACGTCGAGACCACGGAGCCGCTTCCCTTCGGCGTGTGGTGCGAGATCGTCGCACCAGGTCGGATCGCCGTCGGCGATCCGGTCGCGCCGGAAGCCCCGTAGGATCTCCGCGAGTGCACGGCCTCATCTTCGCCTCGTTTCGCGACTACCTGCACACCGAGCACGGCGCCGTCGTTGCGCGCGACGTCACGGCCGGCGAGCCCCAGTACACGCTGAGCGAGGCGTATTCGGACGAGCAGTTCCTCGCGCTGCTCGAGCGCGCCTGCGAGCGCACGTCGATGTCCGCGGAGGACATCCTGTTCGACTTCGGCGTGTTCACGGCAGCGACGACGTTCGCGCGCCTGTACTCCGTCCTCTTCAAGCTCTCTCCCTCGGCGCGCGCGTTCCTGCTGACCGTCGAGACGCCCATCCACGACACGGTTCGCGTGGCGATGCCCGACGCCCGGCCGCCGGAGCTCAAGGTGACGGACCTCGGCGAGGACGGTCTCGAGATCGTCTACACGTCGCCCCGTCGGATCTGCCAGATGCTGCGCGGCCTCGTCGAGGGGACCGGACGCGTGTATCAGGAGCTGCTCGTCGTCGAGGAGCCGGAGTGCATGCACCGCGGGGATCCGGCGTGTCGCGTCATCGTGCGCTTTCCCTGAGCGCCCTCGTCCGGCAGAACGCATCGCCCGCGCCGCGCTCGTACTAGAGTCGCGCCGACCATTCCGTCACGAAAGGGGGCACGGTGGGGAGCACCGAAGCTGGCCTCGGGCTCGAGGCGAAATCGGACGCGCTCTACGAGCTCGTCGCAGAGGGTTCCCAGGTCGAGCGGGTTGCTACCGGCTTCACGTTCACCGAGGGTCCGATCTGGAACCCGAAGGAGCAGTACCTGCTCTTCTCGGACATGCCGGGCGACGTTCGGCGCAAGTACACGCCTGACGGCACCGTCGTCGAGGTGATGCGTCCGAGCTTCAAGTGCAACGGCATGACCTACGACGCCGATCTCAACCTCCTCGTGTGCGAGCACGTCACGAGCGCGTTGTGGCGCGAGCGCTCCGACGGGACGCGCGAGGTTCTGGCGTACCACTGGGAGGGCAAGTACCTCAACAGCCCGAACGACGTCTGCGTCCATTCGAGCGGCGCGATCTTCTTCTCGGACCCGTGGTACGGACGGTTCCCGGGCTTCGGCATCGAGCGCGAGCGCGAGCTGGGGTGGCAGGGCGTGTTCCGAATCCCGGCCGGCGGCGGACAGAACGAGCTCGAGCTCGTCGTCGACAAGGACGAGTTCGACATGCCGAACGGCCTGTGCTTCTCGCCGGACGAGTCGCTGCTCTACATCAACGACACACCGCGCGCGCACATCAAGGTCTGGGACGTCGACGCAGACGGGAACATCTCGAACGGCCGCATGTTCTTCGAGGGCGTCGGTTCCGGCGTCATCGAGGAAGGCATCCCCGATGGGATGAAGTGCGACGAGCGAGGGAACATCTGGGTCACGGGCCCCGGCGGGATCTGGGTCATCTCCTCCGCCGGCGAGCACCTCGGCACCGTCCTCGTGCCCGAGAACACCGGCAACCTGAGCTGGGGCGGCGCCGACTGGCACACGCTCTACATCCCGAGCTCGACCTCGCTGTACGCAATCGACACGCTCGTCGGCCCGCGCCGCGAGCCCTACATGGGTTAGGAGCGCCAGATGAACGACGAAGGGCTGACCCTGGACGCGTCACGCTGCGTGATGCTGATCCAGGATCTACAGAACGACGTGATCATCGAGGGCGGCGCATTCGCCGACTCCGGGTCGCCCGCACACGCCAAGGAGCAGAACGTGGTCGCGAACGTCGCGGCGCTGGCCGACGTGTGTCGGAGCAAGGGCGTCCCGGTGATTCACGTCCACTACGTCGTCGAGCCGGGCGCTCCGGGGCTCAAGCTGAACGCGCCGCTCTTCCAGGGCGTCAAGGACACGAACGCGCTCGTCCGCGACACGTGGGGCGCGGCCCCGGCGGAGGGTCTCGAGCCGAAGGACGGCGACTTCATCGTCGAGAAGATGCGGATGAGCGCGTGGCAAGGGACGAGGCTCGAGAACCTGCTCGCCGGCTTCGGACGCGACACGATCATCGTCACGGGCGCGTGGACGAACATGTCCATCGAGCACACGTCACGAACGGGCGCCGACAAGGGCTTCTTCATGGTGGTGCCCGAGGACGGCTGCTCGACGATGAACGCCGACTGGCACAACGCGTCGATCAACTACGCGCTGCAGAACGTGTCGACGGTCACGTCATGTGACGAGGTGAAGTCCGCGCTCGGAGCCTGACCGGCCGCAGCGCAAGGACGGGGAGCGGCCGCCCCTGCGGCGGGCGGCCGCTCTTCGAGCACCCACGGCCACGTGTTGCCTCTTTGCCCGGGCGTGGGCGCTACGTCGCTTCGGCGCGCCAGCGCTCCTGGTAGTCCTCGCGCACGGGAGTGAAGACGTCCAGCACGAGCGCCCCGCCAGGCCCGCAGTACGCGGAGTGCTCGACGCCGCCGGGCAGGACGTACGCCTCGAGCGGCCCCAGCTCGTGCGCGACGCCGTCGATCACGAGCGCCTGCATGCCCTCGAGGACGATCCCGAGCTGCTCGTGTGGATGGCTATGCAGGGGCACGGTGGAGCCCGGCTCGAAGCGAATGAGGTTGAGCATGCCTCCTGCCCCGAACAACGGCTGGCCCGTCACGCCGGTGATCAGCTCGAATGCGCGGACCTCGTCGAGTCGGACGAACTGCGGCTCCATCCGGCGATTATCGTTGCCCTCGTGAGCGCCGTCGAGGTTCCGCTGCTCCGACGCCAGGCCTACGTGGACGGCGCGTGGGTCGACGCCGACTCCGGCGAGACGTTCGCCGTCGTGAATCCCGCCACGGGCGAGACGATCGCCGAGGTGCCGCGGATGGGCGCCGACGAGACTCGCCGGGCGCTCGCCGCCGCGGGGCGCGCGCTGCCGGCTTGGAGGGCGCTGACGGCGAAGAATCGCGCTCGCATCCTGCGCCGGCTCGCCGATCTCATGCTCGAGCGCGAGGACGACCTCGCCCGGCTCATGGTGCTCGAGCAGGGGAAGCCGCTCGCGGAGGCCCGCGTCGAGGTCCAGTACGCCGCCTCGTTCTACGAGTGGTTCGGCGAGGAAGGAAAGCGCGTCTACGGCGACACCATCCCGACGCCGTGGCCGGACAAGCGGATCCACGTGACGAAGGAGCCGGTCGGGGTGACGGCCGGCATCACGCCCTGGAACTTCCCTGCCGCCATGCCGACGCGCAAGTCGGCGCCGGCGCTCGCTGCCGGCTGCACGATGGTGCTGAAGCCGGCAGAGCAGACGCCGCTCTCCGCTCTCGCCGTCGCCGCGCTCGCCGAGGAGGCCGGAGTACCCGCGGGCGTCTTCTCGATCGTGACGGGAGCGGCCGAGGACGCACCCTCGATCGGCAGCGAGATGACGTCCAGCCCGCTCGTCCGCAAGGTCGGCTTCACGGGCTCGAACGAGGTCGGGAAGATCCTCATGGCCCAGTGCGCGCCGGGCCTCAAGAAGATCTCGCTCGAGCTCGGTGGCAACGCACCGTTCGTGGTGTTCGACGACGCCGACCTCGAGGCTGCGGTGGTCGGTGCGATCACGTGCAAGTTCCGCAACTCGGGTCAGACGTGCATCTCTGCGAACCGCATGCTCGTCCAGGAGGGGATCTACGACGACTTCCTGGCTGCCTTCACGGCCGCCGTGGGCGCCCTCAGGGTCGCCGACGGCCTCACGGAAGGCGTCAACGTCGGGCCGCTCATCGACGAGCCGGCGGTCGAGAAGGTCGAGCGCCATGTCGCCGACGCGGCCGAGCGCGGAGCCGAGCTCGTCCTCGGCGGCGAGCGGATCGAGGGGCAGTTCTTCCAGCCGTCCGTGCTCGTCGACGTCACGGCGGACATGGCGATGAGCCGCGAGGAGACGTTCGGCCCGGTCGCGGGCATCGCGCGCTTCTCGACCGAGGACGAGGCGATCCGGATCGCGAACGACACGCCGTACGGCCTGGCGGCGTACTTCTACTCGCAGGGGCTCGGCCGGGTGAACCGGGTCGCAGAGGCTCTCGAGTACGGGATCGTCGGCATCAACACGGGGCTCATCTCGACCGAGGTCGCACCGTTCGGCGGCGTGAAGGAGTCGGGCATCGGCCGGGAGGGCTCCTCGTACGGGATCGACGAGTGGCTGGAGCTCAAGTACTGGGCGATCGGCGGGATCGAGGCAGGCTCGTGATCGTCGAGCAGCGCGACTACCACGTCTTCACCGGGAAGCTCCCGGAGGTCGTGCGGATGTACGAGACCGAGGGAGTCGAGATCCAGCAGCGCCATCTCGGGACGTTCATCGGCGCGTTCACGACGGACATCGGCGCGCTGTCGACGTACACGGCGCTCTGGGGCTACGACAGCTACGCCGAGCGCGAGCGCCGCCGAGCGGAGCTCCAGACGGACGACGACTGGAAGGACTTCCTCGCGCGACTGCAACCGCTCCTGCACGCCCAGCAGAACCGCATCCTGATCCCGACCGCGTTCTCGCCCTTGCGCTGATGGGTGCCCTCGACGGCAAGGTCGCGATCGTCACGGGCGGTGCGCAGGGGATCGGCGCCGCGATCGTGACCGGCCTCGACGAGGCGGGCGCCACGGTCGTGGTCGCAGACCTGAACCCGCCCGAGGGTGGAATCCGCGCTGACGTCGCGTCCGAGGAGGACGTTGCGCGGATGGTCGCCGAGACGCTGGATCGCCATGGCCGGATCGACGCCCTCGTCAACAACGCGGGGCTGTACGCGTCGCTCGAGATGCGCCCCTTCACCGAGATCCCGCTGGAGGAGTGGAACCGCGTGATGGAGGTCAACGTCGCGTCGATGTTCCTCACCTGTCGCGCCGTCGTGCCCGTCATGCGCGAGCAGGGCGGAGGGAAGATCGTGAACATCTCGTCGGGGACGCCGTTCCGCGGCGTGCCCTTCCTCCTCCACTACGTGACCTCGAAGGGCGCGATCGTGACACTCACCCGCGCGCTGGCGAAGGAGCTCGGCAAGGACTCGATCCACGTGAACTGCGTCGCGCCCGGCTTCACGATGTCCGACGGCGTGAAGTCGCATCCGGAGGTGATCGAGAAGCTGCGCGACGTGTCGATCGCGTCCCGCACGATTCAACGCGATCAGGTGCCGGAAGACGTCGTCGGCGCGGTCGTCTTCCTCTGCACGCCCGCGGCCGACTTCGTCACGGGCCAGACGATGGTCATCGACGGCGGCCAGTACTTCCATTGATCTTCGCCCTGTCCACGTCGCCGCACGCCGACGCGCGACACCGGATCGAGCACGTGCTCGACGACGGCACCGAGCTCGCCTGGGAGCTGCTCGTCGAGACGCCACCGGATGCGCTCGTCGCCGAAGCGGTCGACCTCGACGGCGACTGGATCGCGCGGCTCGACCGCGTCGACTTTCCGCCTGGAAGCATTGCGTACCGCCACGTGCACCCGGGGCCCGGGATCCGCTACCTCCTGGAGGGCGAGCTGACCATCGATCGCGCGGACGGCGAACCGCATCGGTATCGGGCGGGCGACCCGTGGTTCGAGGGCGCGGACGACCCCGTGCTCGCGACGGCGTCGAGGAGCGAGGAGACGGCGTTCGTCCGCGTGCTGCTGCTCCCTGCCGAGTGGGCCGGGAAGCGGACGATTCGCTACGCCGATCCGGCCGACGAGGACAAGCCGCGGCTCCAGCGCGCGACGATCCTCTCGGAGGAGCCGCTGCCGTCGTGAGGACGGGCGGGCGGATCCTCGTCGACCAGCTCGAGCTCAACGGCGCGGACCTCGCGTTCTGCCTTCCCGGAGAGAGCTACCTGCCGGTCCTCGACGCGCTGTACGACTCGCCGATCCGGCTCGTCACGTGCCGTCATGAGCAGGGGGCGGCGAACGCGGCCGAGGCATACGGGAAGCTCACCGGGCGGCCCGGGCTCTGCCTCGTGACGCGCGGTCCGGGTGCGATGCAGGCGGCGGTCGGTGTCCACACCGCGAAGCAGGACTCCTCTCCGATGATCCTGCTGGTCGGCCAGGTGCCGCGCGGCTTCCGCGGTCGGGAGGCATGGCAGGAGCTCGACTACGCCGAGGTGTTCGGTGGCGTCGCGAAGGCAGCCTGGGAGCTCGACAGCGCCGAGCGCATCCCCGAGCACATGGCGGAGGCGTACTCGATCGCGATCTCGGGGAGACCTGGGCCCGTCGTCCTCTCACTGCCCGAGGACGTGCTCGCCGAGGGGGTAGACGTCGCGGACGGGCAGCCGGCGAGTGCGCCGCGACTGGAGCCGCGCGCCGAGGACGTGTCGCGGCTCCGCGGCCTCCTGGGGGCCGCCGAACGGCCGCTCGTCGTCGTCGGCGAAGGCGGCTGGACGGCCGAGACGAGCCGGGGCGTGCAGGCGTTCTGCGAGGCGAACGCCCTCCCGGTCGCGTGCGTGTTCCGCTGTCAGGACTACGTGGACAACCACTCGCCGAGCTACGTCGGGATCCTGGGCGTCGCGATGGACGAAGCGCTTGCGGGACGACTCCGGGATGCCGACCTCGTGCTCGCGCTCGGCGGGCGACTGGGGGAGGTGCCGACGCGCCGGTACACCCTGCTCGAGCCACCGGATCCGCGCCAGACGCTCGTGCACGTGTTCCCGGACGCGGGCGAGCTCGGCCGCGTCTACGAGCCGCACCTCCCGATCGTCGCGACGCTGCCCGAGATCGCGGCTGTCCTGGCTGCTCTGGCACCCGTGGAGCCTCGCTGGCGCGAGTGGACGGCGTCGGCGCGGACCGACTACGAGGCGAATCTCCGGCACGAGCCCATGGAGGGCGACGTCGACCTCGGCGAAGTGATGGCGTTCCTGCGCGAGCGGCTTCCGGCAGACGCCGTCCAGACGTGCGGCGCCGGCAACTTCACCGTCTGGGCGCATCGCTTCGCGGAGTTCACCCAGTTCGGGACGCAGGCGTGTCCCCGCTCGGGCTCGATGGGCTACGGGCTTCCTGCGGCGGTCGCGGCGCAGCTCCTCCATCCGGACCGCGTCGTCGTCTGCTTCACGGGCGACGGCGACTTCGTCATGAGCTCGCCCGAGCTCGCGACCGCGGTGCAGTACGGGCTGCCGATCGTCGTCCTGCTCGTGAACAACGGGATGTACGCGACGATCCGCATGCATCAGGAGCGGCAGTATCCCCGTCGCGTGATCGGCACCGACCTCGTGAACCCGGACTTCCCGGCCCTCGCGCGCTCCTACGGGGCGCACGGCGAGCGCGTTGAGCGCACTGCGGACTTCGCCGATGCCTTCGAGCGAGCGCTCGCTTCCGGCAAGCCCTCCGTGCTCGAGTTGCCGGTCGACCCCGAGCGGATCAGCCCACGCGTCCGCCTGAGCGACCTGCGAGGAGACGCGTGAGCCGTCGCGAGATCCGGGTCGAGACGCTCGCCGAGCCGATCTCGCACTTCACCGACGCCGTCGTCGCCGGAGACTTCGTCTACGTGTCCGGGATCGTCCCGGTCGACGGGGACGGACAGCTCGTCGGCGGTGACGACGTGGTCGCGCAGGTGCGCCAGGTGTTCGAGAACATGCGCGTCGTGCTCGCGGCGGCCGGTTCCGGCTTCGAGGACGTCGTCAAGGTCACGCTCTTCCTGACGGACATCGACGACCGGCCGCGGATCAACCCCGTCCGCCAGGAGGTCTTCGGCGCGACGCGACCGGCGTCGACGCTCGTCGAGGTGCCACGTCTGGCCGTCGACGGCGCGAAGGTGGAGATCGAATGCGTCGCGCTCGTGCCGTGACGTCACGGAGTGAGATTCGCGTTCCCGGCCGACCGGAGCTCGCGCATGCCGCCGACGCGGTGCGCGCTGGCGATCTCGTCTTCGTCGCCGGGATCCTTCCGGTCGACGTCGATGGCGACCTCGTCGGCGGCGACGACACGGTCGAGCAAGCACGATTCGTGCTCGACGAGCTCGGACGGATTCTCGATACGGCGGGCTGCGCGGCCTCGGACGTCGTGAAGGTGTCTGTGTACCTCCTGGACGTGGACGACCGTCCCCTCATCAACCCGCTCCGGCAGGCGTTCTTCGGATCGGCCAGGCCCGCGTCCACGCTCGTGGAGGTGAGCGGGCTCGCCGTTCCGGGGGCAAAAGTCGAGATCGACGCGGTTGCAGCTGTCCCGACATGAGCACCGATCCCTTCAACGCCTTCATCACGCAGGTCGAGGCCGATCAGACAGGAGCGGGACCCCTCGCCGGCCGGAGGCTCGGCGTCAAGGACCTCATCGACACGGCGGGCATCCGGACCACGTACGGCTCCGGCCTCTACCGGGACCACGTCCCGGAGCGGAACGCGACCGTCGTCCAGCGCCTCGTCGATGCCGGAGCGATCATCGTCGGCAAGACCCACCTGCCGGAGTTCGCCTGGAGCGTGCTCGGGCAGAACGAGTTCTACGGGACCTGTCACAACCCGGCGCATCCGGGGAGGACGACCGGCGGCTCGTCGTCGGGCTCTGCGGCGGCGCTCGCTGCGGGGCTGTGCGACCTCGCGCTCGGGACGGACACGGGTTGCTCGATCCGGCTGCCCGCCGCGACGTGCGAGGTGGTCGGGCTCAAGTCGCAGTGGGGACTCATCCCGACCGAGGGCGTGTGCCCTCTGGTGCCGACGCTCGACACGGTCGGCCCGATGGCGCGGAGCGTCGAGGACGTCGCGCTGATGTGGTCGATCCTCACCGAGCGTCCCGTTCCAGGTCCCGGGCTCGCAGGGCTCACGGTCGGTCTGCTGAGGCAGCCGCCGGGCATCGGCGACGGCCGCGAGACGGAGCGCTCCGACGCAGCAGAGGCCTGGGTCGCGGATCTCGAGCGGCTCGGCGCTCGCGTCGTCGACGCGCGGGTCCCGGAGCCGACCGCGAACACGTGGCCGCAGTTCCAGCACGAGGCGCTCGCGTCGCACGCGGCGACCTTCCCGAGCCGCGCCGACGAGTACGGCGTGCTCATGCGTACGAAGCTCGAGGCGGCGCAACGCGCGACGGCGGACGAGGTTTCGGCCGCGTATCGCGCCATCGAGGAGTGGCGTCGCTACGAGCCCGACGTCGATCTCTACGTGAGCCCCTGCTACGCGATCGACCTGCCGGCCGAGGACGTCGACGAGCTCGAGATCCGCCTTCCGCTCTCCTCGTTCCTGCGCTGGGTCAACCTCACGGGCTGGGCAGGCCTCGCGATCGGGAACATGCAGCTCGTGGCGCCGCGCGACGAGGTGGTGCTCGCGGCCGGGCTCGCGTGGGAACGGGGATAGCGAGGTGGAATTCCGGGTCCTCGGCCCGCTCGAGGTCTGGCACGAGGGCTCGCTCGTACCCGTTCGCGGCTCGAAGCAGCGAGCGCTGCTCGCCGTCCTCGTGCTCCATGCGAACGAGGTCGTCTCGACCGATCGCCTCATCGAGCAGCTGTGGGGGAAAGATCCGCCGGAGGCCGGCCGGACGGCACTCCGCGTGCGCGTCTCGCAGCTTCGCAAGGCGCTCGGCCCCGGCGGCGCACAGATCGCGACCCGGGCGCCCGGGTACGTCCTCGAGCTCGACGACGCTCAGCTCGACCTCCGCCGCTTCGAGAGGCTCGTGGCGGACGCGACACACGAGACTCCGGACTCGGCGGCGAAGGTGCTTCGTGAAGCGCTTGCGCTCTGGCGAGGCCGGCCGCTCGAGGAGTTCGCGTACGACGACTTCGCGCAGACGGCGATCGCGCGGCTCGAGGAGCTCCGACTCGGCGCGCTCGAGCTCCGCATCGCGGCGGATCTCGAGCTCGGCCGTCATCGAGACGTG
Organism: Gaiellaceae bacterium; assembly: GCA_036274755.1. Taxonomy (GTDB): domain Bacteria; phylum Actinomycetota; class Thermoleophilia; order Gaiellales; family Gaiellaceae; genus GMQP-bins7. The sequence goes on from DASUFC010000064.1 coordinate 24,093, forward strand.
GTCTCGGAGCTCGAGGCGCTCGTGGAGAGCCACCCGCTGCGCGAAGGGCCGACCCGCCAGCTCATGCTGGCTCTCTACCGATCCGGGCGCCAGGCAGACGCGCTCGAGACCTTCAGGCGGAGCCGCGCCCGGCTCGTCGACGAGCTCGGTCTCGAGCCGACTCCCGGGCTGCAGGAGCTCGAGCGGTCGATTCTCCGGCACGACGCCGTACTGGACGTCTCGCCCTCGGTCGCACCCGATCGCTCGATCCTCCTCGCGCCGCTCGACCCGGCGCGCTTCGAGGATCTGGCGTCGATCGTCGTGCCGCTCGCCCTGCGTCCGTCCCGGGAGGTCATCGTGGCGCAGCTCATCGACTCGCCTGCGGACCTCTCACGCTCGACCGCTCGGGCACGGGCCAGGCGGCAGTCTCTCCAGGAGCGAGGGCTCGCGGCGCGAGCGGCCGCGTTCACCACGCGGGATCCGGGCGCCGATCTCGTGCGGATCGCGAGCGAGCAGGACGTCGATCTCCTTCTCGTCGGCGCGCCGGACGCGCTGCTGGAGGATGCGGCTCTGCGTCAGGTCTTGCTCGCCGCGCCGTGCGACGTCGGCGTCCTCGTGCCGCGCGCCGAGCCGTACGCGCCCGGCCCGGTCCTCGTCCCGTTCACCGGGGCCGAGCACGACTGGACTGCCGTGGAGCTCGCCGCCTGGCTCGCGCGGAGCGAGGACGTCGGACTGCAGCTCGTCGGACCGGTCGACATCGCCGGCCGTGACTCCAGTCGCCTGCTCGCGAGCGCCTCGCTCGCGGTGCAGCGTGCGCTCGGGGTCGAGGCCGAGCCGCTCCTGGTCGAGTCCGGTGCCGAGGGTCTACTGGCCGCCGCGGAGCACGCGGCGCTCGTCGTGCTCGGGCTCTCCGATCGCTGGCAGCGGCAGGGGCTCGGCGCCGTGCGCCTCGCGCTCGCGACCGACGCGCATCCGCCCGCCCTGATCGTCCGGCGCGGCCTGCGCCCCGGGGGGCTGGCGCCGGCGGCGAGCGCCACCCGCTTCACCTGGTCGATCGTGGAGCGGTGACGCGGCAGTCGGAGGACTGGGGGATCACGGCCTCGACCACGCGGGCGGCGCGTGCCGTCTGCAGGCTGGGCTCGTCCGCCCCGGGGGTGGATCCCCGGGCCGGAAGTATCCGCCGAACGTCTGCTCCACTCGAGGCACGACGCGCACGGTCGCGATCGGCCGGCCAGGCCCAGCCGTGACGGCCTGGAGGTAGTTCGGCCCGACAGCCTGTCGGTTGGCATCCAGGCGGACGCGGCCGGCAGGCGAGTCGAGCACGACGTGGGAGAGCGCCGACCGGAGCCGCATGCCGGTCGCGCCGTCTGTGCGCTCGAGCGCCTCGAGGGCGGCACTCACTCCGTCGCGGTACGGGACGGCGAGGACGTTGAGCGCCGCGGCGGCGGGGAAGGACGGGAACGCCTTTGCGAACGCCGCCACGTAGGCGCGGCCGGCCGGCGTCGGCGGGAACGGCATCGTCCCCGCGGTCACCAGCTCCGTGTGCGCGGCGATCCACGGGTCGAGCAGGAGCGTCGAGTTCCCCACGATGCGCTTCCTCGCGTTGCCGGCTCGCTCGGAGTAGCCGCGCACGAAGCCCGTCATCGGCTCGAGCGCACCCCCGACGTACACGCCGTCGGTCGCGGCCGGGATCTTCTCCGCGATACCGGTCGGATCGCTGCCCAGCGGAATCCATTCGCGCTGCAGCACGCGGCCGCCGAGTGCGCAGAACTCCGCGACGAAGCCGGCGACGGTGCCCCAGCCGTAGGGCGTGTCGTCAGCGAGCGTCGCGGCCGTGCGCCAGCCCAAACTGCGATAGGCGTAGGTTCCGAGGCCGGCGGCGCCTTGCGCGTTGTCGAGAGTGAAGCGGAAGACGTTCGGCGCCGGATTCGTCAGCGTCAGCTCGGGCGCGCCGCTCGGCTGGACGAGGAACGCCGTCCCCGGGCGCCGGCGTGCGTAGTCGCGGAGCACGGGGCCGTGGTTCGGGTACAGCGGACCGACGATCACCTGCGCGCCGTCGTCTTCGACGAGACGTCGTGCCTCGGGGATCACGTCCTGGGTTCCGGTGACGCATCCGACGAGGAGCTCCACGGGCCGCCCGGCGACGGTCGCGCCCTCGACCCCGTCCGTCGGCGTCGAGCCCCGGAGCCTCGCGCCGTGCTCGAGCAGCGGGAGCTCCGCGGAGGCGACGATCAGCTCGTGGGCGTCGCTGAACGGGCCGTAGCAGTCGGAGAGGATGCCGATCCGAACGGGCGGGTTGCCCGAGCCGCCGCACGCGCCCAGCGAGAGGGCGACGGCGGCGAGTGTCCCGAGCGTGGCTCTAGCGCGCATCGCCGACCACCCAGACCGCACCCTCTCCGGCGGCGAGTGCTTTCGGGGTCGCGGAGAGCCGGATCGTCTCGACGACGTCGTTCGTCCTCGCGTCGATGCGCGTCAAGGTGTGGTCGATGGCGCCCACCACCCACACGCTCCCGTTCCCGTAGGCGACCGCACCCGCGCCTCGACCTACCGGGATGCGCGCCCCGACGCGGTTCGTCTGCGGGTCCACGCGCACGACGGCATCACCGAGCTGGTCCGTCACCCAGACGGCGCCGCCTCCCGCCGCGACGCCGCCCGGCGGGAACCCGAGGGAGATGGTCGCCGCTATCCGTTGCACCGCGGGGTCGATGCGCCAGAGCCGGCGGTCGGATGCGTCGCCGATCGCCCAGACGCCGCCTTCGCCCACGGCGGTGCCCGCGAGCGCCTCCCTGTAGTTCGTGGCGGTCAGCGGGTGAGCGAAGGGGATCACGACGGTGGTGCGGATCCGCGGGTCCTGTCTCGCCCCTTGGGATTCGATCTGCTGGACGTTCGGGCATCCGGCGACCCAGACCCCGTACGTCCCGCTCGCGAGGCTGCAGACGAACAGACCGTCGATCCCCCCGACGCGCCCTCCCGTCACGGCGTCGAACTTGGAGAGGTTGCCGACGAACTTGCTCGGACCGAGCGCAGCGACGTAGGCGCTGCCCTGGTCGATCGCTACGGCGTACGGCCGACCGAAGGCCGCGATCTTCGTGACGGCTCCGCTCGAGGGGTCGAGCCGCCACAGCGTTCCGTCGTGGTACGAGGCGACCCACACGCGACCACTCCCGACCGCGACACCCTCGGGGCCGGCGCCGACCGAGAACGTGTCGGTGACGGTGTTCCTGGCGGCATCGACCTCGATCAGCCGTCCCGCCGGAGCCGACGTCGGAGGGGCGTCACCACGGACGAGGAGCGCGAGCAGCGCGGCCACAGCCGTCAGCCCGAGGAGCGCGGCTGCGGCGAGGAGCGGCCACCGGCCTCGGCGCACCGGCTCGGCCACTCCGAGTGCCTCGCGCGCGTCCGCGACGAAGGCGCGGCAACTCCCGTAGCGGCCGTCGGGATCCTTGGCGAGCGCACGGCGCATGACCGCCTCGAGGCCCGGCGGCGCGGGCGGCGGCTCCTCGAGATGGGCGAACAAGACGGCGGCTTCCGAGCCGCGAGGAAACGGTGGCCGTCCCGTCAGGCACTCGTGCAGGAGACACGCGAGCGAGTACTGATCCGCACGCCCGTCGATCTCCTTCCCCTCGATCTGCTCGGGGGCGACGTAGGCGGGCGTCCCGAGTGAGAGTCCCGCCTCGAAGCCGGGAGCCTGCTCGGAGAGCCGCCGGGACAGACCGAAGTCCGCGAGGTACACGTGCGAGTGGTGGTCGAGGAGGATGTTCGAGGGCTTGACGTCTCGGTGCACGAGACCACGGGCATGCGCGGCATCGAGCGCATCTGCGACCTGGCCGCAGAGGGCGAGTGCCTCGCGCGGCTCGAGCATGCCCTCCGCCGCGAGGCGCTGTTTGAGGTCGCCGCCGGTTGCCAGACGCATGACCAGGTACAGCTGCCCGTCGACCTCGCCCGCGTCGTGGATCGGGATGACGTTCGGGTGCTCGAGCGCTGCCGCGGCCTCGGTCTCGATCAGGAAGCGCTCGCGGAAGCGCTCGTCGGAGGCGTACTCGGGTGCGAGCACCTTGAGCGCGACCTCGCGCTTGAGCCGCGGGTCGTGCGCGCGGTAGACGACGCCCATGCCGCCGCGGCCGATGAGCTCCCCGAGGTGGTACTCGAGGAGCTCACTGCCGACTCGCGGGTCGGTGCCCGTCGACATGGGTTCGTAGCGTACGTTGCGAATTGGAGAGCTCCAAACGTGCGAGCGGGTCGTCTCGGACTACGCGACGAGCTTCGTCGCGAGGATCCTGAGGTGCCCTTGCTGGACGGCCACGAACGCGCGGTGCCGGCGCATCCGGAAATGCCCGAGCTCCGACTGCCCGAGCGAGACGCCGACGACGACGCCATGGGTGGTCGCTCGCGCGTCGAGGATGCCCCACGGCAACGGCTCCGGGGCGCCCGCTTCGACGAACTGCTCGCAGGACATGCCATGGGACTCGGCGCGAAGCTTGGCGCCGAGGAGGTCACAGGCAACGGCGTAGCTGCCAGAGTTGACGTCGCGGAAGAACCGCTGGATGACGTTGCAGGCGGCACCAGTGCGCGCGCCGCTTCCACAGTTCGGCGAGAGCGTGGTGGGCTCCATGAACGCAGCTGAGGTGCCGCTCGCCGGCCCCGGCGCGCCCCAGGCCGAGGAGAACGCCCCGGTCAGCGCGGTGACTGCGACGACGAAGAGCGCGGCTGCGAGAGAGCGAGAGTGTCCAGACATCGTCCGTCCTTCCCTTCGCGCGCCCGCTCGTGCGGACGCTGTGGAAGGACGATCCGCTCAGCCCGTTTCGTGCCCGTAACGCGGCTGTAACGGCGGGCTACGACCGTGCCCACGGCGGCGGATCGCCGTGGATGCAGTCCGGAGTGGCCTTGCTCGGTCGCGAGTTCCTCGCGTTCAGATACCCGCCGAAGGTGCGCTCGACGCGGGGGATCGTCCGAAAGACGGACGGGGGCAGAACGTTCTTGCCGTGGCCGAGCTTGACGAGGTAGTTCGGCGCGATGCCCTGACGGTTCCGATCGACTGCGGTGCGTCCTTGGGGCAGTGCGAGCTCGACCCGGGCCAGCGCATTCATCAGCGCTTGCGTGTTCCGGACGTCCCCGTTCACCTCGTCGAGGGCGTCAAGGCTCGCCTTCACCGCCCCGTAGTAGAAGAGGTCGAAGCTCGTGCCGATCAGGAACCGGGGGAGGCGCGGGAAGGCCGCGGTCATCCGCTTCGTATACGGGTCGTGAGAAGCGAACTGGATCGGCTCGCCGACGACGATCCCTGCCGTTCGCCGTTTCAGCCGCTCGAGCACCTTGTCGTCGAGGATGTTGGTGCCGCCGACGACGTTCCTCGACAGGTTCCCCGGCAAGCCGGGGTAGCCGTTCGCCAACGCGACGAGCGCGTGCGGGTCGCTCACGACGACGAAGCCGTCGACCCCCTCGCGCGGGAGTCGTGCGACGATGCGCGAATAGTCATCGGTTCCGGCGCGAACCCAGATCTGCTTCGTGGTTCCGCCGAGCGAGCAGAACTCGGCGGTGAAGCCTGCGGATTGCGCCCAGCTGAAGCTGTCGGCGGTCGCGATCACGAAGGCTCGTCGCCATCCGAGGTCGCGGTACGCGTACGAACCGACTCCGGCCATCCACTGGACCCCGTCCGTGTGGAAGCTGAAGAAGTTCCGGGCAGGGTTTCGCTGCCTGCTCGACGAGGATCCGTTGACGAAGACGACATCCGGATGCCGTCGCGCATAGTCCTGGAGCGCGAGGCCCTCGTCGCCCGTCACTGGGCCGATCACGATTGTGCTCCCCTCCTCCTCCACGAGACGTCGTGCAGCCGCCAGGGTCGCCGAAGTCGTTCCGTCGGAGCAGCCGGTGCGCACGTCGAGGGGATGCCCGTCGAGAGTGCTGCCTACGACGCCGTCGCCGATGACTCCACTGGCCCGCCTCGCGCCACGTTCGATGAGAGGGAGCTCCGCACCCGCGAGTGTGTGATCTCGGGCAAATCCCCACGACCCCGTGCAGTCGGTGAGAACCCCGATCCGAATGGTCCCGGCCGGAAGGGCAGGCGCTCGATCGCGCGCCGCGAGCCACACGCCGGCTGGGCCGACGGCGATCGCCTCCGGCCGACCGTCGATGGGGATGGTGGCCAATACTCGGTTCGTCAAGGCGTCGATGCGGGTGACGGCCGCGCCGATGCTGCTCGCGACCCACACCGATCCCTTCCCGACCGCGACCGCGACCGGTCCAGCCGCGACGGGAACGGTCGCGGCGACGCGGTTCGTCGTCGGGTCGACGTGGGCGACCGAGTCGCCGAGCAGCGACGTGACCCACACTCCCTGGTCTCCGGCCGCGAGCTGACCCGGCACGAACGGCAGCGGGACCGTGGCGACGATCCGGCCCCTTCGCGTGTCGATGCGCCAGATGGTCCGCTCGAACGTGTCTCCCAGCACCCATACGGACCCGAAGCCGACCGCGATGTCGCCGAACGCCCGGTACGCGTGCTCGAAGTCGGCGCCCGCGGACGGGATCGCGATCGGGCCCGTCCCAGCACGCGGATCGCGTCGAACGGATCCCACCGACGGGTCGTCGAGCCAGAGCCCGTTCTTGCCGGAAGCGACCTGGATCACGCCGATCCCCGGCCCCGGAAGCACTTCGACATCGCCGATGGTGCCCGTGTCCTCGTCGGCGTAGGCGAGCGTGTGCTGCGGTCCGTTGGCCGCGACGGCCACCGAGCCCGTGAGGGCGAGGTCGGTCGGGCTCCCCTGTGTCGACACACGAAGCTCGTCGTGCGTGTGCGGGTCAAGACGCCAGAGCTCGCCGTCTCCGAAGCTCGCGACCCACACGTTCCGTCCGACGGCGATGCCGGTCGTCTGGCGTCCGACAAACGCGCTGTCCGTCACCGAGTTCGACTCGGGGTCGATACGAAGGGCGCGATCGGCGCCCGGAAGCGCCGCCGGACCGCGCTCACCGTGGTTCACGACGAGCGCCGTCGCAGCTGCCGCTGCGGCTGCGAAGATCGCCGCGATCGCGACGACCGCCAGGGGCCACCGCCTCACCCGTGCCTGCTCGATCCCGAGCGCCGTCCGTGTCGCTTCGACGAACGCGCTGCACGTCTCGTAGCGCTTCGCCGGGTCCTTGGCCAGCCCCCGTGCCATGACCTCCTCGACCCCGGGCGGCGCAGGCGGCGGCTCCTCGAGGTGTGCGAAGAGGACGGCAGCCTCCGTTCCGCGCGGGAAGGGCGGTCGTCCCGTCAGGCACTCGTACAGGACGCAGGCGAGGGAGTACTGGTCTGCGCGCCCGTCGATCTCCTTTCCCTCGATCTGCTCGGGAGCGACGTATGCGGGCGTTCCCAGTGAGAGACCCGCCTCGAAGCCGGGAGCCTGCTCGGAGAGCCTGCGCGAGAGCCCGAAGTCCGCCAGATAGACGTGGCCGCGGCTGTCGAGGAGGACGTTCGACGGCTTCACGTCACGGTGCACGAGCGCGCGGGCATGGGCCGCGTCGAGAGCGTCGGCGACCTGCTCGCACACGGCGATCGCCCGCTCCGGGCCAAGCATCGTCTCCTCGGCCAACATGCGCTTCAGGTCGCCCCCGTCGACGTAGCGCATGACGAGATACAGCTGGCCGTCCACCTCGCCCGCGTCATGGATCGGCACGACGTTCGGATGCTCCAGCGACGCGGCTCGCTCGGTCTCCGTCAGGAAGCGCTCGCGAAAGCGCGTGTCGGCCGCGTACTCGGGCGCGAGCAGCTTGAGTGCGACGTCGCGCTTGAGCCGGGGGTCATAGGCGCGATAGACGATGCCCATCCCGCCGCGGCCGATCGGCGCCTCGAGCCGGTAGTCGAGCAGTTCGCCTCCGACGCGCGGGTCACTGCCGACCGACATGGGTTCGTAGCGTACGTCGCGAACTGGCAGCCTCCAAACGCTCGCCGCGAACGATCGCGACGGCGGGTAACGGCGCCGTAACGCCGCTCGCTACTCGCCGCGGAACTCGGGCGCGCGCTTCTCGGTGAACGCTTCCACGCCCTCGCGGAAGTCGTGCGTCTGCTGGAGGAGGCCGTACGCGAGGCCTTCGAGCTCGAGACCCTGCGAGAGCGGTCCCTCGTAGGCGAGGTTCAGCACGCGCTTTGCCATCGCGAGGGCCAGCGGCGAGAGCCGCGCCAGGTCGTCGACGACGCGGGAGACCGCCGCGTCCAGTTCCCCAATTGGCACGACCTCTGTGACGAGACCGAGTGCGAGCGCTTCTTCGGCGGAGATGCGCCGGCCGCGGAGCACGATGTCCTTGGCCCGTCCGAGGCCGACGAGCCGCGCGAGCCGCTGCGTGCCGCCCGAGCCCGGGATCATCCCGATCGTGACCTCCGGGAAGGCCAGCTGGAGGTCGTCGCCGGCGATGCGGAAGTCGCACGCGAGCGCGAGCTCGAGTCCGACGCCGAAGCAGTATCCGTGGAGCGCCGCGAGCACGGGCTTCGAGCAGCGCTCGGGTGCAGCGACGTTGTCGGCGAGGCGCGACACGTCCCAGGCCGACCGCTGGAGGAAGCCGGGGATGTCGCCGCCCGCCGTGAACGCCTCCCCTTCCCCGGCGAGCACCACGAAACGGACGGCGGGGTCGCGGTCGAGCTCCTCGAAGACGGTCCGCAGCTCGTCCCGCGCGTTCATCGAGACCCGGTTGAACTTGCCGGGCACGTCGAGGGTGATCGTCGCGATGCCCCGCTCGGCGTCGCGCTCGACGCGGAACCCGTCGTGCTTGCTCACTCGCTCTCCCTCAGCATGCGCCGCAGGATCTTCCCAGAAGGGCTCTTCGGCAGCTCCGACACGAAGCGGTACTCGCGCGGCCGCTTGAAGCGCGCGAGCGTGTCGGAGGCGAGGCAGAACGCGTCGAGGTCCTCTTGGGTGACGCCCTCCTCCGTGACGACGCAGGCGACGACGCGTTGGCCGAGGCGCTCGTCGGCCTCCCCGATCACCGCGACCTCGAGCACACCGGGCGCCCGGGCGAGCACGTCCTCGACCTCGACGGGATGCACGTTCTCCCCGCCGGAGATGACCATGTCGTCGACGCGTCCGACGACCCACAGGTCGCCCTCGTCGTCGAGGCGGCCGAT
>DASUFC010000065.1:0-50126 GCA_036274755.1 Gaiellaceae bacterium
CCGGGGACGTCGCGGCCACCATCCATGCGCCGGTTCTCGTCGAGTCGCTCCGCTTCGTGCTCGACGGAGACCCAAAGGGGGTCGAGCGGGCAGGGCCATGGGCGTTCTCGAACACCTGGCTCCGTGGCCTGGAGAAGGAGCTCCGCAGTCGCATCGAGTCGGCCGATCCGATCGATCCCGGCATTCCGGTTCCGTCGGAGCCATGGGCTGCGGACGTCCTTCCGCTCCTGCCGTTCGAACGGCGCGGCGCGCATCTCTACGCGCCGGGTGCGGTCGCGACGCTGCACGGGCGTGCTGCGGAGGCGACCGCGCTCGAGTCGGCGCTCGTCGTCGCGGGCGTTCGTGCGACGAAGGTGGAGGACGCCGAGCTCGCGCGCTTCCTGGAGGCCCGCGGGCGGCTCGTGCGTCTCGGCGACGGCTACGCAATCGGTGCCGACGCGTTCGACGTCGCACGCGACGTTCTCGTAACGGAGTGCCGTGCGGACGGGGGCATCACGCTCGCCCGCTTTCGCGATCTCGTCGGGACCGGGCGCCGCGACGCGCAGCTCATCCTCGAGCGCCTCGACGCCGACGGGGTGACCCGGCGCGTCGACGATCGCCGCGTGCTGCGCCGCAGCTCTGGAACCGCAGGCGTGTCGCCATCACACTGAGTCGATGCGCGTCGCTCTCGTCGTGACAGTGGGCGCTCTCTGTCTCGCAGCGCCGGCCTCGTCTGCGGCGGTGGATCCGAGCCGCCTCGTCCTCCGGGCATCAGACGTGCCGACAGGCTTCCGGCTCGAGAGCTCGGGCGTCCTGACGAATGCGGGGGAGAGCTCGCGCGTGCCGGCGCTCGCGTCCCTCTATCGATCGACGCGACGGATGACCGGGTACCACGCGGCGTTCGAGACGGCCGACGGCAGCCGGGGGCCGGCGATCCAGTCGCGGTCGGACGTCTTCCGGAATGCAGCGGGTGCCCACAGGTATCTCGTGGCGCTCGACCGGGAGATGCGACGCGCGGGAATCGCAGGGCTCACACGAACGGCACCACGTATCGGCTCGGAAGGGCGCGTCTTCGCCGGAGCGGCGGTCGGCTCTGCCTACACGCTCGTGTTCTGGCGCGTCGGGCGAGCTGTGGGAGCCGTGGGTGGGATCGACGTACCGAAGGCTCGGACCGTCGCTCTCGCGCGGCGGCAGCAGCTACGGATGGAGCGGGCTCTCGGCTGAGGAGGAAGCACGCGCTTCCCACTCCGGCTCGGCGCCTATCCCGATCCCGTCCGCGATGCGCGTCACGTAGTTGAAGTAGCCGATCACCTGGATCGCGTCCGAGACGTCCGTGTCGGAGAGGCCGTGCCCGCGAAGGGTCTCGATGTCCGTTTCGTCCACCGCTGCCGCCGTGCGGGTGAGCTTCACCGCGAAGTCACAGAGCGCTCGCTCGCGCGGAGTGAGATCCGCACGACGGTAGTCGCGTTGCGCGTGCTCGGCCGTCTCGTCGTCTGCGCCCTCGGCACGGAGGTCGTCGGCATGTGCCGTCGTTCAGTAGAAGCAGTCCTGCTGTGCCGATGTGACCGTGGCGAGGAGCTCGCGCTCGCGGCGCGAGAGCCCCGATTCGCCGAACATGATGGCCCTGTAGAGCTCGATCGACGCCCGCAGAACGGGCGGGTTGAGGCTCATCGCCTTGAGGATGTTGAAGACCTTCCCGGCGCGCCCGATTGCCGCGTCGTACTCCTCGCGCAGGACGCCGTCGGCTTCCTCGACGTCGATCAGACGGATGTGCGGCAAGCGTCTACCGGGTCTGCGGGAAGCCGAGGTCGACCTTGCTCGTGGCCGGGTCGGGCCAGCGGCTCGTGACCGCTTTCGTCCTCGTGTAGAAGTCGATGCCCTCCGGGCCGTAGATGTGCCGGTCGCCGAAGAGCGAGCTCTTCCACCCGCCGAACGAGTAGTAGGCGACTGGCACCGGGATCGGGACGTTGATCCCGACCATGCCGACGTTCACGTCGAACTGGAACTGCCGCGCGACGCCGCCGTCGCGCGTGAACAGCGCGACGCCGTTGCCGTACGGGTTGTCGTTCACCAGCCGGAGCGCCTCGTCGTAGGTGCCGACGCGAACGACGGACAGCACCGGGCCGAAGATCTCGTCGCGGTAGGCGTCCATCGCCGGCGTCACGTCGTCGAGGAGCGAGACGCCGAGGAAGAAGCCGCCGTTGTCGGGGGCCGTCTCGCGCCCGTCGGCGACGAGGGTCGCACCCTGCGCCGGCCCGGACTCGAGGTACGAGGCGACCTTGTCGCGATGCTCTCGGGTGACGAGCGGGCCCATCTCCGACGTGGGGTCGAGACCGTCGCCGACCTTGACCTTCGGCAGACGCTCCTTGATCGCGCTCACGAGCTCGTCCCCGGCGTCGCCGACCGCGACGACCACCGAGACGGCCATGCAGCGCTCGCCCGCCGATCCGTAGCCGGCGCTCACTGCGGCGTCGGCCGCCATGGCGATGTCCGCGTCGGGCAGGACGATCATGTGGTTCTTCGCGCCGCCGAGCGCCTGCGCACGCTTGCCGTTCTTCGTCGCGTTCTCGTAGACGTAGCGCGCGATCGGCGTCGACCCGACGAAGGAGACGGCGGCGATGCCGGGGTGCTCGAGGATCGCGTCGACCGCGACCTTGTCGCCCTGGATGACGTTGAACACGCCGTCGGGGAGACCTGCCTCCTTGAGGAGCTCCGCCGTGAGGATCGACGCGGAGGGGTCCTTCTCGGAGGGCTTGAGGATGAACGCGTTCCCGCATGCGATCGCCGGCGCCCACATCCACATGGGCACCATCGCGGGGAAGTTGAACGGCGTGATCCCGGCGACGACGCCGAGCGGCTGGCGAATCGAGTAGACGTCGATCCCCGTGGAAGCCTGCTCGGAGTACTGGCCCTTGAGGAGCTCCGGGATCCCGCACACGTACTCGACGACCTCGATCCCGCGCTGCACCTCACCGTGCGCGTCGGAGAGAACCTTCCCGTGCTCGGCCGTGAGCAGGCGCGCGAGCTCGTCGCGATGCTCGTCGAGGAGCTGGTAGATGCGGAAGAAGAGCTCGGCGCGCTTCGAGAGCGACCAGTGCCGCCACGTCGCATACGCCTCGCTCGCGACGCCGACCGCGCGGTCGATCTCCTCGACCGACGCGAAGGTCACCTCGGCCGTCTGCTCACCCGTCGCCGGGTTGTACACCGGTCCGGTGCGTCCGGACTCGCCGCGAATCCCCTCACCGCCGATCCAGTGCCCGATCGTCCTCAGCTCCGTCGTCACGGCTGCGTTCATGTCGTCCTCCCTGGCTCTCGTCGTCGCCGTAGCGTACCGCCGCTGCTCGAGCCGTCAGGCGGGGATGACGAGGCTCGCGAGGTCGCGCGGGTAGTACGTGAGGAGCTCGATTCCGTCGTCCGTCACGAGGACGGTGTCCGAGTGGCGGAAGCCGCCGAGCTCGGGCGCGTACAGGCCCGGCTCGACCGTGAACACCATCCCTGGCCGGATCTCCGTGTCGTCCCCGGAGTCGAGGAACGGCCCTTCGTGGTAGCGGAGGCCGATCGCGTGGCCGGTGTGGTGCCGCCAGTGCGGCCAGAGGCCGTGGTCCTCGAACGCCGCGCGCACGGCCTCGTCGACCTCCGCGCACGGCCGTCCGGGACGGATCGCGGCGAACGCGATGTCCTGAAGCTCGACCATGAGCGCGAACATGCGCGCCTGCTCGGACGTCGGCTCGCCCACGAACATCGTCCGCTCGAGCTCGGAGAGGTAGCCCCACACGGGTGCGCTCGCGCCGGTGACGAGGACGTCACCCTCTGCGAACACGAGGTTCCCGGCGAGCGCGTGCGGGATCGCGGCGTTTCTGCCGATCTGACCGCGATAGCCCGCGCTCGCGCCGCTCTCGACGAAGCTCTGCGCGCTGTAGATCTCCCCGATCGCGTCCAGCATCGCGAAGGTCGCCTCGTCGCTCGCCCGCTGCGAGACCTCGGTCTCCGTCGCGCCGACGCGCGTATAGCGCTGGAGGAGGCGGTGCGCGAGATTCGACCAGCGCACGCTCTCGCGGATCAGCGCGATCTCCGCCGGCGACTTGATCGCCATCTGGCGCTCGATCCGATCGGCGACGCGCACCACGGTCGCGCCCGACAGCTCGCTCAGCGTCGGCCCGCGGTAGCCGAGGATCCACGGGTAGCCGTCCTGGTCGGCGCCGATCGTTCCCGTCAGCCCGGCCTCGGCGAGCGTGCGCGCAAGGACGTCCTCGGCACGTGGGTCGCCGGGGTACTCGAGGTAGTGGGCCACGCGGTCGAGCGTCGACTTCGACTCGGCGTGCTCGACCTCGAGCCGGGGCACGACGAGGGTGCGCATGCCGTCGACGGCGAGGACGAGCGCGATCGGCCGCTCCGTCGGCACGAACGCGAAGCCCGCGTAGTAGAGGACGTAGTAGGGGTCGAAGAGGACGACTCCGGACAGGCCGGCCGCCTGCGTCTCGGCGAGGAGCGCGTCGCAGCGCTGCGCATGCTCGGCGGGCGAGATCGCGATCGACGTCAGCACGCCCGGAGCCTAGTCCGCTCCCCCTTCGGGGGAGGGATAGCGGGAGCCGGCGAAAATACAGTCGAGATCATGAGCTTGAAGAACTTCCTCATCGCTCTCGCCATCACTGCGGTCTTCCTCGGGATCCTCGTGGTTGCCGGTACCGCCCAGAACGACGGCTGCCTGCCCTGGAAGGAGCCCGTCCGCGTCGGCGGTGGTGGGACCTTCTCGGAGACCCCCGGCCAGCGCCTCTGCAAGTAGTCGTCGCCCGGCCCCGTTCGCGCGCGGCCCGTCGTAGGCTTGAAACTGTGCGTAGAGCGCTTGCTCTCGCGGTCGTCGTCGCGGCCACCACCACGGCTTCAGCGACGGCATCCGATCGCTCGACGGAGCTGACGATCCGCGTTGTCCCGGCTCCCACGAGCCTCGGCGTCCGATGCCAGAGGGCAGCAACTCGGCTGAACGCGGTCGTGTACTGCCCAGCCCTGGCCCCGAGAGGCTGGTCGCCGCAGATCTGTGCCGGGTGCAACGGCACGTTCAGCGCCACCGGCTGGTTCCCCGCACCCACCGGCTATGTGGGAACGCCCGGAGAGCCGACCGGGCACTTCACAGTGTGGGCGGCCCGTCCGCGCTTCATCCGAGAAGGGTTCGTCGGATGCACGAACGCTCGGCGGCTGGGCCGGGCCGAGATCGCGGGTCACCGAATGACCTGGCTTCACTGCCCGTCCGGCTCCGGGCTCGACGCGGGGCACGTGCTTCTTCAGTGGACGAACAAAGGCTGGTCGTTCGCGCTCTCAGTGCACACCGACTCACCTACGAACCGGCATCTGCTCCGAACCATCGCACGATCTGTTCACCGAGTGACCCCGCGCTGACGGTCGCCGCGTGCAATCGCGAAACGTGCGAGGTCGCGTCCCGACTCTGGCCTCGACGGAGCGGCGCCGGAGTCGAACCGACCGAGCCGTGGGCTGCACGACCGCACGGGTTTTGAAGACCCGCTGGGCCACCGGGCCCATGCCGCTCCGCGGCGGAGGCTAGCTCGCGGCGCTCGGCGTCCGCTATAGGCTCGCGCAGGTGCGGCGGACGACGTGGCGGACGGCGTGAGGCGGTTCTCGGTCGGTCGTGAGATCGGTCTCGCGCTCGGCGTCTATGCGCTGTACCTCCTCGTCGCGCGCCTCGTTCTCGCGCGCCGTGGTCGCGAGCGCGCCCGCGAGAACGCCCTTCGGGTCGTCGCGCTCGAGGAGCGGCTCGGCGTCCACGTCGAGCCTGCCGTTCAGCGCGTGTTGTTGCGCTACCCGCGGCTCGTGCACGGTCTGAACGTCGGCTACGGGCTCTTCAACGTGACGCTCACGCTCGGCTGGCTCGTCGTCCTCTTTCGCCGGCGCGACGAGAGCTTCCATCGGTTCCGCACGGCGTGCCTGCTCACGCATGTCGGGGCGCAGCCGGCGTTTCTCCTCTTTCCGACGGCGCCTCCGCGCGTCCTCGACGGGTTCGTCGACACTCTCTCCGAGATCAGCGGGTTCGACATCGAGCACCCCCGGATCGTGCGCTTCTACAACCCCGTCGCGGCGATGCCGAGCCTGCACGTCGCGTTCGCGGTCGTCACGGGTGCCGAGATCGCCGGTCGCGCGGACTCGCGGCTCGTGCGGTCGGTCGCGCACGCGTACGCGCCGCTCGTCGCCACGGTCGTCGCGGGAACCGGGAACCACTACGTCCTCGACGCGCTCGGGGGTGCCGCGCTCGGAGTCGCGGCCCGCGGGCTCGCGAGCGACTGAGTCGCCGAGAGTCGTCCCTAAGATGGCGGACGTGCGGCTCGCCCTGTTGCCGGTGCTCCTGGCACTCGTCGCCACCGCCTCCGCGGGCGCCTCCGGCCCCTTCCGCGCGACCATGACGACGACGTCGGCGAGACCAGTAGTGGACACGCCCTGGCGCTACACGGTCGGTGCGAAGGACGGGTCGGGACGAGCGCTGAGCGCGAAGGTCAGGCTCCAGATCCTCCACGGCTCCCTCGTCGTCGGCTGCTGGAAGCGGACCGCGATCGTGCGATGCCGTGGCGCGAGCGCAGGAACGTGGATCCCGTTCCGGGGACGGCACTCGGGGGTCGTCCGCTGGCCCGAGCAGGCGGTGGGTGCGAAGCTCGTCTTTCTGGCGACCGTCGTCGCCGGCGATCGCTCGCTCAGGCTGCGCGCGCCGGTGCGCGTCCGGCTCCCGTAGCGCTCAGCCTCCGCGCCACGACGTGAAGTCGTAGTGGTCCTCGAGCTGCTCGAGGACCTTCGAGGCGATGATGTCTCCCGCCGGACGCTCGAAGTGCACGCCGTCGTCCGCGCGCATCTTCACGAGCTTGCCGCTCGGGTCCTCGATGTACTGCGCGAAGCCACCGTTCGGGCCGGCGAAGAAGAAGTACGTATCGAGGTAGGACACGCGGCCTGCCCGCTTCGCCGCTTCCCTCTGGACGATCGAGTTGATGACGTCGAACCGCTGCGTCTGGTCGGCGTCCTGCGTGATCGGCAGGCCGATCCAGACGAGGTACGCGCCGTTTCGCGTGACCATCTCCATGACGCTCGCGACACGGCGTCGGTACTCGGCTCGCCAGCTCGGGCTCCCGAAGGTCCCTACCTCGCGGCCCTCCGGGATCCCGGTCATGAAGCCGTGGTCGTCGTTGCCGCCGAACATGAGGACGACGGCCCGTGGCTTGTCCTTCTCCATCACCTCGCGGACGCGCGTGAACCAGTTGAACACGTCCGGCCGCTCGAGTCCGCTGGCGATGCGACCGTCGATGCCGTCGACCGCTCCGATGGCGGCATTGCCCGCGACCTCGCGGAGCAGCGACTCGCCGGGAATGATCACGAGCGAGTCTCCCGCGATCCACACGCCGAGCTTCTTCTTGGGCGTGAACTTCACGCGGGTCGCCGGCGTCGTCGGCGACACGACAGGCTTCGTCGGCTTGGGCTGCGCCGTTCCGACAGCGGTGTCGATGTCGTCGTCGCTCGAGCGTCCGAGCGCGGACTTCAGGCCGCGGCGGGGGCGATCGAGCAGGAGCGCCGAGCTCACGCTCGCAAGCGGGCCTGTGACGCCGAGAGCGACGTCCCGCTTCCAGCCCTCGGGCTGGATCGTCGCCGACTTGTGGAGGCCGGGCGCATTCAGAAAGAGGGCGATCACGAGCCCGACGAGGGACACGACGATCGCGGAGCCTGCCGAGTGCAGGCGGCGCCCTCCCTCGGCGGTGCGCGGCCGCGGTCGGCGTGTGGGTGGTGTCCTCGGAGGCTCCATCAGAAGCGGAAGTAGATGAACGGTGCCACGCCTTCGGGGCCCATCGCGTGTATGACGAGCAGCGCGGCCGAAAGGACGACAGCCTGAGCGGGGACGGGCAGACGCGAGAAGCGCGCCATGACCAGCAGCGGCAGTCGGCGCGGGAGGTACTGCGACCCGATGCCGACGGCGATCGCGGCGAGCACGCCGCCCGTGACGAGCGGGGACGACTGACCCCAGGCAGTGAACAGGCGAGTGATCACGTCCCACGCGTCGGCGAAGGAGTCCGCCCGGAAGAAGATCCACGCGAAGCAGACGACCTGGAACGTGACGAAGCGGTGCCACGCGCGGCGACCGGTTGTCCAGCGCCGCTCGACGAACCCGGGCCTGCCTCGCCACCAGCGCTCGATGCACAGCGCCGTCCCGTGGATGCCACCCCAGACCACGAACGTCCAGCCGGCTCCGTGCCAGAGGCCGCCGATGAGCATCGTCAGCATCAGGTTGCGGTACGTCAGGAGGCGGCCGCCACGGTTCCCGCCGAGCGGGATGTAGAGGTAGTCACGGAGCCAGCGCGACAGCGTCATGTGCCAGCGGCGCCAGAAGTCCGTGATCGACGTCGCGGCGTACGGAGCGTCGAAGTTCTGGGGGAAGGTGAACCCGAGCAGGAGCGCGATCCCGATCGCGATGTTCGTGTAGCCGAAGAAGTCGGCGTAGATCTGGACGGCGTATGCATAGATCCCCACGAGCACCTCGAGCGACGAGTGTTGATTCGGCGCGCCGAAGACCTCGTCGACGATGTTCGACGCGAGGTAGTTCGCGACGACGACCTTCATGAAGAGACCGGTGCCGATGAGGAAGAAGGCCCGCGACGTGTCGACGTAGCGCGGGTCGCGCGGCGACGACATCTGCGGAATGAGCTCGCCGGGGCGCACGATCGGGCCGGCGACGAGGTGCGGGAAGAACGAGAGATACGCCGCGAAGGAGCCGAGCGAGACCGGCTCGAAGTCACCGCGGAAGACGTCCACGACGTACGCGATCCCCATGAACGTGAAGAAGGAGATTCCGACGGGCAGCAGGATCGAGCGCGCCTCGAGCGGGAGGTCGACGCCGGCGAACGCGAACAGGTTGTTCGTCGACGTGACGAAGAAGTCGTAGTACTTGAAGTACCCGAGCAGGCCGAGGTTGCCGGCGAGCGCGATGACGAGGATCTGCTTGCGGGCCGAGCGCGACGAGCGCCGGTGGATCATCGTCGCCAGCGCCTGGTTCCAGACGATCGAGAACGCGAGCAGGAAGCAGAAGCGCCAGTCCCACCCCGCGTAGAACACGAAGCTCGCAGCGATGATGAAGGGCCGCCAGCGCTCCGGCCGCGGCTGCAGGAGCCACGAGAGCGGGAGCACCACCATGAAGAAGATCGCGAAGGTGGCGGTCGGGAAGAGCACGCGTCTCGTCTGCCGCAGGCGGCGGCGGTGTTACTCCGGCTGCGGAGGAGGCAAGCGGGTCGCCGCGTGGTCGTCCGCGGCGTCGAGCTCGGTGCGCTCGCCGGCCGCGTCGAACCACGTCGGGTCGTCCGGCACGCCGGCCTGGACGACGGTCGAGCCGTAGATGAGGGCCTGCTCTCGGACCTGGCTGCGCGCGGTCGCCCACTCGGCGATCGCGACGAGGAGCCACGCGACGACCATCACGGCGGCGATCGCGGGTGCGTCGAGGCCGGCGACCGCCGCCAGGACGGCGGCTCCGACGAGGAACACGATCTCGAGCAGGAGCCACGGAACGGCGAGGCCGCGCGAGCGCGGGGAGTCGACGGAGCGGACCCAGCTCGGGCTCTCACGAACGACGGGACGCGCCTCGTCCCAGCCGGGACGCTCTCCGTTCTCGGAGGGCAGCAGGCGCGCCTCGTGACGCAGCGCGGTGACCTCGGATTGCAGCCCGCCGACTTGTGCGCTGAGCGCCCGGACGGCATCGAGGACGTCGTCCTCGCCTACAGGCTCGCGTGAGACCTGCGTCGTCTCGGACGGGTCGGCCATGACCGCTCGCTCAGCTCTCGTCGGAGGACGTCATCTCGTCGAGCGCGGCCCGACCCTGCTCGTGTACCGCGGCCCGGCGATCCTCGACGGCTTCCTCGGGCGCCGGCGCGGCGTCGTCCGGCCCCGGCTCCTCGGCTCGCGACTCGGCCAGCTTCTGCCGGAGCTCGTCCGCGGGGTCGCTCTCCGGGTCGCTCTCCGCCGGCGCGAGCGGCGCCGTCGTCGGCGCGCTCTCGAGCTCCGCCTGCTCGCGCCGACGCTTGCGCCAGCGCAGGAACCAGCGGATCCCGAGTGCGATGAGGGCGACCTTGATGAGCCGGCGCACGCGGCGATGGTACCGCCCTCGCTGGCTGCCCACCGAGCAGTCGGCCAGCCTGCCGGCGCGCAGCAGGCTCCGATGTGGTGCGCTCGACGCGACTCGCGTGAGGACGCATGCTGGCTGCTACCATCCCGCGGCTTCCTGCCTCGCCCCGGCCCGTCCGTTCCCGGCGGCGCCATCGGCGGTGAGGCCGACTCAGACCGAGGGAAGGAGAACGGGAACGTGAACGAATACGAGATCTTGCTGCTGCTCGACCCGGAGCTCGAAGACGAGCGTCAGGCCGAGGTCGTCGCGCGGATGCGCGAGCTCGTCGAATCGGGCGGCGGCACGTGGGACCTGCATGACGCCTGGGGCAAGCGCAAGCTCGCCTATGAGATCGACCACAAGGGCGACGGGAGCTACCACCTCCTGCACTTCACGTGCGACGCCGGGACGCTCGACGAGGTGTCGCGCGTGCTGCGCATCGACGATGCCGTCATGCGCCACATGGCGACACGTCGGATTCAGGGGAGTCCCGTACGGCCCGTAGCGGTCGCCGCGCCGACGCGCGACGATGCCGAGGTGGCATCCGACGTCGAGGATCAGGAAGAGGAGGGGTAGGGATGGCGGGCAACATCAATCGCGTCGTACTCGTCGGGAACCTCACGCGGGATCCCGAGCTCCGGCACACGCCTTCCGGGACACCCGTCTGCTCCCTGCGGCTCGCGGTCAACACGCGTCGCAAGGACGAGTCGGGGCAGTGGACGGACAAGCCGAACTACTTCGACATCACGGTCTGGGGCCAGCAGGGCGAGAACTGCGCCCAGTACCTCTCGAAGGGCCGTCCCGTCGCCATCGACGGGCGCCTCGAGTGGCGTGAGTGGGAGGCCCAGGACGGCGGAAAGCGCCAGGCGGTCGAGGTGGTCGCCGAGAGCGTCCAGTTCCTCGGCGGGCGCCAGGACGGCGAGTCCTCGTACGTCCCCGCAGGGGCCACAGCCGCCTCCGGCGACGACTTCGCGACCTCGCCGGCCGACGACGACATCCCGTTTTGAGCGCAAGACCGGAAACCGCCTAGCGGCGATTTCCGGTCGCGCAAGATCCCTGAAGCCGGTCGCTTCGCGACCGGATCGCAGCGAGACTAGGAGAACCGGATAGATGGCTCAGAAAAAGCAACAGCCCCGTCGCCGCACCGGCCCGTCCACGGCACCCGGCAAGCGCAAGAGCTGCCATTTCTGCCGGGACAAGGTGCAGGAGATCGACTACAAGAACACCGCGCAGTTGCGCCGGTACATCTCCGAGAAGGGGAAGATCCGGTCCCGCCGGATCACCGGTGCGTGCCGTCGCCACCAGATCCAGGTGGCCTCGGCCGTCAAGCGCGCGCGTGAGATGGCCCTCCTCCCGTACGTCGGCTAGGACGATGCAGGTCATCCTTCTGCAGGACGTCGAGAAGCTGGGCCTGCGCGGCGACGTGGTCGACGTCGCCCGCGGCTACGCGCGGAACTTCCTGCTGCCACGCAGGCTCGCCGAGAACGCGACGCCGGCCCGGGTGGCGGAGATCCAGCGCGTCGACGCCGAGCGCGCGCGGCACGAGGCCCGCACGGCGGAGCAGGCGCAGGAGATCGCCGACGTCCTCGGCAAGACGGTGCTGCGGTTCGAGGTGAAGGCGGGACCGACGGGCTCGTTGTTCGGCTCGGTGACCCCGTCCGACATCGCCGACGAGATCTGGCGCACGCGGAAGGTGCGCGTCGACCGGCGCAAGATCGCGATCGACCCGCTCAAGCGGATCGGACGCTTCGCGGTGCCGATCGAGGTCTTCCAGGACGTGACGGCAGAGGTCAAGACGCTCGTGGTCCCCGAGGGCGGCGAGCTTCCGCCCGAGGAGGAGCTCGCGGCGCTCGAGGCGGCGGAGGCCGAGGCGGCGGCTGCAGCGGTCGAGGGGGCAGAGGCCGAGCATGCCGAGGCGGAGGCTGCGATCGCCGAGGTCATCTCCGAGGGGGAATCCGAGGCCGACGTCGAAGAGGACGCCGAGCCCGACGTGCTTCCCATCGAGGCGGCAACCGATGCTTCCGACCCTTTCGACGAGCTCGACGAACTCGACGACGACGGCCCGGCGGCTGCCTGACACGCGGGCTCGCCGCTCGGCGGCCGTGCTCGCGAGTGCCGCGCTCGTCCTCCTCGCGCTTGCGGGGGGTGCCGCTGCGCAGCCGGGCTCGAAGACCAGGGTGACCGTCATCGGCGACTCGGTGGCCGCGTCGTTCAACTACGTCCCGGCCGCGACGCGTTACCTCGGGAAGGGGCTCGACCTCCATTCGAACGCGGTCGTGTGCCGCAGACTCGTCGCGGCGAGCTGCCCGTTTCAGGGAACGACGCCGCCGACGGCGCTGCAGGTCGTCGACTCGGAGGGCACGTTGCTCGGCCGCGTCGTCGTGATCAACGTCGGCTACAACGACTGGGCCGCGGTCTACGACGTCGACCGCATGATGCGGGCGCTGAAGGCGGCAGGCGTGCGGACCGTGATCTGGGTGACGCTCCGCGAGGCCGGGACGTACGCATCGATCTACAAGCAGTCGAACGCACGCATACGCAGCGCGGGCCGCAAGTGGCGAAAGAGCCTCGTGGTCGCCGACTGGAACCGGTACAGCCGCAGCAAGCCCTGGTTCGATTCCGACGGGCTCCATCTCACGCCGACGGGCGCCCTCGGGCTCGCGAAGCTGCTGCGGCCGCTCGTGCTCGCGAACGCGCGGTAGCCGTCCACAGGCCCTGTGGGCAACGGGCGGAAGTTCCCGCTCCGAGCGCGTGTTTCCGGGTGGAAAACGTCGAGGAGACTGTCGACAGGGCGTCCGCCGGCGGGGATAACATCGGAACGTATGTTCTGTTCTGCCTGCACTCCGCCCGGACCGCGCTCCAGCTGGACGCGGTCGCTCCGGACGGCTTGACTGCCGCGCTGTGAGTCAGGCAGAGACCTCACGCGCGGTGCTCGACCGAGTCGGGGAGCGGCTCAGCGCGGTCGTTCCCCCGCAGAACCTCGAGGCCGAGGAGTCGGTGCTCGGCGCCATGCTGCTCTCGCCGGTCGCGGTGGGGACGGTCAGCGAGATCCTCGATGCCTCGGACTTCTACCGGGAGAGCCACGCGAAGATGTATCGGGCGGCCCTCGCGCTCTGGTCGAAGGGTGAGCCGGTCGACGCGATCACGCTCGTCGCGGAGCTCGACGAGCGCGCGGAGCTCGACGCGGCCGGCGGGCAGGCTCGGGTCGC
The DNA here is from genome assembly GCA_036274755.1 of Gaiellaceae bacterium. Classification (GTDB taxonomy): domain Bacteria; phylum Actinomycetota; class Thermoleophilia; order Gaiellales; family Gaiellaceae; genus GMQP-bins7. Next base: position 13,321 of record DASUFC010000065.1, read on the forward strand.
CGAGCTCGCGGCGCTCGTTCCCGCCGCGTCGAACGTCGAGCACTACGCGCGGATCGTCAAGGAGATGGCGACGCTCCGGGGGCTCATCCGCGCCGGCCAGGAGATCGTTCGGCTCGGGCAGGAGCGCGACGCTGGAGGTGTGGGTGGCGAGGTCTCCGATCTCGTCGACCGCGCCGAGCAGATCGTGTTCGAGCTCGGCCAGCGGCGTGTGTCGAGCGACTTCTCGCACATCGCCTCGCTCCTCACCGAGAGCTTCGAGCGGATCACGCACCTGTACGAGGCCGGCGCCGAGATCACGGGCATTCCGGCCGGATACAAGGAGCTCGACCTGCTCACGTCCGGCTTCCAGCCGGGCAACCTCATCATCCTCGCCGCGCGTCCTTCGATGGGGAAGTCGGGCCTCGGCCTGTGCATGGCCGCGAACCTCGGGGTCCGTACGCAGACGCCCGTCGCGCTCTTCACGCTCGAGATGTCGAAGGCCGAGGTCACGCAGCGGATGATGTGCAGCGAGGCGAAGGTCGAGTCGCAGCGCCTCCGCTCGGGACGTCTCGCGCCGGACGACTGGCCACGTCTCACCGCAGCCTGCGACCGGCTGATGAAGGCGCCCATCTACGTCGACGACAGCGGGTCGACGACGATCATGGAGCTCCGCTCCAAGGCGCGCCGCCTGAAGTCCCGCGAGCCGAACCTCGGGCTCATCATCGTCGACTACCTGCAGCTGATGGCCTCGGACAGGAACGTCGAGAGCCGCGTGCAGGAGGTGTCCCAGATCTCGAGGGCGCTCAAGGTGCTCGCGCGGGAGCTCGAGGTCCCGATCCTCGCGATGTCCCAGCTCTCCCGCGCCGTCGAGCAGCGGCACGACAAGCGGCCGATCCTCTCAGACCTGCGCGACTCGGGCTCGATCGAGCAGGACGCGGACCTCGTCATGTTCATCTACCGCGACGAGTACTACCTCGGCGAGGAGTCCGACCAGCAGGGCATCGCCGAGGTGATCCTCGCGAAGCACCGAAACGGTCCGACGGGCATGGTCAAGCTGTCGTGGCTGCGGCGCTACGCGAAGTTCGCCGACCTCGCGGCCGCCTAGGCGCGCGTTCTCGACGCCACCTGCTTGAATCCGCGCATGGCAGACGGCCATCACGTCCGCATCGAGTACTGCGTCCCCTGAGGGGCTGCGCCGAACGCCGCCGGTCTGGTGGCGACGATCCTCGCTGAGTTGGAGGACCGCGTGGCGGACGTCGAGATCGTCATGGGCGTCGGCGGGATCTTCGACGTGCACGTCGACGGGGAGCTCGTCTTCACGAAGTCGATGCTCGGGCGCTATCCGCAGCCGGACGACGTCATGCCGCTGCTGCGGCCTGCTCTCGGCGCCTAGTTCGCCACGGTCGCCGCCGTCCGGCGGTCACTGAAGACTCAGCGCCGTGCCGCTCGCCGTCGACTTTCCGCCCGATTCCGCCGAGTGGGTCTTCTTCGTCTCGTTCGCGGTGATCCTGGTGGGTCCGCTCATCTTCGAGCGGATCGGATTCCCCGGGATCATCGGCGTCATCCTGGGCGGGCTGATCGTCGGCCCCGGTGTGCTCGGGTGGGTCGAGCGACAGGGCGTCGTCGAGTCGCTCGGCGACCTCGGGATCCTCTTCCTGATGTTCCTCGCCGGGCTCGAGCTCGACCTCGACGAGTTCGAGGCGAATCGCCGCGGGGCGCTCACGTTCGGCGCGTTCACGTTCACGATCCCGTTCGCCCTCGGCATCGGTGTCGCGGCCGGGTTCGGCTACGGCGCGGCGACGGCGATGCTCTTCGGGTCGCTCTGGGCCTCGCACACACTCGTCGCGTACCCGATCGTCCAGGAGTTCGGCTTACTTCGAGACCGCTCGGTCGGGATCGCGGGCGGCGGGACCGTCATGACGGACACGCTCGCGCTCTCCGTGCTCGCTGTCGTCGCCGGCTCCGTGGGCAGCGATGCGCGCCCGGTGCGCATCCTGCTCGAGGTCGCCGTCGGCGTCGTGCTCCTCGCGCTGTTCTGCGTCTTCGTCCTGCCGTGGGTCACGAGGTGGGTGTTCGCCGGGGTCGGACAGCACCGCGGGGCGCGTTTCCTCTGGATCACCGTCGCCCTGACCGCCGCGGCGCTCGTCGCCGATCGTGCCGGGATCGAGGGCATCGTCGGCGCGTTCTTCGCGGGGCTCGCGCTCAACCGCCTCGTTCCGGCCCGGAGTCGGCTCATGGAGCAGATCGAGTTCGTGGGCGGCGTTCTCTTGATCCCGTTCTTCCTGCTCTCGACGGGCATGCTCATCGACCCGCACGCGTTCACGGAGCGGCGAGTGCTCGGGATCGCCGCGTTGTCCCTCGCGATCGTGTTCGTCGGGAAGTTCGTGGCCGCGCTCATCTCGGCGCGGGTCCTCGGGCTCTCGCGTCCGCAGGGGCGCCTGCTCTTCGGCCTCTCGCTCGCGCAGGCGGCCGCGACGCTCGCCGCCGTCACGATCGGCGTCGACATCGGCCTCTTCGACACTCCGCTGCTGAACGCCACGCTGGTCGTCGTGCTCGTGTCGGTGCTCGTCTCGAGCATCCTGACGCGAAGCGCGGCGCGCAAGATCGAGCCGCCCCTCGTGCAGGGTGAGCGCCTCGCCGAGACGATCTTCGTCCCGGTCGACGTGGTGGACGACGCCGCAGTCGTCGAGATCGCGGCGCGGCTCGCGATGGCCAAGGGCGGAAACGTCCTCGTCGGCGCCGTTGCGGCGGCTCCCGGCGATCAGCTCGACGCCGCGCGCGCGCGGGCGCGCGCAGCGGAGCAGCAGGTCGCGGGCATCGGGGCAGAGGTGTCGTCCGTGGTCCGCATCGACGACACGGCTGCGGGCGCTCTCGCCGCGATCGTCGCCGAGCACGGTGTCTCTCTGATGGTCACCGGCTGGAGGCGGGCTGCGGTCGCCGCCGACGTCGTCCTCGGCGGCCAGGACGCGGACCTCGTCGCACTCGCGGACGTCCCTGTGCTCGCAGTCGTCTCTGCGCGTGGCGAGCTCCGACGCGTCCTCCTCGCCCTCGACGACGTCGACCTCACTACGAACCTCGCCGAGCGCGACCTCGCCATCGCGATCGCGTCGGTTGCCGCCGCGGCCACGAGGGCGAACGCAACGGTGATCGTCCCGGACACCGATGCGGCGACGACCTTCATGTCGCAGGTCGGCGATCGTGCCGATTTCGTCCGCGACGCTCGCCCGCGCCGCGAGGTTCTGGCGGCGCTCGTGCGCGAGGGCGACTTCGTCCTCGTGCCCGCGCGACCGGGCAGATCGCCGCTTCATCGTGACGTGGCCGCCGCCGCCGCCCTCTCGGTGGCGTGCTCCGTCGCGGTCCCGACGCGGGCGCACGCGGGCTCGGGCCTCGTGACCGGAACGGCCACCCTGGTCGGCAGTCGGCGAACGGCCTAGAGACCTCGCGTCCCTAGGCTTTGCCGTGTGCGCGGCACGGCCATGTCCGGCGAGGTGAGTAGCCGAAGGATCCTGGCGGGCTACTTCACGCTCGCCGGCCTGTACACGCTGTCGGCGGCGCTCATCTGGGGCGTCAACACGCTCTTCCTGCTCGACGCCGGACTGACCTTCTTCGAGGTCTTCGTCGCGAACGCGGCGTTCTCGGCCGGCATGGTCCTGTTCGAGATCCCGACCGGAGTCGTCGCGGACACGCTCGGCCGCCGGGTCTCCTTCCTCCTCTCCGTGACCGTGCTGGGCGCGACGACGCTCATGTACGTCGGTCTCGCGCAGGTGGGTGCGGGCGTCGTGGCGTTCTCACTCGTCTCCGTCCTCATGGGCCTCGGCTTCACGTTCTACTCCGGCGCGATGGAGGCGTGGCTCGTGGATGCGCTCCACGCGACGGGATATACGGGCGTGCTCGACCGGGTGTTCGCGCGTGGGCAGCAGATCACCGGGGCCGCGATGCTCGTGGGGACGATCGGTGGCGGCCTCCTCGGGCAGATCGACCTCGCGATCCCCTATCTCGCCCGCTCGGGTCTGCTGGCGGCGGTCTTCGTCGTGGCCTACGTGGTCATGCACGACGTCGGCTTCGTCCCGCGCCGGGTCACCGCGAGGGAGCTTCCGACAGAGGTCACGGCGAACGCGAGGGCGGGAATCGAGTTCGGCTGGCGCCAGCGCCCGCTTCGGCTTCTCATGCTCGCGGGACTCGCGCAGAGCGCCTTCCTCATGTGGGGCTTCTACGCCTCTCAGCCCTACCTGCTGGAGCTACTCGAGAGCGACGCGATCTGGATCGCGGGAGTCGTGGCGGCGGGCGTCGCGATGGCGACGATCGTCGGGAATCAGGTCGTTCGAGTCGCGTCGCGCTTCACGGATCGGCGTACCACGCTCCTTCTCGCGGCCGGAGCGGTCGAGACGTGCGGGGCCGTCGCGATGGGGCTCGCGAGCTCGTTCTGGATCGCGCTGCCGGCCCTGCTCCTCGTCATGGGCGCCACGGGCGTGACGAGCCCGGTCCGCTCCGCGTACCTGCACCAGGTCGTGCGCTCGGAGCAGCGCGCGACCGTCGTCTCCTTCGACTCGATGGTCTCGAGCGTCGGTGGGATCGGCGGTCAACTCGGCCTCGGTGCCCTGGGTGAAGCCCGCTCCGTCTCGTCGGCCTTCGTGGCGGGCGGCCTCGTGACCGCCGGCGCGCTGCCGATCCTCGGACGCCTGCGCCGCCTCGGAGGCGCGCCGGACCGGATCGACGACGCGCACGCCGGGGTGGGGGGAGCGTGTGCGGGAACCGGTATTCCGGCGGTCTCCAGCGTCGACACGCACTCGCCCGACGAGCCGGACCTCGTGATCCCCGCAGCCACCCGCGCCTGACGGGCGCCTGCAAGACTGGCGCCCGTGCCGGCCACCGTCATCGTGGGTGCCCAGTGGGGCGACGAGGGGAAGGGGAAGATCGTCGATCTCCTCGCCCAGAGCTCCGACCTCGTGTGCCGCTACCAGGGCGGGCCGAACGCGGGGCACACGGTCGTCGTCGGCGACCAGACGTACAAGATCCGGCAGATCCCGACTGGCCTGATCGCGGGCAAGCGCTGCGCGATCGGGGCCGGGTGCGTCGTCGATCCCGAGGTGCTCGTGTCCGAGGTCGACGAGCTCGAGTCGCGCGGTCACGAGACCCGTGGCCTCCTGTTCGTGTCGGGCAATGCCCACCTCGTCATGCCGTGGCACGTGGCGCTCGACGGCGCGCGCGAGCGTCGCCTCGGGAAGCTCCAGATCGGGACGACGAGACGCGGCATCGGCCCGGCCTACGCCGACAAGGCGACCCGGATCGGGATCCGCGTCCAGGATCTGCTCGATCCGAAGATCCTCCGTCAGAAGCTCGAGCTCGCGGTGACCGAGAAGAACGTATGGCTCGAGCGCGTGTACGGGCTCGAGCCGTTCGACGTCGAGCAGGTCGTGAAGGCCCAGCTCGCGCTCGCGGATCGCCTCGGTCCCTACGTCGCCGACACGTCGCTGCTCGTCGATCGCGCGCTGCGTTCCGGCGAGCGCGTTCTCTTCGAGGGCGCGCAGGGCACGATGCTCGACCTCGACCACGGCACGTATCCGTTCGTCACGTCGTCGAGCCCGATCGCGGCAGGCGCCGCCGTGAGCTTCGGGATCGGGCCGAACCGGATCGACGAGGTCCTCGGCGTCGCCAAGGCCTACGTCACCCGCGTCGGCGAGGGGCCGTTCCCGAGCGAGATCGACGGGCCGGACCACGAGCGCGTCCAGACGCTGGGGCAGGAGTTCGGGACGGTCACCGGTCGCGAGCGGCGGTGTGGCTGGCTCGACCTCGTCGCGCTGCGCTTCGCGGTGCGCGTCAACGGGATCACGTCGCTCGCTCTCACCAAGCTCGACGTCCTCTCGGCGTTCGCCGAGCTCCCGCTGTGCGTGCGCTACCGCCTGCCGGACGGTTCGGAGACCGACGACTTCCCGGCCCACCAGAGCGACTTCCACCACTGCCGGCCGGTCTTCGAGGTGCTTCCCGGCTGGGAGGCGCCGATCGACGACGAGCTGCCCGACGCCGCGCGCGCGTACGTCCGCTTCGTCGAGGACGCCCTCGGCGTCCCGATCACGCTCGTGGGGACGGGCGCGGCGCGCGCGCACGTGCTCGCGCTCGGCTGACGTCCTCGCTACGCTCGGACGGCGTCACGGGCGATGGGGCTCGCCCTTCAAACCGCCGACCGGCTGATGGCTCCTACGAACGAGAGGAGTCCGCATGTCGGTAGCCGTTGGCGTGGCAATCGCCGGAGCGCTCGGCTCGCTCGCGCGGTACGGGCTCGATCGGGCGATCGAGCAGCGAGCCGAGGGAGCGTTCCCGTGGAGCACCTTCGTGATCAACGTGACCGGGTGTGTCCTCGTCGGCTTCCTCATCGCCGCGCTCGTCGACCGGGGGAACGCGCCCGAGTGGCTGCGCGCGGCGCTGGTGGTCGGCTTCTGTGGTGGGTACACGACGTTCTCGACGTTCGCGCAGGAGACGTTCGACCTCGTGGAGGCGCGGGAGATGGCGGTCGCGCTGGTGAGCGTCCTCGCGAGCGTCGCGTTCGGTCTCCTCGGGGTCATCGTCGGTACGCGGCTCGGGCGACTCGTCTGAGCCGCGGACGCGCTTCGTAGACTCCTGCGATGCGCGTTCTCGTCGTCGGGTCCGGGGGCCGTGAGCACGCACTCGTCTGGAAGCTCGCCCAGTCGCCCTCTCTGACCGAGCTTCACGCCGCGCCCGGAAACCCGGGGATCGCTGCACTCGCTTCGTGTCATCCGATCCGCGCCGAGGACGCGGAGGGGATCCTCGGGCTGTCGCGCGAGCTCGACGTCGATCTCGTCGTGGTCGGACCGGAGGTCCCGCTCGTCCTCGGCCTTGCCGATGCGCTGCGGCGGTTCGGGATTCCCGTCTTCGGCCCGAGCGCGGCCGCCGCGCGGATCGAAGGCTCCAAGTCGTTCGCGAAGGAGGTCATGGCCGCCGCCGGGGTCCCGACCGCTGCGCGGCTCCCGATCGCGCGTGTTCCGTGTGTCGTCAAGGCGGACGGTCTCGCGGCGGGAAAGGGCGTCCACGTCTGCCGGACGCAGGCCGAGCTCGACGCGGCGCTGCTCGCACTGCGCGCCGACCCGGGCGACGTCGTCGTCGAGGAGCTGCTCGAGGGGCCGGAGGTGTCGTTGTTCGCGGTGTGCGATGGTCGCGAGGCCGTTCCGTTCGGGTCGGCACAGGACTTCAAGCGAGCCTTCGACGGTGACGAGGGGCCGAACACGGGCGGCATGGGCGCGTGGGCGCCCGTCCTCGACCAGCACGTCGCCGAGGCGCTCGTCGCGGACGTGCACGCGCCCGTTCTCGCCGAGCTCTCGCGGCGCGGCGCCCCCTTCGTCGGCCTCCTCTACGCAGGGCTCATGCTCACGCCGGACGGCCCGCGCGTGCTCGAGTTCAACTGCCGGTTCGGGGATCCGGAGACGCAGGCGCTCCTGCCGCTCGTCGAGTCCGATCTCCTCGAGTTGCTCGCAGCTGCGGCGAGGGGCGATCTCGCGGATGCGACGGCAGCGCTCTCGGGCGCGTCCGCCGCCACCGTCGTCGTTGCCGCGGGGGGCTATCCGGCCGAGGGCGACCGCGGGAGTGAGATCCGCGGTGTGGATGCCGCCGAGGCCTCCGGCGCGCTCGTCTTCCATGCGGGCACAGCCCTGCACGGGGAGCGGCTCGTGACGAACGGCGGGCGGATCTTCGCCGTGAGCGGCGTCGGCCCGACCGTCGACGACGCGCGGGAGCTCGCGTATCGCGGCGTCGACTCGATCGTCTTCGACGGGATGCGCTACCGGTCGGACATCGCCGCCTCGGCGGCCGTGGGCGTGACGCCGTCCTTGGGCTGAGGCATGACGGCGTGGAGCGTGGGCTGTGGCATCTGATACCCAGGGGCCACCCCGTGCCTCCACCCGCTATGAGCGTAACGAGGAAGTGCGTACGCGTGGCACACGGACCGTGCCGAGTCCGTGACGAAAGTCGACCGCGGGATCGGCGACTAGACTTGCCGCGGTGATCGACCGCTATTCCAGACCTGCGATGGCTCGGGTCTGGTCGGACGAGGCGAAGCTCGAACAGTGGCTGTCGGTGGAGCTGGCCGTGCTCGATGCCTGGGCGCAGGTCGGCACGGTGCCCATGGCCACGGCTCGTTCGGTGCGCGAACACGCGCGCGTTCCCACTCCGGAGCAGGTCGCGGAACGCGAGCGGACGACGAATCACGACGTGGCTGCGTTCGTCGACACGGTGTCGGCAGGCCTCGGCTCGGAGGGGCGCTGGTTCCACTACGGGCTCACGTCGTCGGACGTGCTCGACACCGCGCTCGCGCTGACGGTGCAGGCGGCCGGTGAGCTCGTCGGGGAGGGTCTCGACCGCGCAATCGCAGCGGTGGACGCACGCGCGCGGGAGCACCGGGCCACGGTCATGATCGGTCGGACGCACGGCGTCCACGCCGAGCCGACCACGTTCGGTCTGAAGCTCGTGGGTTGGGCATTCCAGCTCGAGCGCGACCGGGACCGCGTCGAACGCGCGCTCGACGGTATGCGCGTCGGGAAGCTCTCGGGGGCGGTCGGGACCTACGCCACGACGACCCCTGAGGTGGAGAGGATCGCGTGCGAGGCGCTCGGACTCGAGCCTGCACCGAGCTCCACGCAGATCCTCCAGCGTGATCGGCACGCGGAGCTTCTTACGGCGCTCGGCGTCCTCGCGTCGTCGCTCGACCGCTTCGCGCTCGAGATCCGACACCTCGCGCGCACCGAGGTTCGCGAGGTCGAGGAGCCGTTCGGCCGCGGCCAGAAGGGTTCGTCGGCCATGCCGCACAAGCGGAACCCGATCGTGTCCGAGCGCATCTGCGGTCTCGCGCGCCTCGTGCGCGGGTACGCGCTGGTGGGCATGGAGAACGTCGGTCTCTGGCACGAGCGGGACATCTCCCACTCCTCGGCCGAGCGCGTTGCGCTCCCCGACGCGTTTCTCGCGATCGACTACATGCTCGATCGCTTCGCGTGGCTCGTCGAAGGGCTCGTCGTGCGTCCGGAGCGGATGCGTGCGAACCTCGAGACGACCGGCGGGCTCTTCTTCAGCCAGCGATTGCTGCTCGCTCTGGTCGAGTCGGGCCTCGAGCGCGACGCTGCCTATCGGATGGTGCAGCGCCATGCCATGCGTGCGTGGGACGAGGGGCTCGACTTCCGGCAGCTCGTACGCTCGGACCAGGAGATCGCTGCGCGTGTCGACCTCGACGGGGTCTTCGATCTCGGGGCGTACACCCGCCACGTCGACACGGTGTTCGAGCGCCGCGCGCATGCGACCCAGGCTTCCCCCGAGGAGGCGCGTACGTGAGCCTGCCCGGAGCCCATCTCGCAAGCGGGAAGGTTCGCGAGATCTACGAGATCGACGACACGTCCGTGATGCTCGTCGCGAGCGACCGGATCTCGACCTTCGACGTCGTCCTCCCGACGCCCATCCCGGACAAGGGCTCCGTCCTCACCGGGCTCTCCGCCTACTGGTTCTCGCAGACGCGATCGCTGGTCGCGAATCACCTGCTCGGCCTCGCCGACTCGCGCTCGACGAGGTGCCGGCGACTCGAGATGCTGCCGGTCGAGTTCGTCGTGCGCGGGTATCTCGCGGGGTCCGGGTGGAAGGACTACCGCGCGACGGGGAGGCTCTGCGGGCATGCCTTACCCGAGGGGCTTCGCGAGTCGGACCGGCTCCCTGAGCCGATCCTCACGCCGGCGAGCAAGGCGCCCAGCGGACACGACGAGAACATCGACGAGGACGCTGCGGCCGCGCTGTGCGGAAAGGAGCAGTACGCCGCCGCGCGGGACGCAGCGCTCGCGCTGTATGGGTACGGCGCGGCGCACGCCCAGGAGCGCGGCATCGTTCTCGCGGACACGAAGTTCGAGTTCGGCATCGCGCCCGACGGCGCGGTCGTCCTCGGCGACGAGGCGATGACGCCCGATTCGTCTCGGTTCTGGGATGGATCCACGTACACGCCGGGCGGCCGGCAGGCCTCGTTCGACAAGCAGTTCGTCCGCGATTGGTGCGAGCGCGCGGGCTGGGACAAGGAGCCCCCCGGGCCCGAGCTTCCCGATGAGGTCGTCGCAGGGACGCGCGCTCGCTACATCGAGGCGTTCGAGCGCCTGACCGGGATCTCGTTCGCTGAGTACCTGGCAGACCCGGAGGTCGTGCTGTGAGAGCGACGATTCTGATCCGCCCCAAGGGCGGCATCCTCGACCCGCAGGGCGAGGCCGTCGGGCAGTCGCTGCGCAAGCTGGGCTTCGACGTCCACACGGCCCGTGTCGGACGCGTCGTGGATCTCGAGCTCGAGGCCGACGATGCCGAGTCCGCGCGAAGGGAGATCACGCGCATGTGCGAGGCGCTGCTCGCGAACTCGCTGATCGAGAGCGTCGAGATCCAGCTGGAGGGCGCGTGACGGATCGGCCCGTTGTCGCCGTCGTCGTGTTCCCGGGCTCGAACGACGACCGTGACGCCGCATGGGCGATCGGGTCCGTCGGTGCCGAGCCTGCGATGGTGTGGCACGACGAGGAGGCGTTGCCGGCGGATACGGGCGCGGTCGTCCTTCCGGGCGGGTTCTCCTACGGCGACTACCTGCGAACGGGAGCGATCGCGAGCACGGCTCCGATCATGGGCGCGGTCCGGGCGTTTGCGACCGCGGGCGGGCCGGTCCTGGGCATCTGCAACGGCTTCCAGATCCTCTGCGAGGCGCGGCTGCTTCCAGGCGTGCTCCGGCCGAACCGGCAGCTCGAGTTCGTCTGCCGCGACGAGACCGTTCGCGTGGAGACAGCAGACAGCCTCTTCATGCGCAGGGTTCGTCCGGGGCAGGAGCTCGTGATCCCCGTGAAGCACGGCGAGGGTGCGTGGTACGCGGACGAGGGCACGTTCGTGCAGCTCGGCGCTCGCGGCCAGATCGTCCTCCGCTACGCGGAGGACGTGAACGGGTCGCTGGGCAACGTCGCCGGCGTCGTGAACGAGGCCGGCAACGTCATGGGCCTCATGCCGCATCCCGAGCATGCCGTCGACCCGCTTCTGGGCTCGGCCGACGGAGGGCTTCTGCTCGCGGCGCTCGTCGACGCAGCCGCCGAGCGGGTCGCAGCCGTCCGAGCCTGAGAACGCGGCGCCGCGTCCGGCTCCGGTGCGTCCCTAGAAGTCAAGCGTCTCCCTGAGCACGGGCGCACGCTCGAGCGCCGCCCGCAGTCGCTCGAGGTCGCGCGCCCGCATCGTGACGGGGCCGCGTCGGGCCGACCCGTCGGTCGTGTAGGCGAAGCGGATGAGGTGATCGCCTCCCGGCGCCTCGAGGAGCTGGACGACGACCGAGAAGCGCTTGTCGCCCACACGCTGCGGGACCGATGCCTCCTCGAGCAGCGTTGCGGCGCCCCAAGGGGTGGCAGCGGTCGCGGGCTTCGCTGCCTTCGAGCTCGTTCCCGTGGCCATGCCGCCACCGTACGCGGCGAGTACGCACGGATGGGAGACGCCTTCGTGCCGAAATCGCCACGATTCGGTCTCGGGGTGTTACGCGTCGGGGCGATCGACGAAGCGGCCCGCGACCACGCGTCCCTCGACGACATCGAGGGTCCAGGTGCTCGCGACCGGCGCATCGAGCGGGCCGCCCTCGAGCGCCGTTCCGGACTCGAGGACCGCGCGCAGCACCTCGTACAGCACGTCGCCGTGGGTGCAGGCGACGACCGGCCCCTCGCCGCACGCAGCAACGAGGAGCTCCAGCGCGGGCTCGCCTCCGGCACCCTCCGCGAGGAGGGCCGTCGTCTCGATCGGGAGGTCGAGTGCCTGACCGAGCGGCGCGAGCGTCTCGAGGCACCGACGGTACGGGCTCGACAGGAGCCGCGAAGAGCGCTCCTCGCGCAGCCGCCCCGCCAGCGCATCGGCCTCCCGGCGACCGCGCTTCGTCAATGGCCGCAGGTCGTCGGGCTCCACCCACTCCGCGCGGTTCTTCGCCTTGGCATGGCGGACCAGATGGATGGTCGTGACCGCGGGCTCCAACATGTCGAGCAGCTCGGCGTCGCGGGCGTAGCTGAGGAGCTCCCGCGCGGTGTCCAGCGGCACGAACCGCGCGACGTCGACCTCGTTCGCGGCGGCCGGCCTGCCCGCGATCGGCGTCATCAGCCAGTACCGCACCGTCTTCGGGCGGCCGCGAGCGTCCCGGTAGCGGGTGGTCGCGAGCTCACGCTCGATCTCGCAGCGCAGGCCGGTCTCCTCCTCGACCTCTCGGACGGCGGCCTCGAGCTCGTTCTCGCCCGGCTCGAGCTTCCCCTTGGGAAACGACCAGTCGTCGTAGGCGGGGCGGTGCACGACGAGCACTTCGTCGATGCCGCCGTCGCCGAGTCGACGCACGATGCCCCCCGCGGCGCGGACGACGTCGGTCACATCCAGCTGCGGAGCTTCGGGTCGGCCAGCTCCTCCCAGGCAACCCTCCAGGAGCGGCGCAGCTCCGACGCAGCGGCGCGCTCGCGCTCCGCCAGAGCCGCGGCGGCACGCGCGGGCTCCCCGTCGGCCCCGGTCGCCCACCGCTCGAGCCAGTCAGCGGCGACGCGCGCGTCGTTCAAGTCGCCGAGGACGCCCTGCAGGTGTGCGGCGGCGTGCGCGAGGGCGCGCGCCGGCTTCCCGACGACGGGCGTCGCGGCATCGGCGGCGTAGCGAACGCGCTTCGTGCGGATGCGGATCTCGTGGAGCAGTGCGTCGCTCGGGTCGTCGCCGGCGTGGTCCACACGCTTCACGAGCTTGTGCCACGGCCTTCGCACGAGCGCGGGGATGACGTCCGCTGCAGGCTCGCCGGCGCGGCTCCGAAGAGCCGGGGCGTTCGCCGTCTCGACGAGTCGGTCGAGGAGACCGACGTAGCGCTCGCTCCGGAGCGCTTCGCCAAGCACCTCGAACGCCGATGCCCGTGCTCGCTCGAGCGTCTCGATCGCTGCACCCGCCGGCGCGACGCGCGGCGTCGGCAGCTCGCGGGCACTGGCTCGAAGACGGGCGAGGAGCACGTCGCCGTCCCGAACCTCCCCGAGAGTCCCGGCAATCCAGCCGAGCTCCGCGCGGAGCGCCGTCGACCACTCGCGCTCCACGAGTGGACGGAACGTGCGCAGGTCCGAGCGCAGACGCCGCGTTGCGACGCGCGCCTGGTGGACCCCTTCGGGATCGAGATCGAGCCGGACGACGGCGTCGTGGCGAATGAGGCGGATGACGGAGAGCGCGAGCGCACGCTGGACGACGTCACCGGCGGAGGCATCGGGCCCGAGGTCGGCGACCGCGATCTCCGGCCGAAGCGCTTCGGTGCGGTTGAGCGCGCGGATGTACTTGGCCGTCTGGTCGGGAGCGCCCGCACCGGCCTGGCGGAGGCGCTCCACGAGCGCGTCGAGGAGGCTCGGCGTCATCTCGTCGCCGATTTCCACCTCGAGCTCGCGGAAGCCGGTTCGCCAGCCCGAGCCGTTGCGGATCGCGACCGCGTCGTCGACGACCCCGGCGATGAGACCTCCGTCGGTGTCGTGGAGCTCCGTGCGCCGCCGCCGCGTCGTCATCTGCACGCGCTCGCGAAGCGTCTCGGAGCGGACGAACCCGCGGACGAGCTCCACGGCCGCGGCGGGCGGCTCGCCGCCGCTGCCGTCGAACACGATCTCGGGCCGGACGAGGAAGGGCGCATCGCGCTCGGCGGGGAGCTTGACCGTCCAGCCCTCTCCGGGACGATGGCGGAGGCTGGCCCCCCAGCGCGCCAGCCTGAGGTCCTCCGTGTCGTAGTAGGTCGACTCGGTGCGCTCGGGTGGCGCCTGCCGGACGACCCCGCCCACGAGCCCGAAGATGCTCGGCATCCGGAAGTCGGACGCCGCAGCGAGCTTCAGCTCGCGTTCGGGGCTGTGCTCCACGACCGTCTCAGAGTAACGCGGCCGCGATCCCGGAACGCTTCGCGGTCGCTGGTGCCGACGCGGGGCTAGCGCCGCTCGATCAGCTCGACCCGGTAGTCGTCCGGATCTCTGACGAAGCAGATCCGCGAGCCGCCCTCCGAGACCTGATAGGGAGGACGCTCGGGCTCGATGCCGTGCTCGTCCTTCAGGGCCGCGAGCGTGCCGTCGAGGTCGTCGACGCCGACGGCGATGTGCCCGTACGCGGTGCCCATCTCGTACGTGCGCCCGTCGTGGTTGTAGGTGAGCTCGAGGACGTTCTCGGAGTCGCCGAGCGAGAAGAAGTAGTTCGTCGCCTCGCGCTCGCCGTTTCTCACGATGTCCATGTCGCGCGAGAACGTGAAGCCGAGCGCCTCGTAGAAGCCGCGGCTTCGCTCCGGGTCGGTGATGCGAACCATGGTGTGCAGGAAGGTGGCCATACGCGGCATCGTAGGCGCACCGCGAGTCGTGCGTGCTCGTGGTCGCGCGGTCGTCCACGGATGACGGTCGACGTCCGGCTTCAGCTCACCGCGCACGACCACGAGGGGCTGAGCCGCATCCGGTCGACGTGGAGCGCCACCCGGCGCCCGTCGGGAAGGTCGACGCCTCGGCGTGAGACGAGCCGGACGTCCACATGCCCGCCCGCCGGGACGCATACGGTCACCTGGACCGGAGGGCGGGCTCCACCGGGGTCGACCGTGCCGACGACAGTCTCCTCGTCCCCCACCAGCGCGAAGTCGACGGGTCGCGGCGAGAACCGCGACGCCGCGAGCGTGAGCACGACCGCCCGGCGACCCGCCTCTCGGTGGCCGAAGACACGAATGGTCGTGGCCTGGCCTGGTCTCGTCCAGCCGTCGCTCGTGAGCCCGAGCGCGCTCCACGCGAGGCGGTACGGCCGCTCGACGCGGAGCAGTGTCAGTGATCCTCGTCGTGCGAGCACGACCGACCCGGCGATCCCGAATCGGTTCTCGTCCGTCGCGATCACGAGATAGCCGCTCGGGTCCGGACCCGCGAGACGCCCGTCGGCGTCGTCGATGCTCGCCTCGAGGACCGGGAAGGGCGTGAACGTGCGCCGGCGGCCGATGCGGAGCTCGCGGTCGACCGTCTCGTTCCAGAGCTCGGCCTCCCACCATGCGACCGGACCGCCCACGCCACCCGGCACGAGCGCCACCGACCCGCCGTCGGGCACGACACGGTCGATCCAGTCCCGGTCGGCCACGTCCGAGCGGATCATCGAGGGGACGACCGAGCGGTCGAGGACGTAGAAGGTCTGGAGCGCTCCGAACGCGGTCACTGCGAGCGTCACCGCGACGAGCCTCGATCGCGAGCGACGCGCGAGCACGACGACCAGAACGACCGACAGTGCGGCGATCACCTGCACGAGCACCGTGTCGGAGACGTGCAGTGCCGATGCCGTGTCCCGGATCGCCGGGCGAAACGCGCCGCCGGGAGCCGCCCAGAAGATGACGTCGTCGCCGTGCGGCGTGAGCGCGAGCAGGGCGACGAGGGCGGCTCCGGCGGCGAGCGCGCTCGCGTCGCGCGTGCGTGTGTGTCGCGGGTCGCGCTCTGCGAGCCAGGCCGCGCAGGCGACCGCGAAGAGCGGCACGAGGTAGATGAGGTAGCGGTCCTGGATGAACTGCCTCGGCGTGAATCGGACGTCGAAGGACGCCACTTCGAGGAGCAGGAGCGGCACGAGCACGACGAAGAGCGAGGCGAAGGCATGCTCCTCGGAGCGGTCACGATGCGCGAGCGCGGTCGCGACCCACGATGTCGAGAGGACGACCGGGAGCAGCCCGACCGCGATCGCGACCTGGTCGAGGTGCTCGGCAGTGGCCCGCCAGAGTCCCGCAGGAACGAGATCGCCGCCGAAGGTCGTCGTGTAGTTCCCGACCACGCCTCCGATCCCGCCGGCGACGACCAGGACCGCCGCGAGGGCGAGCGCGCAGGCGTAGGCGGCGACGAGGACCCGATGCCGCCGGTATGCGACCGCGAGCGCGCCTCGAAGCCCGTGCTCGACGCTGCCGAGCGAGAGCTCGTGCAGGACGAGTGCGAACGGGAGTGCGACCGCGACCACGACCAGTTGCGTGCGCGCGGCATATGCCAGGCCGAGACCTGCGAGGGCTGCCAGGTCGCCCCTCGCCGAGGGCCGCACGAGTGCGCGGTGGCAGAGGAAGACCGACCAGACGAACGCCGGATAGGCGGCGTTCTCGGTGAGGAGGGTCGAAGAAAGGGCGAGCCACGGCGTGACACCGGTCAGCGCGGCCGCCGCGTAGCCCACGGCGCTCCGGCCCGTCACCGCGCGGCCGAGCAGGAAGGCAGGAAGCGCCGCGCTCGCGAGGAGGAGCCCGTTGAGCGCGTGGGCGGCCATGGCGGCCTGCGGCGCCGACAGGACGCCGTAGAACGGTGCGAGCAGCAACGGGTAGAGCTGGCTGTTCGCTCCGTAGTGTTCGCCCCGGATCGTCGGGACGGGGGAGAGCGTGTCCGCGATGCTCGTGGCGAGGCGGGCCACCTGGAGCTCGTCGGTCATCACCGCCCACGTGTTCGCCTGCACGGCGTAGAACGTCGCCACGCCTGCGATCGCGAGCACCCACGCCGCAACGAGCACTGCGGGTGAGCCGAGGAGCCTGGAACGATCCGCCCGACTCCAGTCGGCGACTCGGGGCGCGCCACGTCTGACTGTCGCAGGACGAGAGATCGAGGGTGTGGTACCCGCGCTCCCGGGCCTCGAACCGCGCTAGCGGTGCAGGCGGCCGTGCGCGGACAGGAGCTCGAGCACGTCGTCGTGCGGGAGCGCGTGACCGATCCGCCCGTCGCGGCCGACGACCTCGGGAGCCGCCCAGAGCGCGTTCAGGACGGCCTCCTCGCTCGCGTCGACGACTGCCTCGAAGACGTCGTTGAGGGCGTCGTCGGGGACGTCCGCGACGGCCGCCTCGCCGCGCGCGCGACGTCCCGGCTCCGCGAACGCCACGAAGATCTCGCCGCTGCCGTGATGGGCGACCGACCCGCAGCGCGCCAGGCCGAGCCCGACGCGCCGGGCGACGCGCTGCAGCTGGTGCGGCGAGAGAGCGGCGTCGACCGCGACGACGCCGATGCAGCTCCCCGCCTTGGTGCGTGCGACCTCGGGCGGCTCGCCGAGGATCTCGCCCACGGCGACACCGTCCACGACGAGGCCGGGGGGCGGGTAGAAGTTCGAAAGCACGAGGACGCCGACCGCCGCGCCGATGGACGGGGCGATTCGGCTCGAGGTCCCGATCCCCGCCTTCCAGCCCTTGGTCATCATCCCGGTGCCCGCGCCGACGGCCCCCTCGGGCACCACGCCTCCGGCGGCGGACGCGACGGCGCGGCCGGCGTCCTCCGCCTCGACCTGGACGATCCTGCCCTCCGAGAGCCAGCTGTCGTCGCACTCCCCGACGACGGGGATCACGAAGTCCTCCGTGCCGACGCGCGGCTCGACCTCGACGGCGACCTGGACGGCGCCGTCGTAGACACGACCCACCGCATGCGTGGACGTCAGGTAGATCGGCGTCTCGACACAACCCCAGTCGCCGATCTGCAGCGAGCCTGTCAGCTCGCCCGATCCGTTGAGCACGGCGGTGCCGGCTGGAACAGGTCGCGCGTGCAGCGTCTCGACCTGCGCGGGGAGCACGGCGGTGACACCGGTCCGCGCGATGCCCCGTCCGGCGGGAGGCTCGGGTTCGTCACGCCAGATCGTGACGTGCCCGACGGTGACGCCCGAGACGTCCGTGATCGCGTTGGCTGCTCCGGAGTCGAAACGGCCGATGCGGAGCCCGTGCTCACGGAGTCGAGGCCCGCGTGACGGAGGGGGGCTCACGGTGGCGAGCGTACACCGGGGCCGAGGCGGGACTATGCTCTCGCATCGTCGCGAATGCGCGTGCGACCGGTGCGGGCACAACTTCGATGGTGTCGATGTCGTCAAAGCCACCGGGGCAACGTCTCCGGACACAGGAGGAGAAATGAGAAGAGGGCAGTCGAGGCGGCTCATGCTCGCGCTGCTGGCCGTGTGTGCGCTCGTCGGTGCGAGCTCAGCGGCCTGGATCGGCTCGCAGCGGGCGACGGCGAGCTCGGGGAGCACGGCGACGGAGCAGGCCGGAGGGAGCGGAATTCTTCGGGTCGGGACGACGAGCTACATCGACTCGTTCAATCCCTGGAACTACATCGAGGGCCAGGGCCTGAACGCGATGATCATGGTCTACCCACTGCTCGTCCAGGTCGACTACTCGAAGAGCAAGGGCTACTACATCACGGGCGACTGGGCGTCCTCGTGGAAGGCGTCCAAGGACGGCAAGACGTGGACGTTCAAGCTGCGGCCGAACGGGCGCTGGTCCGACGGCCGTGCGATGACCGCCGACGACGCGGCGTGGACGATCAACACGACGGTCAAGTACGTCACGGGGGCGACCGCGGTACAGGGCTCGACGGTCAACCACGTCGTGCGTGCAACCGCCACGGATCCGCGCACGCTCGTCGTCAAGTACAACGCTCCGGTCGGGAACGCGCTCTGGCTCATCGGCGCGCTGCCGATCGTGCCGCGCCACGTGTGGGAGCCCTACGAGAAGAAGCAGAAGGGCGGCAGGGCGCTCAAGACGTACCGGCCCGAGGGGAAGATCCCGTTCGTCACGGGCGGTGCCTACACCATCAAGTCGTACGAGAAGAAGGGCACGACCGTCTTCATCCCGGACAAGAACTTCTACGGACCGAAGTCGAACGCCGATGCGGTCGCCCTGACCTACTACACCAACTCGGACTCGATGATCGCCGAGCTCCGCAGAGGGAACCTCGACTGGATCGACCAGGTGCCGTTCAACGCCGTGAACGCCGTGAAGAAGAGCTCCGGCGTGAAGGTGAACCAGTGGCCGGGCGGCGAGATCACGAACATCACGTGGAACTCGAACCCCTACAAGCCGAAGAACCGCGAGCTGCTCGACCCACGTGTGAAGAAGGCGCTCTCCATGTGCGTCGACCGCAACAAGATGATCCAGGTCGTCTTCTCGGGGTACGCGACGAAGGTGGAGAGCCTGGTCGGCCACATCTCGCCGCTCGAGAATCCCAACCTCGGCCCGACGCAGTACAACTGCTCGGCCGCGAACAAGGCGCTCGACGCGCTCGGCTACAAGCGCGGCTCCGACGGGGTCCGCGTCGCGCCGGCGACGAAGGGCAAGTACGCGCAGCCGGCCCACCCCATGAGCTACGAGGTGATTCTCCCCACGTCGCTCGACTTCAACGGGAACCGGATGTTCGAGATCGTCAAGGAGGGCTTCGCCAAGCTCGGCGTCACGGCCAGGCTGAAGGTCGGAGGTGACTCGACCGCGAGCTACGCGCTCGAGACCGACGCGAAGTGCGACGGGACGAAGAACATCGGCTACTCGAAGTTCGACCTCGCGATGTGGGACTGGATCGCAGGGCCGGAGCCGGACTTCCAGCTCTCCGTCGTGACGAAGGACCAGTGGTGCTCGTGGAGCGACACCGGCTGGGACAGCCCCGCCTACGACAAGCTGTACATCCAGCAGTCGGTCACGGTGAACCCGGCCAAGCGGCGGGCGATCATCTACAAGATGCAGAAGATGGTCTACGACGCGTTCGTGTACACGCAGCTCACGAATCACGTCGCGCTCGACGCCACGTCGACGAAGTGGACGGGCTTCAAGAACCAGTTGAACGCGTTCTCGAAGACGTACTACACGAGCCCGAAGAAGGTTCGCTGATCTAGCGGTCGCGGTCGCGAACAGCGCTCCCGAGACGACATGCGAGGCTCCGACTACGTCGTCAAGAGGGTGCTGTTCGCGATCGGCACCGTGTTCGTCGCGATCACGCTCAACTTCGTGCTCTTCCGCTCGCTGTCGGGCGATGCGGTCTCGGCTCTTCGCTGTCGCGGATGCTCGCAGGACTTCAAGGAGTACCAGCGCAGGACGCTGGGCCTCGACAAGTCCAAGTGGCAGCAGTACAAGATCTACCTGACCGGCCTGGCCCACGGAGACATGGGCCGCTCGCTCCGGACCGAGGAGCCCGTGCGCTCCGTGCTCTGGGAGCCGATCAAGAACACCGTCCCGATGGTCGCGCTCGGGACGTTCTTCTCGATCGTCTTCGGTGTCGCGACCGGCGTCGTCGCTGCCTGGCGGCGCGGCACGGCCGCGGACAAGGCGGCGCTCTGGGGCGGTCTCGGGTTCTACTCGATGCCGCCGCAGTGGCTCGGCCTCGTCATCGTCCTTTTCGTCGCGGGCTGGCTCGGCTTACCCACCTCCGGCGTGAAGGACCCGACGCTCGGCATCCTCAGCGATCCGGGGTTCATCGAGGTCTTCGTCGATCGCCTCGAGCACATGATCTTGCCCGCGCTCACGCTCGGGCTCGTGATCTTCGGCGAGTACACGCTCATCGTCCGCTCGGCCATGCTCGAGACGCTCGGCGAGGACTACATCCTGACCTCCCGCGCGAAGGGGCTCTCGAACTGGTCGACCGTGTGGAAGCACGGCTTCCGCAACGCGATGCTCCCCGTGATCACGCTCGTCGCGCTCTCGCTCGGCTTCATCATCGGTGGAGCGATCACGGTCGAGTACGTCTTCTCGTACCCGGGGATCGGCCTCCTCATCGTCGAGGCGATCGACCAGCGCGACTACCCGGTGCTCCAGGCGGCGTTCCTGCTCCTGACGTTCTCGGTGATCCTCTTCAACCTGCTGGCCGACCTCCTCTACTTCAAGATGGACCCGCGGGTCACGGAGTGAGCACGTGAGCCCCGTCCAGACCGGCGCGCCTCCGGCCGAGGAGGCTCCTGCCACCCGCTCGCTGCGGTGGCGGTCGGTCGCCGCTCCGATCTTGCAGAACAAGTCGGCGCTGGTCGCGCTCGCGATGCTCGCGTTCTTCGTCTTCCTCGCGGTCTTCGGCGACCTCCTCATCGCCGGCGACCCGAAGGCGAAGGTGGGGGACGTCTTCGAGCCGCCGAGCCGCGAGTTCTGGCTCGGGACGGACGGCGGCGGCGCGAGCATGGTCGACCTTCTCATCGCCGGCGCTCGCGTCTCGCTCCTCATCGGCTTCTGCGCCGCCGCGATCTCGGCCGTGATCGGCGGCACGGTCGGCATCGTCTCCGGCTTCTTCGGCGGCAAGACGGACACCGCTCTCATGCGCCTGACGGACTACTTCCTCGTGATCCCGGACGTCCCGCTGATGATCGTGATCGCGGCGCTCTTCGGGCGGAGCACGTGGAACATCATCGTGATCATCGGGATCATCTACTGGACGTTCACGGCCCGGCTCATCCGGGCGCAGACGAAGAGCGTCCGCGAGCGGGTCTACGTCCAGCGGGCGCGGGCGCTCGGCGCCGGGAACACGCGGCTCATCGTGCGGCACGTGCTGCCGCAGGTGACGCCGCTCCTCGTTGCCAACACGGTGCTCCTCATCGCGTACGCGATCTTCGCGGAGACGTTCATCACGTTCCTCGGCCTCGGCGATCCGAGCGCGATCTCGTGGGGGCGCCTCATCGAGAACGCCTTCACGGACGACGCGATCATCAACGAGGCGTGGTGGGCCGTGATCCCGCCGGGGCTCTGCGTGATGTTCGTCGTCCTGGCCTGCACGATCATCGGCCAGACGATGGAGGACGCGCTCAACCCGCGGCTCCGGACGGGCCACCTCTCCGTGCGGCGCTTCCGCGTCCTGCGCCCGAAGCCGGAGGTCGAGTCGTGAGCGGCGCGCTCCTCGAGGTCGAGGACCTCCACGTCTGGTTCGACCTCCCGAACGGGAAGCAGCTGCACGCGGTCCAGGGCGTGTCGTTCTCGATCGACGCCGGGACGAGGCTCGGGATGGTCGGCGAGTCGGGCTGCGGCAAGACGACGACGATCCTCGCCCTGATGGGCCTCCTGCCGCAGATCGCGACCCTCTCCGGGCGCGTTCTCCTCGACGGGACGAACATCCTCGAGCAGGGAGAGGAGACGATCGCTCCGCATCGCTGGAAGGACATCGCGATGGTCTTCCAGGGCGCGATGAACGCGTTCGACCCGGTCAGGCGGATCGGCGATCAGATCGCCGAGCCGATGGAGCTGCACGGCTACGCGTCCGGACGCGAAGCGCAGCACCGCGTCCGTGAGCTGCTCGAGACCGTCGGCATCTCGCCGACCCGTGCCGGCAGCTACCCGCACGAGCTCTCCGGCGGGATGCGCCAGCGCGCAGCGATCGCCATGTCGCTCGCCTGCTCGCCGCGCGTTCTCCTCGCCGACGAGCCGACGACGGCGCTCGACGTCATGGTCCAGGCGCAGGTCCTCGAGCTCCTGACGTACCTGTCGGACGAGCTCGGGCTCGCCCTCGTCTTCGTCACGCACGACCTGCCGATCGTCGCGCAGACGTGCACGCGTGCGGCCGTGATGTACGCGGGCCGGATCGTGGAGCAGGGGCCGACAGAGGCGCTCTACCACGAGACGCGACACCCGTACACGCGCATGCTGTGGGCCGCGACTCCCGACCTCGAGGCTCGCGACGACGTCCTCTCGATCCCGGGAGTGCCGCCGCGCCTCGACGCGGAGCTGCGCGGCTGTCCGTTCGCGCCCCGCTGTTACCTCGCCGCGTCTCGCTGCGCCGACGACCGGCCCGAGCTGCACTCGGTGGGCGCGGAGCACGAGAGCGCCTGCCACTTCGCGAGCTCGGTCGAGGTGGTCGCGTGAGCGCGAACGGCCGGCCGCTCCTCGAGGTCGAGGACCTCGTCGTCCGCTACCCGATCGGGCGGGGGCTGAGCGGGGCGATCCTCCGGCGGCCTCACCAGCACGTACACGCGGTCTCGGGCGTGTCGCTGAGCGTCGCGCGCGGTGAGATGGTCGCGCTCGTCGGCGAGTCGGGGTGCGGGAAGACGACCACGGCGCAGGCTCTGCTGCGGCTCGTGCACACCGACTCCGGCAGCGTCTCGTTCGACGGCATCGACGTGACGGCGCTGTCGCAGGGCGAGCTGCGCTCGCTCCGGCGGCGGATGCAGATCATCTACCAGGACCCCTACGAGTCGCTCGATCCGCGCTTTCGCGTTGCGGCGACCGTCGCGGAGCCGCTGGTCATCCACGACATCGGCTCCCGCTCGGAGCGGCGCGACCTCGTGACGAGCGCGCTCGAGCAGGTGGGCCTCGCGCCCGCCGAGCTCTTCGCGGATCGGTATCCGCACGAGCTGTCGGGCGGGCAGCGGCAGCGGGTCGCGATCGCTGCGAGCCTCGTTCTCGGGCCGGAGCTCCTGGTTGCGGACGAGCCGGTGTCGATGCTCGACGTCTCCGTGCGCGCCGGCATTCTCGGCATCCTCGACGAGCTCCGCGATCAAGGCCTCGCCGTCCTGATGATCACTCACGACCTCTCGACGGCCGCGCGCTTCGCCGACCGCATCTGTGTGATGTACCTCGGACGCATCGTCGAGGAAGGGCCTGCGCGGCAGGTCATCGACGACCCGCAGCATCCCTACACGCGGGCGCTTCTCTCAGTCGTCCCGCGCAGGGACCCTCGCCACCGAGCCGAGGTGCAGATCCTGCGCGGCGAGACGCCCAACCCGATCGAGATCCCGTCCGGCTGTCGCTTCCACCCACGCTGCCCGATCGCGATCGACGCCTGCAGCGAGACGGACCCGAAGCTGCAGGCCAAGGCCGGGGCGAGCGGCCATCGCGTGGCCTGCATTCGCGCCTAGATGGGCGACGCCACGATCTCGCGCGTCCGGATGCGCGCGATCCGGCGCGTGCAGGCCGCTTCCGCTCCAGGCAGGGAGGCTTCGCTACCTCGCCTGAAGCGTACGTTTCGTGACGGAAGAGCGGCACCGAGGCTTCTAGCCTCGCCACCACTCTCCCGTCACGCCCTGCTGCCGGCTCACGCCCCGGAGCCGGCGATCTCGTGGCATCGACCATCGAGCGCTACTGCAGGCGGCGGGGAATCTCCCGCTCGAAGCGCCGCTCGATGTGGCCGATGCCGTCGGGGCCGTCCTCGGACGCGACCACTTCGACGAGGACGTGGTACGTCGAGGACGACGACCTGAAGTGCAGGTGCGCTTCCGTCGTGACCGCGGTCTCGGGCCACTCGATGCGGTACCGCGTTCGCGCCGCCGCCCAGGCTCGACCGCTCGCGCGATCGGAGACGCCGAGGAGCCCTTCGTAGCTCTCCTCGATGCGCGCGCCGTACGGCCCGTCGTAGCGATAGCCGTACGCCGTGACGACGCGCGTCTGGCGTCCGACCGGGTCGCGCTCGACGCGCCGGATCGTCGGCGGTGGCGGCTCGGCGACCTCCTCGTCGGGCGAGGCGGGAGCCGGCGGGGGCGAGAAGTGCGGTGCGGGCGCGAGCGGCGGGCCGTCGAGCACGGGCACCTCGAGCTCGACGCTCGCGCGCTCGACGTCGAGCGTCCCCCCGGACGGAGGCGGCCAGGTGTTGGGCCAGTCGGATCCCGCGAGTGCGAGACGGAGTCGGTGCCCACGCTCGAAGATCCAGGACGTTGCCTCGAGCTCGAGCTCGACGTCGACAGGAACGCCCGGCTCGAGCGGCACCGGGTTCGTGTGCCCGTGGCGGTGCGTGAGATTCAGCACGCCGCGACTCACGAGTGCCGAGGCGCCGTCGGGGAAGACATCGCAGAGCCTCGCCGAGAGGAAGGCGACCGGGTTCGGCGAGGTGAGTCGGAGGCGCAGTCGCGGATGCCCGAGCAGCTCGAGCTCCTCGTCCAGCGGATCCCACTCGTACAGGAGCGAGCGCTCGTCGTCCTCGCGCTGGTCTTCGGGGAGGCCCCAGGGCGGCTTGCCGGCGCAGGAGATCCACGCAGCGGTACCGACGTCACCGCGGACGACGATCTTGTCGTTCTCGTTACCGTCGGGCCGCAGCACGCGTGAGGTGAGCCGCTCCGCAGGCCAGGTCGGCTCGGAGCGCCATTCCCCGCGCATCTCGGCGAGGTCCGGCGCCGGGCGGGTCGAGCGGCGCATGAAGACCGCGATCGGCGGCTCCTCGTCGATGCCGTTCGGCTCGTCGCGCAGCCAGCGCCCGAACCAGCGGATGAGCTCGGGAACGAGATCGATGTGCGGGCCGGGGATCGACGTCGCCGTCGACATGTGCGCCCACGGGCCGATGACCACGCGCCGCGGGCATGACATGGCCTCGTACGCGCGAAGCGCGATGTTCGTGTACCCGTCGGCCCAGCCGGCGACGATCATCGTCGCGCACTCGATTCGTCCGTAGTCCGGCCGGAGGGAGCCGTGCCGCCAGTACGGGCCGTCGTCCTGCTCCTCGAGCCAGCGCAGGAGCCACGGCTCTGTGCCTTCGATGCGCTGCCGCCACTCCTCGCGCCAGCCGTCACCGTAGACCGCCGGCACGGGCGGGAGGACGTTCCCGGCCGCCATGTAGATGATCCAGTCGACGAGGTCGAGCGCCTTGAGGATGCCGCCCATGTAGTGGACGTCGTCCGTGTACCGGTCGTCGGACGCATAGATGGGGACGATCGCCTTGAGCGCGGGCGGTCGCTCCATCGCGACCTGGATCGAGTTGAAGCCTCCCCACGACGTGCCGTACATGCCGACGTTTCCCGTGCACCAGCCCTGTGCGGCGAGCCATGCGATGACCTCGCAGACGTCTGCCTGCTCCTGCGCCGGGTACTCGTCGACGGCGATGCCCTGCGACGACCCGGTGCCGCGCAGGTCGAGCCGGCACACCGCGAAGCCGCCCTCCTCGCACAGGCGTGCGTACTCGGTCGCGTACGAGGCCGTGAGGTCGTCCATGCGGTAGGGGAGAGCGTCGAGGACGGCTGGGGCCGGCAACTGGTCGGGCAGGAAGAGGCGCGCGGCCAGTCGCACGCCGTCCTCCATCGTGATCCAGACGTGACGTTCCTCCACCGCGCGCGGATCCTACGGCGGCTCTACGATCGCGCGCGGGTGGATCTCCGGCTGACAGAGGATCAGCTCGCGCTGCGCGAGGAGGCGCGCGCGTTCGCGACCGCTCTGCGGCCGGCGCTCGAGGCCGATCCGCAGTGGCGCCGCCAGGGGATGCTCTCGGACGGCGACTCGCGCGAGGTGACGCGCGCTCTGGGTGACGCGGGCTGGATCGGGATGACGTGGCCTGTCGAGAGCGGGGGTCGCGGGCTCACCCACGTCGACGCCGCGCTCGTAGAGGACGTCCTCGGATACCACTGGCTGCCACTGTCCCTGTACCTCCTCTCCTACAAGACGATCGGCTGCGCGATCGAGCGCCACGGCTCGCCCGAGCTGAAGGAGCGCCTGCTCGGACCGATCGCGCGCGGCGAGCTCACCTTCTGCCAGGGGTTCTCCGAGCCCGGCGCGGGAAGCGACCTCGCGTCGCTCACGACGCGCGCGGCGCTGCGGGACGACACGTTCGTGGTGCACGGCCACAAGATCTGGACGTCGAGCGCGTGGCTCGCCGACTGGATCTACCTCGCCGCACGCACCGACCCCGACGAGCTCCGGCATCGCGGGATCTCCGTTCTCGTCACGCCACTCGACACGCCCGGGATCGAGGTGCGCCGCTTCCCGGCGCTCGGCGGCGGGTACCTGTGCGAGGTCTTCGTCGACGGTGCCGAGATCCCGGCCGCGAACCTCGTGGGCGAGGTCGACCGCGGCTGGGACGTGCTCATGCACACGCTCGACTTCGAGCGCATCACCGCCGAGAAGCTCGGTGGGCTCGCGTGGGTGCTCGATGGGCTCGAGAGCCGGCTCGCGGAGACGGATCGACTCGATTCGGCGGCCTGGCACCGCGTCTCGCTGCTGCGGGGTGAGCTCGCAGCGGCGCGGCTCCTGTCGTTGCGCGCCGCCGACCTCCTCGATCGCCGCGAGCCGGCGAGCGCGGCGTCGGCGATGGCCAAGCTCGCCGGTGCACGGCTCGCGCAGCGCATCGCGCGCGACGGGATGGAGCTCCTCGGGCTCGAAGGGCTGACGGACGGCCACCCGGCCCTTCCGCTCATGGGCCGGCTGGGGGCGCTCTACCGTGCGTCCGTCGGGTCCACGATCTCGGGCGGCTCCGCGGAGATCCTGCAGGTCGTGATCGCGCGCCGCGGGCTGGGTCTGAGATGAGCCTGCCGCTCGCGGGCGTGCGCGTCGTCGAGTACGCGCAGTACGTGGCGGGTCCGCTCTGCGGCGTCCTGCTCGCGGATCTCGGCGCGGACGTCGTCAAGGTCGAGCCGCCCGCCGGTGACGGGTACCGTCGCGTGCTGCCCGTCGCGCCTGGCCTCGGCCGCTACTTCGTGCCGCTCAACCGCGGGAAGCGCTCGGTCGTCGTCGATCTGAAGTCGGACGAGGGACGGGCGACGAGCAGCAAGCTCCTCGCGACGGCCGACATCGCGCTCCACAACTTCCCGCGCGAGCGCGCCGAGCGGTTCGGGCTCGGGTGGGAGCCGCTCCATGCGGCGCAGCCCGGTCTCGTCGTCGGTCGCGTCACCTCGTTCGGCACGTCCGGCCCGCTCGCGGACAGCCCAGCGTACGACCTCGTCGCGCAGGCGCGCGCCGGTCTGCTCACGGCTCACGCGTCACGCGGCGACACGGTCCCGGTGCGGGCCGGAGGCATCCCGATGGCCGATCTCACTGCCGGCTTCCTCCTGGCGACGGGCGTGCTTGCAGCGCTCGTTCGCGCACGGGAGAGCGGAGTCGGCGAGATCGTCGACGTCTCGCTGCTGGCGGCCGCGCTCGCGGTTCAGCTCCAGGATCTCGTCTGGCTCGACGACGAGGACGGCCACGCCAAGCCACGACCCGCCGACAGAGAGCACCTGCGCATGCGCGCCGACGAGATCGCGTCGGGAGTGGCGATGAATCCGTACTACCGCTGCTTCGAGGCCGCCGACGGGTTCGTCGCGGTCGCCTGCCTCAACCTCGCGCAGCGACTCGCGTTCCTATCCCTGTTCGATCTCGAAGACGCGACCGTCGAGGCGCCCGATGTCGTTCCCGGCGGTGCCGTGGTGCTCGCCGAGAAGGAGCGCGTCACCCAGCGCATCGCCGCCGCGTTGAGCCAGGAGACCGTCGCGACGTGGCTCTCCCGCCTCGAGGATGCGGGCGTCCCCTGCGGCCCCGTCCTGCAGCGCGAGAGCGTACACGGAGATCCGCAGGTCGCGGCGGAGCGCCTCGTCGGCGCCATCGACCAGCCGGGCCTCGGTGCGGTGCGCCTGCTCGCGCCGTTCCTGCGCGTCGGTGGAAGCCCGCGCGACGCCGAAGCGGCACCGGCTCTCGGCGCCGACACCGCGCGCGTGTTCGAGGAGCTCGCGTGAGGTTCGACGTGCAGGCAGACCTGACGCTGTTCGCCGAGTCGATGCGGGCAGCCGTCCGAGGCTGGGAGCCTCCGCGTGAGCCCGATCTCGGCGAGTGGCAGGACGACCGCGACGACGAGCTCGCGTCGAAGCTCGCGGCTGCGGGCTGGAGCGAGCTCTGGTCCGGCGACGATGTGCTCGGAGCGACCGTCGCCGGCGGTGTCGAGCTCGGCCGCGCGGCCGCGCCGCTCCATCTGGTCGACGAGGCGACGCTCGGCGCTCCGCTCTGCGTCGAGGGTCGCGCTCGCCACGGTCGAGGCGCGACTGCGCTCGCCGTGCCCCAGCGGGGCGGCGGTCTCGCGCTCGGTGTCCCGTCCGGCGACTCCAGGGCCGAGCCGACGCTCGACGGGAGCGGGACCGTGGTCGTCGAGATCGAGTCGTGGAGCGGGCTCGAGCCCGTCGCGGCCGCCGCCTGCTGGCGTGCCTGGAACGCGGCCACGCTCGCCTACCTCGCGGGCCTCGCAGCGCATGCGCTCGAGCTCACTGTGGCGCATGCTCGATCGCGCGAGCAGTTCGGCGCGCCGCTCTCCACGATCCCCGCGGTCCAGTCCCGGCTTGCCGACGCCGCGCTCGCCGTCGACGCGCTGGCGCTCCTCGCGTGGGCTTCGACCGCGAGCGACGCCGGCGTTCAGGACGGTGAGCTTCGCCACGCAGGTGCCGCGTGCAGCGAGGTGACGGCGAGCGCGCACCAGGTGCACGGTGCGCTCGGCTTTGCGCTCGAGTCCGGTATCCACGTGTACCACCGCCGAGCTCGGGCCGTGCACTCCTGGGCGGTCGCGGTGTGCGACGCGTTGCGCTAGCGAGGATTCAGCCCTCGTCGAGCCGTTTCCAGGCGTCCGACCGAAGCTCGGAGGCGACGTCGTCGAGCCAGGCGATCCGCGCCTCGACGGTGCGGATTCCGCCCTCGAGCGCGATCCGCAGCGTCCGGGCCTTCCTGTTGCGCCCGGTCGGCTCGGCCGCGATTCGCAGGAACTCGTCGAGCACGCCCTGCCAGTAGGCGCGCTCGCTCGCGACCTGCGCCTCGGCCTCGTCCGGCTCGAGGAGCCACAGGAAGAACGTGCGCAGCGCGGCGTCCGAGCGCACGCGGCGGTCCGGCGTCGTCTCGCGCAGCCAGCGCCGCAGCTCGTCGAGGCCCGCCTCGGTGACCGCGTAGGTCTTGGAGTTGCGAGCGCCGGTCCCCGTCTGCTCGATGAGCCCCTCCTCGAGCAGGCGCGCGAGCTCGGGATAGACCTGGCTGTGGCTCGCCGGCCACGCGTAGGCGAGCGACTGCTCGAAGTGCCTGACGAGGTCGTAGCCCGTTCCCGGCTGGCCCGCGAGCGATCCGAGGAGTGCGTACCGGAGTGCCATTAGATATGTCTATCTTGACATGTCGGAGACGATAGGACATCATCCCACCCCATGCGGATGACGGGCCTGCTCCTCATGCCACTCGCCATGGTCGCGCTCGTCGCCTCGGCGCAGGCCCGTCCGTCCGCAGCCGTGACTGCCGCCGCCGACGTCCGCGCACTCGGCGCGTCGATCGACCAGATGCATCCCGACCCGTACCGCGCCATCACGAAGGCACAGTTCGAGGCCGCCGTCGAGGATCTCGCGAGACGAGCTCCCGAGCTCTCTCGGGACGAGGTCCTCGCGGGGATGCTCCGGATCGTCGCGCTCCTCGGACCGCGGAACGGCCACACGGGGATCTTCCCGGCCGATCCGTCGAACGCCCGCGAGCTCCACCTCTATCCGCTGCGCCTCTACGACTTCGCCGACGGGCTCTTCGTCGTCGACGCGGCCGATCGCTCCCTCGTCCGCGACCGGCTCGTATCCGTGAACGGGATGCCGATCGACGAGGTACTCGCCCGCGTGCGTCCGCTCGTCCCGCGCGACAACGACTCGAACCTCCGCGGCATGGCACCGCACTACCTGCTGACCGCGGAGGTCCTGCACGGGCTCGACGTTCTCGACGGCATCCAGCCGGCGACGTTCGGCCTCGAGCGGCCCGACGGGGAGCGCGTCGAGGCACGGCTTGCTCCGATCCCGGCCGACGCGTACGTCAGGACGTTCCCGGACGCCCTCCACGGCCACTACCCGTCGGTCCTCCCGAGCGCGCCTCGGCCGCTGTACCTCGCGGGCAGCGCCCGGCCGATGTCCGTGCGAACGCTCGCGGCGGGCCGGGCCGTCTACTTCCAGTTCAACTCGGTGCAGCGGCCGCTGTCGGCGTTCGTGCGGAAGCTGCAGCGGCTCGCCTTCGCACCGTCGACACGGCGTGTGATCGTCGATCTTCGGCTGAACGGGGGCGGCGACAACACGACGTACGGCTCGCTCCTGGACGTCCTTCGCTCGAAGCAGGTGAACCGTCGCGGGAAGCTCTACCTCCTCACGGGTCGCGCGACCTTCTCCGCAGCCGCGAACTTCGCCGCCGACGTCGATCGCTTCACGCGGGCGATCGTCGTGGGCGAGCCGACCGGGGGCGGTGTGGAGACGTACGGCGACACCTCCGCGGTCTCGTTCCCCACCGTCGGCCTGACGGCGCACATCGCGACGCGCTATCACGAGCGAAAGAGGGGCCCTCACGACCTGCGGCTCGCCGTCGAACCGGACATCGGCATCGACCTCACGTCGTCGCAGTACGTCGCTGGCCGGGATCCGGTGCTCGAACGTGCGCTTCGCGCCCGCTAGTCCCTCGTTCGAGGGATTGCGTCCCCCAGACGGGTGACTAGCGTCAGCCAGAGAGGGACTGGCGCACGCTCGTGGGGGAGGGTGGAGTGGAAAGCGAATACAACGGGTCGATCCGGGTGGAGATCCTCGCGCGCGAGGACTGCCCGAACCGGGGCATGGCGCTCGTCGTCGTCGAGCGCGCCGTCGACGAGACGGGCGTTCCGGCCGAGATCGAGGAGATCGAGGTCACCTCGGACGAGGACGCCGAGGAGCTCCGGGCGCTCGGCTCGCCGACCGTCCTCGTCGACGGTCGCGACGTCGATCCGGAGCCGCTCTACTCGGACTTCAGCGCCGACGACCGCATCTACCGGACGTCGCGCGGTCCCTCGGGCTGGCCGGAGGCCGAGTGGATCCGCGATGCGCTGCTCCGCGCGGTCGCGAGGACGACCTCCAACGGAACCCATTGAGCCGCCGTCGCTTCAGGTGCTGCGGCTGGCTGTTCTCGCCGGCCGGTCGCCCGCCGTGTCCTCGGCGACGAGCCCGAACAGGACGCCATCGACCCACTCGCCGTTTCGCCACCACGCGTTGCGGCGCACGCCTTCGCGTGCGAACCCGGCGCGCTCTGCATGGCGCAGCGCGCGCTCGTTGAATCCGTAGACCTCCAGCTGGAGCCGGTGGAAGCCGAGCTCGTCGAAGAGGTACTCGCCGAAGAGCCGGGCGGCCTCGTCAGCCACCTTGCCGCCGCGGAAGTCCGGGTGGACGGCGAGGCCCCCGAGATCCGCGATGCGGCTCCGCTCGTTCGAGCGCGTGAAACGCATCGTGCCCGCACGCGCGCCCTCCACCTCGATGACGAAGAGGCCGAACGCCTCCGGCTCTGCGGTGGAGCGCTCGACATCCGCGAGGATCGCCTCCGCCGTCCTCGGGCGGGACGCGGAGAGGAACGGGCCGACGTCCTCGTGTGTGACGAGGGCGACGAGGAACTCGACGTCGTCCTCGCGCGCCCGGCGGATCGTGACGCTCACGCCGGTGTCTCCTGCGGGCCGTAGCCGAAGAGGCGCTGCCCCGAGGCGAGCGTCGCGCCGACCACGATCAGCGCGAACCCGACGATCATCGCCGTCGTCACCGCCTCGCCGAGGAAGACAGCCCCGTAGACGACTGCAAAGGCCGGCATGAGATAGGTGACGATCGAGAGCTTGCGGCTGCCGTGGAGCCGCAGCACGCGGAAGAGGAGCAGCTGGCCTGCGAAGGTCGGAATGAGGATCAAGCCGGCGAGACCTACGAGCGCCTCGGCATCCGGCGCCTGCGTCGGCGGATCGGCGATCGCGAGCGGTAGAAGCACGAGGGCCGCGGCGAGCATGTTCCCGCAGGCCAGTACCGGGCCCGGGATGGCGTGCACCTTCCGCTGCCCGTAGACGCCTCCGCCTGCGTAGGAGAGCGACGAGAGGACGACCGCGAGCGTGCCGACGATCGGCCACCATCCCGAGCTTGCATCGAGTCCGGCGAGCGCTGCGACGCCGAGGAAGCCGAGTGCGACTCCGGCCAGACGAACGGCCCCGACCGGCTCATGCGGGAGGAACTTCGCAGCGAGGAGGAACGTGAAGATCGGAACCGTGGACTGGGCGATGCCTGCGATGCTCGAGTCGATGTGCGTCTCGCCCCACGCGACGAGCCCCATCGGCAGCGCCGCGTTGATGATCCCGAGGGCGAAGCAGGGCTTCCAGGCGGCGTGCAGCTCGCCGATCGCCCGACGCGTCCCCAGTCGCGCGCCGAGGTATCCGAAGAGGAGGATCCCTGCGACCAGGACGCGCAGTTCCGTCATCGCAGCGGGTGGGATGTCGTCGACCGCGAGCTTGATGAACAGGTAGGACGCGCCCCACATCGCGGCGAGGAGCAGGATCAGCGGCCAGTACGAACGCACCGACCGAGGCTACCCGCGGCCTCGTGTCTGACTCGCCGGTTACGCTGGCTCCCTGAGCAGCGTGACGGATCCGGCGCTCCATCGCGCACTCGGCCTCACCGACGAGGAGTTCCGTCGAATCCGGATGCTGCTCGAGCGCGATCCGAACGACTTCGAGCTCGCGGTGTTCTCGCTCCTCTGGTCGGAGCACTGCGGCTACAAGCACTCGGCGCTGCTCCTGAAGCGTCTTCCGTCCACCGGCCCGCGCGTGCTCCAGGGCCCCGGCGAGAACGCCGGCGTGCTCGATCTCGGCGACGGGCTCGCCGTCGCGTTCAAGGTCGAGAGCCACAACCACCCCTCGGCGGTCGAGCCGTTTCAGGGTGCGGCGACAGGCGTCGGGGGGATCCTCCGAGACATCGTCGCGATGGGCGCCCGTCCGGTCGCGCTCCTCGACGGCCTTCGCTTCGCCGAGCCCGACTGGCACTTCTCGCGCGCGGTCGGCGGCATCGGCCACTACGGCAACTGCGTCGGCGTCCCGACGGTCGGCGGCGAGGCGGTCTTCGACGAGGCGTATCGCGACAACTGCCTCGTGAACGCAATGTGCGTCGGCTTGCTCCCCGTCGAGCGGCTCATGCGTGCGAAGGCGACCGTCGCCGGGCACGTCGTTCTGCTGTACGGCGCCACGACCGGGCGGGACGGGATCGGTGGCGCGTCCGTGCTCGCGAGCCAGGAGCTCGACGACGGCTCGGCCGAGAAGCGCCCGTCCGTCCAGATCGGCGACCCGTTCATGGGCAAGAAGCTCATCGAGTCGTCCGTCGAGCTCGTCGCGTCGGGGCTCGTCGAGTCGCTCCAGGACTGTGGCGCCGCCGGCATCGCCTCGTCGCTCTCCGAGATGGCCACGGACCTCGGTATCGACGTGCACCTCGACCGCGTCCCGCTGCGCGAGGAGGGGATGGAGCCGTGGGAGGTCATGATCTCCGAGAGCCAGGAGCGGATGATCGCGATCGTGCGGCCCCAGATGGTCGAGACCGTCGAGGCCGTGCTCGACCGCTGGGAGCTCGCCCACGCCCGGATCGGCGAGGTCACGACGACCGGGTTACTGCGCGCGCTGTGGCAGGACGAGGTCGTGGGTGAGATCCCCGCGCGCCTGCTCACCGACGAGTGCCCGCGCTACGAGGTGGGGCAGACGCGCCGTCCGGCCCCTTCGGCGAGGGAGCTCAGCGACCTGCCGTCTGCCGCGGATGCGCTTCTCGAGCTCGTCGGGTCGCATGCGCTGCGCAGCCGTGCGTTCGTCTTTCGCCGCTACGACCAGCTCGTCGGGTCCCGCACGGTTCGCCGACCGGGGCTCGACGCCGCCGTCATCCGTCTGCGACCGTCGCTGCGCGGCCTGGCAGTCTCGCTCGACGGCCAGGGCAGGATCGCACGACTCGACCCGTTCACGGGCGGCGCCCTCGCGGCGCTCGAGGCGGCGCGAAACGTCGCGTGCGTCGGCGGCGAGCCCCTCGGCCTCACCGACTGCCTCAACTTCGGAAACCCCGAGAAGCCGGAGATCGGATGGGAGCTCGCACAGGCGATCGACGGCATCGCCGCGGCCTGCGAGGCGCTCGCGATCCCGATCGTGTCCGGCAACGTCTCGCTCTACAACGAGACGAATGGCCGCGCGATCCATCCGACCCCGGTCGTCGGAGCGGTCGGACTCGTCGACGACGTCCGCCGCGTGCCGAGGGGCTGGCGCGAAGGCGACGTCCTGTTCGCAGGATTCGCGTCGGCCGTGACGCTCTCTGGCTCGGAGCTCCAGGCGCGCTACGACGAGGTGGGCGGTACGCCGCCACCCCTCGACCTCGAGGCGGAGGCTCGGCTCGTGTCGCTTCTCGCGACGGTCGCGCCGTCGGCGACCCTGGTCCACGACGCGTCCGAAGGAGGCCTCGCCGTCTGTCTCGCGGAGGCCGCGCTCTTCTCGGGCTGCGGCGCCTCGCTCGATCTCCGCGACGACATGGTCGAGCTGTTCGGCGAGGTCGGCGGGCGCGCGGTCATCGCGTGCGCGCCGGACGCAGTCGGCGAGATCGAGACTGTTGCGGGCGAGTTGAGCGTCCCGCTGCGCCGGATCGGCGAGGCGGGCGGGGGTACCCTGCTCGGAGTCGAGCTCCGGCGTCTGAGCGACGCGTGGGAGAGCGAGGACAGCACATGATCACTGCACACTCCACGGCCGCGAAGCGGACGCCTTCAGGGGTCTTCGCGCGAGCGAATCCCGATCTGGCGCACAGCTGATGTGCGGTGTATTCGGCATCCGGTCGGAGGAGCGGGACGTCTCCCGTCTCGCCTACTTCGGGCTGTTCGCGCTCCAGCACCGCGGGCAGGAGTCGGCCGGCATTGCCGTGTCCGAGCGGGGTCGTCTGACGGTGCTGCGCGAGATGGGCCTCGTCGCCCACGTGTTCGACGAGCAGCAGCTGCAGGCGCTGCCCGGCGAGGTGGCGATCGGCCACACGCGCTACTCGACCACGGGCGCGAACAAATGGTCTAACGCGCAGCCGCACATCCACCATGGCAGCGCGCGAACGATCGCGCTCGGCCACAACGGGAACCTCGTCAACGTCGAGGAGCTGCGCGCCGAGCTCGTCGCCGACGGCATACGCCTCACGTCGGGATCGGACACCGAGCTCATCGCAGCGCTCATCGCGCGTGACCAGGCTCCGCTCGTCGAGGCCGTTGCGAACACCATGCGCCGACTCGAGGGGGCGTACTCGGTCACGGCCATCGTGGACGGCACGCTCGTCGCGTTCCGCGACCCGCTCGGCTTTCGCCCGCTCACGCTGGGCCGACTCGGCGACGACTGGGCAGTCGCGTCCGAGACCTGCGCGCTCGATCTCATCGGCGCAGACACGGTGCGCGACGTGCAGCCCGGCGAGCTCGTTTGGATCGACGCCGACGGCCTGCATGCCGCCCAAGCCGTGCCGGCGGGAAAGCAGGCGCTCTGCATCTTCGAGCACGTGTACTTCGCCCGGCCCGACTCGCGCGTCGGCGGGGTCGAGGTGCACGGCGCGCGCGTGCGAATGGGCGAGCGGCTAGCCGCCGAAGCGCCGGCCGAGGCCGATCTCGTCATCGGCGTCGCCGACGGAGGGACGCCCGCGGCGATCGGCTACTCGAAGGCCTCGGGCATCGCGTACAACGAGGCGCTCATCAAGAACCGCTACGTCGCCCGTACGTTCATCCAGCCCGAGCAGGGGATGCGCGAGCAGGGGATCCGCATGAAGTTCAACCCGCTCGCCGAGGTCGAGGGGAGGCGCATCGTCGTGGTAGACGACTCGATCGTGCGCGGCAACACCACCCGTCAGCTCGTGCAGATGCTGTTCGATGCCGGTGCCGCCGAGGTGCACGTGCGCATCTCCTCGCCACCGGTCGTCTCGCCGTGCTTCTACGGGATCGACATGGCCGACGAGGACGAGCTCGCCGCAGCACACCGGTCGGTCGAGGAGATGCGCGAGCACATCGGCGCGACCTCGCTCCACTACCTGTCGGTCGACGGCATGCAGGCGGCGACGAAGCTCCCCGACGACTCGGTCTGTCGTGCGTGCTTCACGCGTGCATACCCGACGCGCGTCCCGCCGAGGGTCGAGAAGCTCCGCTTCGAACCCGCGCCCGCGTAGCTCGGCGGCCGCGCCGAGAGGGCTAGGCCCGCTTCGGCGGCAAGGGAACGAAAGCGCTCGTCGTGCGCTGGTACTCGGCGTAGTCCGAGCGCGAGCGCAGCGCCTGCGCCTCGGTCGCGGGAATGCCCGTGACCTCGAACAGGAGATAGAGGAGCCCTGCGGGCACGAGCCACGCGATCCAGCCCCACGGTGCAGTCGTCGCCACGAGCGCTGTGCCGCACCATCCCACCCACTCGAAGAAGTAGTTCGGATGGCGCGACCAGCGCCACAGACCGTGGCGCGCCGTCTTCCCCGCGTTCGCGGGGTCCCCACGCCACCGGGTGAGCTGGCGGTCGGAGACGATGGTCCCGCCGTTGCCGACCGCCCAGACGGCGATGCCGATCCAGGCGAGCGCGGAGATCTCGGAGTCCGGGTCGAGCGCGATCAGCGCGAACGGCAGCGAGAAGAACACGACGAACACCGCCTGGAACTGGAAGAACCAGAAGAAGTTGCGGTTGGCGCGCGCG
>DASUFC010000066.1:0-25615 GCA_036274755.1 Gaiellaceae bacterium
CGTCAGGCTTTCGCCCATTGCGCAAGATTCCCCACTGCTGCCTCCCGTAGGAGTCTGGGCCGTGTCTCAGTCCCAGTGTGGCTGATCGTCCTCTCAGACCAGCTACGGATCGGAGCCTTGGTAGGCCATTACCCCACCAACAAGCTAATCCGCCGCGGACCCATCCTCGGCCGGAGGCCGAAGCTACCTTTTCCGACCGGCTCGTGAGCCGGAAGGGCCATCCGGTATTAATCCGGGTTTCCCCGGGCTATCCCGGTGCCGAGGGCAGGTTATCCACGTGATACTCACCCGTTCGCCGCTGTCCCCAGGACCGAAGTCCTGGTTCTCGCTCGACTTGCATGTGTTAAGCGCGCCGCCAGCGTTCGTCCTGAGCCAGGATCAAACTCTCCGTGAAGAGATCATGCGCCGGCAGTGCCGGCAATCTGATCCAGTCGAGCTCTGAGCGAGCTCGATTCGTCTTCCAAAGGAAAAGAAGACGGGTTCATTTCCCCTCGCAGGCTTACGCCCTCGAGGGGTCTCGACGTTTCACGCTGTTGAGTTTTCAAAGACCACGCCGGCACCAGCTCGTGGCACTCCGGCCAACAAAAAACCTCTGACTCGCACCAGAGGCCTTCGGGGAGGGAACAACGGAGGTCGTATCCGCTCGCTCGAAGGCTTGCTCCTTGTCGAGTTACAGGCTTCCTGCGCCCTCCTCGCGGAAGGCCGGGGGATGGTAGCACACGAGGTTCTCCTGTCAACCAAGCCGTTCTCCGGCCCAGGAGCATTCAGTCAGGGGCACTCAGTCGACGAGTCGGGCGAACCTCCGCTTCCCGGCCTGCACGACGGCGCCAGCGAGGTGGCTGCGCGGAAGGTCGAGCTCCGACACGGCGACGCCGTCGACCCTCACGCCGCCCTGTGCGATCAAGCGCCGCGCCTCGCTCGTCGACAGGCCGAACGCCGATGCCAGGAGGGCCGGTAGATGCACGGGATCACCATCGGGCAACGGGTGCTCCGGCACGTCGTCGGGCGCGCGACCCTCGCGGACGACGCGCGTGAAGTGCTCCTCCGCGGCGCGGGCCGCGTCATCCCCGTACGAACGCGTCACGATCCAGCGCGCGAGGGCGAGCTTCGCGTCGAGCGGATCCCCCTCGGGTACGGGCTCCTCGACGACGAGGCGGTACCAGTCTTCGAGCAGATCGTCCGAGATGCGCATCGTGCGGCCGAACTGCTCCTCCGGCGGCGCCGTCAGCGGGATGTTGTTCCCGACCGACGAGCTCATCTTCTCACCGTCCCAGGAGAGGAGGAGCGGCGTGGTGAGGACGATCTGCGGCTCGAGCCCGTATGCCTGCATGACCTCCCTGCCCGCGAGGAGGTTGTACAGCTGATCGGTCCCGCCGAGCTCGACGTCCGCCTCCACTGCGACGGAGTCGTACGCCTGCATGAGTGGATAGAGGAGCTCGGAGACCGAGATCGGCTGACCCGAGGCGTACCGGCCGGCGAAGTCGTCGCGCTCGAGCATCTGCGCCACCGTCATCATCCGCGTCAGCCGGATGACGTCTGCGAACGTGAGCGCCGCGAGCCACTCGCTGTTCCGCCGCACCTCCGTTCGCTCCGGCACGAGGATCTGGAGCGCCTGCTCGACGTAGGTCTCCGCGTTCCGGTCGATCTCCTCGTCGGAGAGGATGGGGCGCTCGGACGAACGTCCCGACGGATCGCCGATACGGGTCGTGTAGTCCCCGACGATGAGAACGCCCGTGTGGCCCTCGTCCTGGAAGGCCCGCATCTTCTGGAGCGTGATGCCGCGGCCGACGTGGATGTCCGGGGACGTGACGTCGATCCCGAGCTTCACGCGCAGCGGCCGGCCGAGCGCGAGCTTCTTCTCGAGGCCGCCCTCGGGCAGGACGTGGACAGCGTTCCGCGTGAGCTCGGCGAGACCCACGGCTACGCCGCTCGGATGTGCCCGCGCGTGACCTCGGCGGGCGAGCGACAACCGAGGAGCGCGAGCGCGTTCTCCGTCTCCTCGCGAAGGATCTCGAGCACCTGCGCGACGCCCGTCGCGCCGCCCAGCGCCAGGCCGTGCAGCACCGGGCGCCCGACGAGCACCGCGCGGGCGCCGAGGGCGAGTGCCATCGCGACATCCGGCCCACGCCGCACGCCGCCGTCGAGGAAGACCTCGCACCGGTCACCCACGGCCTCGACGACCTCGGGCAGCGCCTCGAGCGAGGCGATCGCGCCGTCGAGCTGGCGACCACCGTGGTTCGAGACCACCACCCCGGCCGCTCCGTGCTCGACGGCGAGGAGCGCGTCTTCCGCCGTGACGAGCCCCTTCACGAGCACCGGGACGTTCCAGCGCTCGGCGAGCTCCGCCACGTAGTCCCACTCGAGGCTCGATTCGAGGAGCCCGAGCGAGTGATGGTCGGTCTGGTCTCCCCCGCGCGCCCGCGCGTGGACGATCGCGGGCACCTCGTCCTCCGGTGCCTCGAATCCTGTCCGCAGCTCGCGATGCCGAATGCCGTACACAGGGAGATCGGCGGTCAGGACGAGCGCGCTGAAGCCGACCTCGAGAGCCTGCGCGATGACCTCATCGCTCACGCCGCGATCCTGGAAGACGTAGATCTGCAGCCACCGCGGCGCATCGGGCGCGGCGGACGCGATGTCCGCCGGCGTCGCGGTGGCGACCGTCGACATGCACATGAGCGTCCCGGCGGCCGCGGCACCCTTCGCGGTCGCGAGCTCGCCCTCCTCGTGCGCGATCTGATGGAACGCCATCGGTGCGACGAGCACGGGCATCGAGACGGGAGTGCCGAGCACCGTCGTCTCCGTCGAGACCGACGACACGTCGACGAGCACGCGATAGCGCAGCCGAAAGCGGGAGAACGCCTCCCGGTTCCAACGCAGCGTGCGCTCGTCGCCGGCACCTCCGACGATGTAGCTCCACGCCTCCGGAGTGATCGCCTGCTCGGCGAGACGCTCGGCGTCGTCGAGCGTGAGGAGCGTCTCCATGTCCATGGCCGGGCAGCCTAACGACTCGTCCGTTCCCATTCGGGCACCGGATGGGAGCCGACGCCGGCCTGGCCGCAACCTTCCCTTTGCGGGAGCTTTGCCGGCCCGGGGCTAGACTGGCCCTCTTGCGGGTTCGGAGTGAGAAGGGGACGTCGCGTCCGCGACGCCGGGTTCGCAAGCGCCGTCTTGCGGCGCTGCTGCTCGTCCTCTTCGTCGCGGCCGCACTCGCGTTCACGTTCGGGCTCGTCCGCGCCGTCGCGAGCGAGATCCCCACGCTCGACCCGGCTGCGCAGCACTCCGACGTCGACACCGTCATCTACGCGTCGAACGGGCGAACCGTGCTCGCAGTCCTGCGCGGAAACGAGAGC
Source organism: Gaiellaceae bacterium (assembly GCA_036274755.1). Lineage (GTDB taxonomy): Bacteria > Actinomycetota > Thermoleophilia > Gaiellales > Gaiellaceae > GMQP-bins7. Next base: position 3,351 of record DASUFC010000066.1, read on the forward strand.
CGTGTCCTGGTCGGCACCGAGGACATCGCGCCGATCATGCGCCAGGCGATCGTCTCCGTCGAGGACCAACGGTTCTTCGAGCACAACGGCATCGACGTGAAGGGCGTCGGGCGCGCGCTCTGGCAAGACGTGCGCCAGCAGAGCATCGTCGAGGGCGGCTCCACGATCACGCAGCAGTTCGTCAAGAACGCGTACATCCGGAACGAGCGCACGCTCGCGAGGAAGGTCAGGGAGGCCGCGCTCGCATGGCAGCTCGAGCAGCGCTGGAGCAAGGATCGGATCCTCACCGCGTACCTCAATACGATCTACTTCGGGCACGGCGCGTACGGCATCCAGCAGGCAGCGCGCGCGTACTACAAGAAGAGCGCGAAGGACCTCACGCTCGCGGAATCCGCGCTCCTCGCCGGGATCCCGTCCGACCCGTCGCTCTACGACCCCGCCGTCAACCCCCGCAGCGCGATCCTGCGCCGTCGCCACGTGCTCGACCTCATGCTCAAGCAGGGAAAGATCACGCAGCGCCAGTACCAGCGCGCCGATAAGGCCAAGCTGCCGGATCCAGACGACATCCGCCTCCCAGGAACGCAGGGACCCGCTCCGTACTTCGTCAACTACGTCAAGGACGACCTCGTCGCGCACTACGGGGCGGGGCGTGTGTTCGGCGGCGGGCTCAAGGTCCGAACGACGATCGACATGGGGCTGCAGCTGAAGGCGCGAGCGGCGATCGAGCAGGTTCTTCGCAACCCCGACGGCCCTGCCGCGGCTCTCGTCGCGATCGATCCGCGGTCCGGAGCGGTGAAGGCCATGTTCGGGGGGCGGAACTTCCGGCAGAGCCAGTTCAACCTCGCAGCGCAGGCCAAGCGCCAGCCGGGCTCCTCGTTCAAGCCACTCGTCCTCGCGACCGCGATGAACGAGGGGATCTCGCCCGTGACCGAGCTCGAGTCGAAACCCGTCTCGATCGATGCCGGGGACCGCGTGTGGAACGTCACGAACTACGACCACACGTACCTCGGCCGCGTCAGTCTCTCGCGCGCGATCGTCTCCTCGGACAACTCGGTGTACGCCCAGCTCACGGACATCGTCGGGCCGAAGGCGATCGTGAAGATGGCCCACAGTCTCGGGGTGCGCAGCCGCCTTTCTCCCTACTTCTCGATCGGTCTCGGTTCGGGCGCGGTGAGCCCGCTGGAGATGGCGCGCGCCTACGCGACGATCGCGAACGACGGACGTCGCGTCGACGGCTCGGTCTTCGGGAACCGGCCCCGCGTGGTCGACACCGTCGAGCGCTTCCGTTCGTCGAAGGTCGACGACAACGAGCCGCGGCCGAAGCAGGTCATGCACGAAGGCCAGGCGGAGCTCCTGACGAGCCTCCTGGAGGACGTCGTCCGGGTCGGAACGGGCAAGCGAGCGGCCATCCCGGGACTCCAGATCGCCGGCAAGACCGGCACGACGGACAACTACGGCGACGCATGGTTCGTCGGCTACACGCCGGATCTCGTCGTCGCCGTCTGGGTCGGCTACCCCGACGCGCTCACGCCGATGCTCACCGAGTTCAACGGCGAGCCGGTCGCCGGCGGAACACTTCCGGCGATGATCTGGAAGGCGTTCGTCGAGAAGGCGAAGGACGACCCGAGCACGTCGTTCGACTCGCCGCCGTACCTGGGTGGCGCCTCCACGTGGGTGGTTCGTCGCGGAGGGCAGTGGCGGCTGGACAACGGCTACTGCCGCGGCGCGCGGCTGATCGCGTACTTCTCCGGCGACGCGCCCGACAAGGAAGCCGACTGCAAGCCGAACGAGGTCTCGGTGCCGCTCGTCGTCGGCATGACGAAAGCGGGCGCCGAGGCGACGCTCGCAGCGCAGCCGCTCGAGGCGAACATCGCCTACGCGCCGGCGAGGCCGGGAAAGGTCCCTGGCATCGTCGTGAGCCAGGACCCCCGCTCGGGCGGCCTCTCCGCGCACGACTCGGTCACGATCTGGGTCTCGAAGGCCGAGCACGGGATGCTCCCGAACTTCGTCGGCTCGAGCATCGTCGACGTCCAACGCGAGGCAGCTCGCGTGAAGGTCACGCTCCAGGCGAAGACCGCCCACGGTCGCGCGGGAACCGTGCTGAAGCAGCGGCCGTCGCCCGGGGTCGCGATCGGACGCAGGATGCGCGTCACGCTCGTGGTCGGGGACGGCTCACGAAGCTAGAGCCCGCGAGAGAGTAGCGCCAGGGTAGGTCGACCGCGCGCGTGATCCCGACGCGGGGCGATACGACGACGCCTCCGGGATCCGCCGCAGGAACGAGCTCGTACGGTGCGGCGAGCAGGTCGTCCCCGTCGTTCTCGCCCGTCAGGCCGAGCGCCTGCGTGAGACGACCGGGGCCGGCGGCGAGAAGCCTCGTGTCTTCGAGCCCGCGGCGCATCCGCATCGCCTCGAGCCCCCGAGTCGGCTCGAGCGCGCGCAGCAGCACGGCCGTGCCGACCCCGTCCGCTCCGCAGACGACGTTCGCGCACCAGTGGATCCCGTACGAGCGGTACACGTAGAGATGGCCGGCAGGACCGAACATCGTCGCGTTCCGCGCCGTCCGTCCGCCGAATGCGTGGCTCGCGGGGTCGTCGGGCGCGTACGCCTCGGTCTCGACGACGACACCCCCGACGCCGTCGACCAGGAACGTGCAGCCGAGGAGCGCGCGGGCGACGTCGCGCGCGTCGCGCGCGAAGAAGTCGCGCGAGACCGTCAGAAGAGCGGCTCTGTCTCGGCCGGTTTCGCCGTCGCAGAGAGCAGCTTGCGCGCGCGACGACCCAGGTCCCCGAGGTCGACGCGCCCCTCCTCCGCCGCAGCCGCCAGCCGCTCGGCGAGATCGAGCGCGCCGTCGAGCAGCGCCGAGTCGCTGCCCTCGTGGCCCATGTCGTGGAGGATCGTCCGCTCCGTGCGAGACGCGACGAGCGGCTCCGAGACGCCTTCGACCCAGACGCGCGTGCGCCTTCCGCCTCCCCTGTCCGTTCCGGTGATCGGCTCGAGCGCGTAGATCTTGTCCGCGCGTGCGTACTTGCCGAATCCGAGGAAAACCATCCGCACCGCGGTCACGGAGCTGAGTATGACGCGGTCGAGCCCTCGCGGAGCAGGGCGGCGGCCGCGAGGACGCCGAGGCCGAGGACGACGAGCCAGATCCAGCTGAGCGACGGCAGGAGTGCCGACGGGATTCCGGCGTCGAGCCAGCCGCGCTTCACGAGCTGCTCGTTCCACGCGTCCTGAACGCAGTTCACGGCGCCGTACGCGAGCAACCCTCCGAGGTACGCGAGCGTGACCGACCGAAGCGCGCCTCGCCGAAACTCCATCCGAGAGAGAAGCAGCGCGGTGACGACGAGCATCGCGCCGTCCTGACCGTGGTGATGCCCGAGGTGCACGGCGGCGATCGACGTGCCGTCGGGCTCCCTGGCGAGCTCCTCGCCCATGAAGAGGTCCCCGGGAAAGTGGAAGCCGAGCTCGGCCGCGAGCCACGGGAGAGAGACGAGCAGCAGGACCGCACCAGCAACGAGTCGCGCGACGTCGAAACGCCGGCGCGGCCCGAACGCAGCGCCGGCCCGCAGGGTCGCCGCGACCGTCAGGCCGAGTGCGAGCGCGACACCGAAGGCCGGGATCGCGTTCCCCCAGTGTGCATCGAGGTTTCCCTGCTCGTTGAAGAGCGGGATCGTGGCGCACAGAGCGATCGCCGGCCCTCCGATCCACCACGCTCGCCCCGTCAGTGCCGAGGCTGCGACGAGGACGAGCGCGATCGCGACGAGGCCGATCGGGAAGTTCACCACGGTGACCGCCCGGCTGAGGCCCCCGGCGAAACCGTTGCGCGAGACGTGGTACGTGAGTGCCGGATCGAGCCTGCTGTACGTGACGACCACGCAGAGCGCGATCGCCGCCCAAAGCGCCCAGGTCGTCAGCGCCTCGCCCTGCGACGGGCGCGCCATCAGGAAAGCGCGTCGCGCAGCGCCTGCGCGACGTATGCCTGATCGTCCTCGGGCAGGCGCGCGTGGAAGGGAAGCGCGAGCGTGCGCGACGCGACGTCCTCCGCGACAGGACAGAGCCCGACGCGATACCCGAAGCGCTCCTGCATGTAGGGCTGCAGGTGGATGCACGGCAGGTAGCGGGCTGTCTGCACGCCCCGCCCGGCGAGCGACGCGATGACGGCCTCGCGGTCCGAGCCCACCGGAAGCGTCACGACGTAGACGAACCAGGAGCGTTCGTGATCGACGTCGTCCGGGCACGGAAGCTCGACGCCGGGGACGTCGGTCAGCAGCTCGCCATAGCGAGCCGCGACCGCCGATCGCGCGGCGAGGATCGCATCGAGCTTCTCGAGTTGCCCGATGCCGATCGCCGCCCGGATGTCGTCGATGCGGTAGTTGAACCCGAGACGGGCGTGTTCGAGCCAGCCTCCCGAGTCGGCACGGCCCTGGTTGCGGAGGCTGCGAAGCAGGCGCCACTCGCTCTCGGAGTGCGTGGTCACCATCCCGCCCTCACCGGTCGTGATCTGCTTGTTCGGATAGAAGGCGAAGACCGCAGGCGGCCCTTGCGAGCCGAGCGTCGCGCCCTGGTAGCGCGCACCGAGCGCCTCGCACGCGTCCTGGATGAGCGCAACGCCCCGCGCCTCGCACACCGCTCTGAGCTCGTCGAGCTCGCAGGGGTAACCGTAGATGTCGACCGCGACGACGGCCCGGGTTCGCTCGGTGATCGCAGCCTCGACGGCGGCCGGCGAGAGGTTCAGCGTCGTCGGGTCGATGTCCGCGAAGACCGGGGTCGCGCCCTCGTAGATCGCGCAGTTCGCGGACGCGACGAAGGAGTACGGCGAGGTGACGACCTCGTCTCCCGGACCGACCCCGGCGCTGATGCAGAGCAGGTGCAGTCCCGCCGTCCCGCTCGACACGGCGACTGCGTGCGGCGCCCCGACGGCCTCGGCGAAAGCCTCCTCGAAGCGGTCGATGGTCGGGCCGAGCGAGAGCCTTCCCGAGCGCAGCACGTCCGCGACGAGCTCCTCCTCGCGTTCGTCCAGCCACGGGAGCGACAGCCCGATCGTCCTGACGGACGCCACTGCGCTACGCGGCGGAGGCGGACATCTCGACCACGTCGAGCCACTGGCTCCAGCGCTCGTCGTGTCCCTGCACCGTGTCGAGATACGCCTTCTGCAGCTCCCGAGTGACCGGGCCGACGCCGATCTCCTGATCGTCGACCGCGCGCACCGGAGCCACCTCGGTCGCCGTCCCCACCATGAAGACCTCGTCCGCGAGGTAGAGATCGGTGCGGATCATGAGCGTCTCCTCCACGCGGTGACCGAGGTCCTGGGCGATCTGGATGATCGTGTCGCGCGTGATGCCCGGCAGGATCGACATGGAGAGCGGCGGCGTGTGGAGGACGCCGTCCTTGACGACGAAGATGTTCTCTCCGGGCCCGTCCGCGACGTAGCCGTCGTGCGAGAGCATGATGGCCTCGTCGTAGCCTGCGCGGCGCGCCTCCATCGTCGCGAGCATGGAGTTGAGGTAGATGCCGGTCGCCTTCGCGACGTGCGGAATGACGTTCGGCCCGACGCGCTCCCAGCTCGAGATCTTGGTCGTGATCCCGAGGGTCTGGCTCTCCTCACCGAGATATGCGCCCCAGGGGAAGCTCAGGACGACGACGTCGACCGGGTTCCCGGTGGACGCAACGCCGAGCTCGCCATACCCGAAGAACGCGAGCGGGCGCACGTAGCACGAGGCGTTCCCGTTCACGGCGACGACGTCGTGCACGGCCGACCTCAGCTCCTCGACCGAATAGGGAACGTCCATGTAGAGCAGCCGCGCGGAGTTGTCGAACCGGACGAGGTGATCCGTGAGCCGGAAGACCGAGGGTCCTTTCGGCGTGTCGTAGCAGCGAATCCCCTCGAATACCCCGGACCCGTAGTTCAGGCCGTGCGACGCGACGTGGATCTTGGCGTCCGCCCAGTCCACGAGCTCGCCGTTCATCCAGATCTTCTCGGTCTGCTGCATGCGGTCGCTCCTTGGAAGAGGAGTGTCGTAGGTTAGTCGGAGGAGACGTCCACCGTGCGTGCCCGCGCGACGCGAGCGAGCTCTGCCGGCGTCATCCCCAGTACGTGCTTGACCGAACCGGCCCCGGCCCAGACGAGGGGATAGCGGGAGAAGCCGCGGTCCATGAGGACGACGTCGACCCTGGGCAGCGGAAAGGGCGCGACCGCGCCCGGCCCGAACCCCGTCGCCTGCTCGACCTCCTCCGCGTTCGCGACCCGCGCCCGGGAGGTCTCGACCGCCTTGGCGACCTTCTCAGGATCCCCCCGCCGGTCGCCGGGAACGAGCGCCACCACGAACCGCTCGTCGCAGACGAACACCAGCGACTTGACGATCTGCGCGAGCTCGCAGCCGACGGCGTCTGCCGCGTCCTGAGCCGTGTGCGTCCCGTCCGGGAACTCCTGGATTCGCGCCTCGGCGCCGGCTTCCCTGATGTACGCGGACACGCGCTCGACGCCCTCGGGAAACACCACCCGGGCAGGCTAGACGACGGTGCTCAATACACGAACGGGACGAGCCGGTACCGCGTGCGCGCCGCGTACTCCGCATAGCCGGGATACCGCGCGCGCAGGAATCGCTCCTCGACCACCGCCTTCGACCCCCACACGGCCGCGAGCAGCAGGGCCAGGCCGAGCGCCCACGGCGAGAACGCAAGACCGAATCCGACGAAGAACAGGACGCCGCCGGAGTAGATCGGGTGGCGCACGACCGCGTACGGGCCGGCGCTCGTGACCTGCCCGCGCTCGACGGGTCGCGGGAACGGGGTGAGGTTCGACCCGAGCGCGCGTGCCGCGAGGAAGAGCACCGCGCCCCCGGCGAACGCGAGGGCGGCTCCGATGACCTTGAACGCACCTGCCAGGCCGCCCGGCCAGCCGGGCGCGAGAAGGCCGACGGCGATCACGGCCGGCATGAGCACGAACTGGAGAACGACCCAGCCGCCCCCACGCTCGCCGAGCTGTGGGACCTCACGCAAGACTGATGAAGCGGACGTCGTGGAAGCCGACCGCGTCGATCCGCTCCACGAGCTCGTCGGGCGCGGGCGAGTCGATCGAGAACGCCATGAGCGCCGTCCCACCCTCCGTCTTTCGCGACACGGCCATGTTCGCGATGTTCACTCCTGCCTCGCCGAACAGCGTCCCGACCCGGCCGATGACGCCGGGGAGGTCCTGGTACGTGAGGAACGCGAGGTTCGGCGCGAGCTCGATGTCGATCGAGAAGCCGAGCGCGCTCGCGAGGAAGAGCCGGTGCTCGGGGCCGACGACGGTGCCCGCGACCTCGATCCGCTCGTCCGCCGTCGTGACCACCACGCGCACGAGATTCGCGTAGTGCCGAGTCGTGCCGGATCGCTCCTCGGAGACCTCGATGCCGCGCTCCGCGGCGATCAGCGGGGCGTTCACCTCGTTGACCGCCTCGTCGACACGCCCCTCGAACACACCCCTCAGCGCGGCCACGGTGAGCAGCCGTGCGTCGTGCTCGGCGAGCGGCCCGTGAACGGCGACCGTGATGTGGGACGGTCCGCCGCGCGCGAGCGCGGTCGCGAGGCGGCCGAGCTTCGTCGCAAGCGGGACGTACGGCCCCAGCACCTCGAGCTCGCGCGGATCGACGACGGGGATGTTCACGGCCGTCCGCACGGTCTGCCCGTCGAGCGCCGCGGCCACTTGCTCGGCGATGACGACGCCCGCCCTGTCCTGTGCCTCCGTCGTCGAACCGGCGAGATGTGGGGTCACGACGACCTGCGGAAGCTCGAGCAGGGGGCCTGAGTAGGGCTCAACCTGGAAGACGTCCAGCGCCGCCCCGGCAACCTTCCCGGACCGAATCGCGTCGACGAGCGCGTCCTCGTCGACGAGCGCCCCGCGCGCCGCGTTGACGATGCGAACGCCGTCCTTCATCCGCGCAAGCGCGGCTGCGCCGAGGATCCCGCGCGTCTCGTCGTTCAGCGGAAGGTGCAGCGTGATGACGTCGGCGCGCTCGTACAGCTCCTCCGGCGAGGCCGCGGGCTCGATGCCGAGCTCGCGGAACCGATCCGGGCTGACGAACGGGTCGTAGGCCACGACGGCCATGTCGAGCCCGAGTGCGCGCTGCGCCACCTGCCGCCCGATCCGTCCGAGCCCGAGGACGCCGAGGGTCTTGCCCGCGACCTCGACTCCCGTGAACCGCTTGCGGTCCCACGTCCCCGACGTCAACGCCGCGTGCGCTTGCGGGATGTTGCGCGCGAGTGCGAGCAGCAGCGCGATCGCGTGCTCCGCCGCGGAATCGACGGTCGACTCCGCGGCGTTCGCGACGACGATCCCGCGACGCGTCGCCGCCTCGACGTCGACGTTGTCGACCCCGACGCCCGCGCGGCCGACCACCTTGAGCCGCTCCGCGCGCTCGATCAGCCCGGCGTCGACCTTCGTGGCCGAGCGCACGATCAGGGCGTCGAACTCGCCGATGATCGACGCGAGGTCGGACTCGCCGTCCTCGACGACGTCGAAACGCTCCCGCAGGAGCTCGAGGCCGGGATCGGCGATGGGCTCGCGCACGAGGACGCGACGCTTCGCGTCAGACACGTGCCGCGTCGTGGTACGCCTCGAGCGCCCGCACGGTCGCGGCACCCGCCTCGACCGCGGCTCCCCGTTCGAGCAGGAGCGTCTCGACGGCGGTGAGGGCCGTCGTGATGTCGAGAACGTCGTAGTAGCCGATGTGGCCGATCCGGAACATCCGGGAGCCCAGCTCGCCGTGCGCCCCGGCGACGGTGATGCCGAACCGGTCGCGAAGCTCGAGCACGAGCTCCTTCGCGTCCACACCGTCGGGCGTGAGGATGGCCGTGACGACGGCGGAGCGCTCCTCGTCCGGCGAGAAGAGCTCGAGGCCCATCGCCTTCACTCCCTCGCGGCACGCGCGGCCGAGGGCCGCATGTCGCGCGAAAGCGGTCTCCAGACCCTCGTCGAGCAGGAGCCCGAGCGCGACGTCGAGCGACGCGACCAGCGTGACCGCCGGTGTGAAGGGCGTCGAGCCGGACTCGAGCGCCTTCCGCATGCGCTCCCAGTCGAAGTAGTAACGCGGAGTCGTCGAGCGCCGCGCCCGTTCCCACGCCGCCGCCGAGACCGTCGCGAGCGAGAGGCCCGGCGGCGTCATCAGCGCCTTCTGTGAGCCGGCGACCACGACATCGAGCCCCCACGCGTCGATCTCGATCGGGACTGCGCCGAGGCTCGAGACGGCATCCACGACGACGAGCGCACCCGCGTCGCGCGCGACACGGGCGAGTGCCTGCACGTCCGCGACGACACCCGTCGACGTCTCGGAGTGAACGAGGATCACGACCTCCGCTCCCGTCTCGTCGAGGCGAGAGCGGAGGTGATCCGGCTGCGGCGTCTCCCCCCAGGCGTATCGAAGCTCGTGCACGTCCGCGCCGAACGCCGAGGCCATGGCGCACCAGCGATCGCCGAACGCGCCGGCGGTCACGACGAGCACGCGCTCACCCGGCGACAAGACGTTGACGATGGCCGACTCGAAGGCGCCCGACCCGGACGCGGTGAACAGGAGGACGTCGTTCGAGGTGCGGCAGACCTTCTGCAGCCGGTCGAGAGTGCGCAGCATGAGCTCGCGAAAGTCCGGACCGCGATGGTGGATGACCGGAGCAGCGCCGGCGGCGAGCGCCTCGGGCGGAACCGGGGTCGGGCCGGGCGACAGGAGGTACCGCTTCCTCACCGGACGAGGGTAGCTACGGCCGCGGCCGATGTGAGCCGAAGGACATGAGCTGCTGAAAGGTCGGCCGGTTCGTCCACCGCATGGTGTCCGGTAGCGCACGGGAGACGAAGCGGATCCGCTCACGCGCCGCATCGGCACGCCACTGGGACGGCGTCGGCCCCTGCGTCTCCTCGAGCGAGGCGGCTGCCGCGTCGAGCGCCTGCCACAGGGCATCGCGGCACGCGGCGAGAACGCCTGCGCCGCAGTACCGGCGCGAGTAGGGACCGCGGACCTCCCGCCCGAGCAACGAGCGGAGGTCCTTGTCGACGTAGCCGTACCAGCCGGAGAGATATGCCGACCCGTCCGGGCCGGCGTCGGCGCTCCGCGGAACGAGCTCCGCGAGCCGGTCGACCAGCGGGCCGAGGGTCGGGCCGAGGACGGCATCGGCCAGACGGGGCCACGCGGCATCCATGACGGCCGCGCCAGGAGCATCTATGGCTCCGTCGAGGTCGGCGTCGAGCCGACTCGAGCCGCCGAAGCGCCAGTCGTCGACGAGGCGTGCCGCGGCCTCCGCGCGTGGGGTCGGGGCCGGCCCCGTCATCAGCACGGACCGAATCACGGGCCAGACCCGGGCGACGCGCAGATCCTGGGTCGCCGCCTTGTTCATCGCTCCGGCGAGCGTCGCGACCGTGTGTTTCTTGCGCGACGCGACGGCGGCTCGCAGAAGGTCGACCCGCTGAACCGATCCGAACGAGAAGTTCGCGTCCGACGCGACGACGTTCGGCGCCGGCTTGTTGTTCCAGTTCAGGATCGCGCCGGTCCGCGGGTTGACCACCTGCGGGTGGCCCGCGAACGCAACGAATCCTCGCCAGTCGAAGTTCCCGTTTCCGACCGTCGGCAGTCCCGGGTCCGTGCCGACCGCCCGGATGGGAAGCCGGCCGCTCGAGAACATCGCGATGTCCCGGTCGTCCGCGTAGAACCAGTTGAACGCGAGCTCGACCGAGCTCATGGTCGTGAGGAAGTCCTGGGCGGAGGTCACCTCGCCGCGATCGAGGTCGTAGAACGCCCGCGTCGAGAGCATCTCGCGTCCACGTGTCGAGCGCTGCAGCGAGATCGCGACTCGCCTCCCGCCCACGGTCGCGTATCCGATCACCGGGCCGTGGGTCGTCTCGTCGTACGCGATCTCACGATCGGGTTGGCCGGGTGTCTTCAACGTGCCGGCGACGAAGCGGCGCATCGGCTCGCACAGGCCGCGATACAGGTAGTGGTCGTCGTCGCAGAGCGTCTCGACGAAGAGATCGAGGTTGTCGGCCCGGGAGGAGGACGCGCTCCACGCATAGTCCGGGCCGCGCCCGACGAGCACGAACGGCACTCCCGGGAACATCGCTCCGCGGGTCGCGAACCCGGCACCCGAGAGCTCCATCTCCGCGAAGAGCGCGGGAAAGAGGTACCCGACCTGCGGACCGGCGACGAGGAGCGGGTGTCCCGTCTCCGACCGCTTCGCACCGACGAGCAGCGCGTTCGAGGCGAAGGCGTGTGACGCGGGCGTGGCGCCCGCGAAGCTCCCGTCGTCGAGCACGACGCTACCCGGCGTCGAGGCCGCGGGCGTCGTCTGTGGAGACGAGGCCGGCGTGCTCACGGGTGCCTCGGGGTCGTTCGCCTCGCGCAGATCCGCGAAGACCCTCCGCGCTTCGGACTCGCCCAGGCGCTCCCTCAGCGCGTCGAGGAACATCGCGTTCTCTGCCTCCTGCCCGCCGTTCGTGCCGTACCGCGCCGCGATGAACGCGGTGCAGGCGACGATGTCTCGCGCCGTGAAGGATGCGACCCGCTCGCCCGTCGAGCGGTAGTAGGAGTTGATGCCGGCCGCGTACGCCTTCAGGTACGCGAGCAGCTTCGGGCCGACTCGACGCTGCGCGCGCACCGCGTCGAGCTGATTCGACAGGAACGCCTCCGCCTCGGGGCTCGGGACGAAGGTCTTGCCCTCCAACGCCAACTCGAGGGGATCGAGCCCCGGGATGTCCAGCGCCGAGACGCGCGCAGGTCCTCTGATGAGCTGCAGGAGGCTGCCGCGATCGGCGGCCGTCACCCAACCGGCGCCGAACGCCACGTCCGTCTCCGTCTTCCCCTCCACATGCGCCACCCCGTACGGATCACGGAAGATCGTCACTCCGGCACGAGGCCGCTCGCGCGGCGTCCCCGCCTTCGGCGGCCTGCCGAGAGGCGCCGGCTTGAACGCGCGCTTGACGTCGCGGGGCGTGACGTTGCCGAACAACGGCGTGAGGACGTCGTACATGCGCGCCTGGTCCGTCGTGTGCCGGTCGAAGCTCGAGCTCCCGTTCTCTCCCGGCGCGAGGATCGTCCACGCGGCGGTCGCGTGATCGACCTTAGGCGCAGCCTGGACCGGCGAGAGGGCGAGCGCCGACGCGGCGACCAGAGTCGCACCGAGCGCGGCGAGGCGGCGGGCCACGCGCGGATGGTACCCAGCACTGGCAACGCAATACAGTCCTCGAAGTGGACGCCCTGCTGGCCTTCGCGGCCTCCCTCATCACGCTCCGGCTGTCCGGCGATCTCGTCCGCAGATACCGACGCCGACGGGCTCCGGAGCTCGCTCTGTGGGCCGCAGGGCTAGCCGCGTATGCGCTCGCTGCGGGCGCGCTCGCCCTCGGGGCTGCGGCGGGCTGGAGCGACGCCGTGTTCCGCGTCTACTACCTCGGCGGCGCCCTCCTGACGGCGGCGCTCCTCGGCGCCGGGTCGCTCGCTCTCGTGCGACGACGCTGGATCCTGCGCGTCGTGCTCGTGTACGTCGGGCTCGCGGTCGGCGTTGCGCTGGCGGCTCCGCTCAAGGGCCCGATCTCCGGGACATCGATCCCGGAAGCGCAGGACGTCCTCGACCCGTGGCCAGCGCGCGTCCTCGCGATCGCGGGCAACTCGATCGGGACGCTCGCGGTGGTCGTCGTGGCGATCGCATCCTTCCGGGCGCGCCCGCTCGGCAATGCGCTGATCCTCGCCGGGATCGCCGTCGCGGGGATCGGAAGCGGCCTCGCAGGACTGGGAGTCGGAGCGCTAGCCCCGGCGATCGTGCTTGCGGCGCTCCTTCTCTTCGCGGGCTTCGTCGCTCCGTCGCTCCCGAAGCCACACGGCGAGGAGCAGCGCGGCGACGCCGACCGCGAGCGTCGCCTCCACGATCGCCCCGGGGACTCCCCCGTGGGCGACTAGCCACGCGACAGGACCCATAGGCCTCCCACCGTGTAGAGCACCATGAGCGCGAGCATCGGGTACTGCGAGCGCAGCGCCGCGCGCCTGCTCGGGAAGAGGCTGACGGCGCGGTCGTGCGCGATCGCGAGACCCGCGACGTGGCCGATCACGAGCGCGATGACCTGCACGTACCAGACGGTCGTCGGCGTGACGATGGCGAGGTTCGGCGAGAAGTCGCTCGTCCCGAAGAGATCCCAGCCACGACCGAACGGGTCCGAGGCCAGCGTGATGATGAACTGGCCCTGGATCAGGAAGTACGAGAAGTAGTGCGCCACCATGTACGCGGCCGCGATCGGCACGAGCGGGAGCACGAAATCGGGCACGAGCGAGCGCTTCGTCCCCGAGAGCGCGGCCGCAGCGTGGACGGCGGCGAGGTACGTCACCGCGACGACGGCGACGAAGAGGGCCAGCCCGAGTAGGTTCGTCCCCGTCGTGGCGAGGTCGACGGTGCGCCTCGGGGAGTCGACGAGATCGGTGCGGATGCCGTTGATCAGGTTCTGCCACCAGGCCGTGCGCGAGAACCCGTCGAAGCTCGTCGAGCCGAGCATGACCGCGACGAAGAAGAACGTCCCCGGGACGTGGTCGGCACCGCCGAGTCCCGTGAAGGGCCAGCGGATGGAGACCCTCCCGTCACGCACCGCGAACGGGGCGATCCGCGAGAGCAGCTCGAATGCGACCGCGAACCCCTCCCCTCCCCGCGTCCACGCATCGCGGCCGTACACGGCCATGCCGGCGAGCGCCCAGTACGAGTAGAGCGCGATGGCGATCGCGAGTGTCCGCGGGTACGCGGGTCGCGGGTTCGCGAGCTCGAGCGCGACGAACGCGAAGAGGGAGACGGCCGCCGGATAGCGCCCGTAGCGCCCCGTCCACTCGAGCACGGGCCGCGCCTCCCGGCCTCCGAGCTCGAGCAGCCAGACGGTCCCGTCGGCGAGAGCGCGCCAGGGGCTCAAGGCTCGCCAGACGTTCCCGAAGAGCACCGAGAGGAGCGGGACGCCAAGCCAGAAGATGACGTAGACGAACGTCGGCGCCCAGTTCAGGAGCTCGATGCTCGTCCCGAAGAGGGCCGTCGCGAGCGTCAGCGCGAAGACTCCGACGGAGACGAGCTGCAGGACGACGCGAAGCGCGGTCGAGAGGAGGAACGCGCTCAGCGCTTTCGGGAGGGCTCGCCCGCCGGCGTGCTGCTCGAGCAGCGGCCGCTTCCACAGGAGGCCGAGCAGGACGAACGAGACGACGAGGACGACCGCCGCCGTCGTGAAGAAGAACGACTCTGGGACCGGCAGGTCGCGCACGCCGCCGATCCCGTGAGCCAGGAAGATCATTCGACCGTCAGGTCGGCGATCTGCACGCCGCGGCTCTCGAGCTCGACCTCGAAGCGGCCGGGCAGCGTCGCCGTGAAGGGCAGCCGTACTGTGCCACCCGCGGCGACCTCGGTCGACTTGTCGTAGCCGTGCAGGTGGATCTCGTCCGTCACGTCCGACTTCACGACGAGCACGACCTTGTCGCCCTTCGACACCGTCGTGCGTACGATGCCGCCCTGCGGCGCGCCGTCGACGACGGTGATGCGAACGACCGTCGGCTTCGCGACCTCGGTCGTCGTCTCAGCGGTCGTGCTGGTCGTCGTCGTGTCGGTGGTCGTCGTGTCGGTCGAGGCGGCGGTCGAATCGCCGCCCGAGCCGCAGCCCGCGAGCGCCGCAACGGCGAGCAGGCACGCGCACGCAAACACAAGCTTCGTCACCACTCCTCCTTCGTCGGGCCGCCGAGCGGCGGCGTTCCTAGCGAGGACGAAGGAGCGTCGGCGGACCGCGTCCGCGGTGCGGCGCGCCGTGGGCAGCAGCCGGCGCTGCCGTAGGAGCCACGACGAGCGGGGTGTCGAAGCGTGGGCGGAATGCGATGCTCGACACGAGCAGCTCCTCGGCGGCCGAGAGCAGCCACCGCGCGAGAAGCCACGCGAGGAGCGCGAACGGGACCTGGAGCGCGATCCCGAGCAGGAACGCGGGCGAGGAGACGAGGATCGGGACCGAGCCGCCGTGCACGAGCCGCTCGAGATGCTCTTGGACGGCGAAGGTCGTGACGGCGACGAGCGGGAACACATGGGCCGCGGGAGCCCCCGCGCGCGAGCGTCCGAGGCCCCCGAGCACGAAGCCCGACAAGACGAGCAGGAGCAGGACCTGCGGCGCGTGGCCGAGGTATGCGTGAAGGGGCTCGGTCGGCGTCGCCGTGAGGCGGTACGCGAGCGCGTGTGCGACGACCACCCCGGCGGTGATCACCGGGAAGACGACGATCCACGCGCGCGTGCGGGACACGCCGCGATGATACGTCGCGCTCCCGATGCGTCGGGTGCCCCGGTCGCGTGCAACCGGACGCCAACGAGCGGCGGCACGAAGGCAGTGCGTTCGATACCTTCAGCCGATGCAGCCCGGTCGCTCGGTCGTTTGGATCACGACACGCACGATCGCACCCGGCTCCTACGAGGAGTTCCGGAAGGCCTGGCGGCCCGCATCGTTCCCCGAGGGCATGATCGGCGCGTACGAGTGCTTCTCGGAGGAGCGCAACGAGGTCGTCGGGATCTCGTGGTGGGACTCGTTCGAGTCGCGGGAGCGATACCGCCTCTCGGACGTCGAGGCGGAGCGGCAGCGGGCGATGGCCCCGTTCGTCGAGGCCGAGAGCTCCGGCCTGTACACCGGCCGCGAGCTCGAGATCCCGAAGCCCTAGGAGCCGAGCTTCTCCCGAACGAGGTCGCTCACGACGCGTGGGTTGGCGTTCCCCTTCGTCTCCTTCATCACCTGACCTACGAAGAAGCCGAGGAGCCCCTCCTTCCCACCGCGGTACGCGGCGACCTGGCCCGGGTTCTCCTCGAGGATGCGCTCGACGATGGGACCGAGCGCGCCGGCGTCGGAGACGGCTTCCTGCGCGAGGTACGGGTCAGCCGAGAATTCCGGCTCGGCGAGCCTCGAGATCGCCTCGTCGAAGGCGGTTCGCGGGATGCGGTCGCGAGCTTCGACGAGCTTCGCGAGCTCTCGGGCCGAGACGGCGGCGGGATCGACGCCTGCGCCGACGAGCGCGTTCGCGACGACGTTCGAGACCGCGAGCGGATCGCCACCGGCCTCGACCGTCGCGCCCCACAGCCCGTCCAGCCCGCCGGTCACGAGGACCGTGGCGCGGTCGAGGTCGAGCTGGGGCTCGATCCGGCGGATGCGCGCCGAGGGCGACTCGGGAATCTCGGCGCGAAGGGCGTCGACGAGGTCACGCGGCGGCTCGACGGGAACGAGGTCGGGCTCGGGGAAGTACCGATAGTCGTCGGCCTCCTCTTTCGAGCGCCGCGCGGTGAGCATGCCGGTGGCGGCGTCGAAGTCGTACGTGTGCTGCTCGACCTCGCCACCCGACTCCCAGACGCCGACCTGGCGCTCGATCTCTGCCTCGATCCCACGAGCGATGAAGGTGAACGAGTTCATGTTCTTGATCTCCGTGCGCGTCCGCAGCTCGTCGGACCCTTCCGGCCGGACGGAGACGTTCGCATCCACGCGGAGCGTGCCCTTCTCCATCTCCGCGTCCGAGATCCCGAGCTCCACGATCGTCTGGCGCAGGAGCTGGAGGAAGCGCTTCGCCTCGTCGGCAGAGCGGATGTCCGGCGCGGTCACGATCTCTACGAGCGGCGTCCCGCCGCGGTTGTAGTCGACGAGCGACGCGTCGGCGCCGCCGATGCGGCCCGTCCGTCCGCCGACGTGAACGGTCTTCGCCGCATCCTCCTCGAGATGCGCGCGCACGATCCCGATCACACGGTCGCCTTCCGCAGTCGGTAGTATCACCTTGCCATCTATGCAAGATGGTAGATCGTACTGAGAGATCTGATAGCCCTTCGGCAGATCGGGGTAGAAGTAGTTCTTGCGCGCGAAGACGGCGTGCTCGGCGATCTCGCAGTCGAGCGCGAGACCGAGCTTCACCGTCCACTCGACCGCCCGCCGGTTCATCACGGGCAGAGCTCCCGGGAAGCCGAGACAGACCGGGCAGGTCTGCGTGTTCTCGCCCGCGCCGAACCCGGTGGCGCAGCGACAGAACATCTTCGTCTTCGTCTTCAGCTGGACGTGGATCTCCAGTCCGATCACGGGCTCCCACGTCATCGGAGCCGCTCCGGGACGGTGTCGAAGCCGATGGCCTGCTCCAGCGCGTGCCCGATGTGGAAGAGCCCGTTCTCGCCGAACTGCCGGCCGATCAGCTGCAGCCCGACGGGTAGGCCCTCGGAGAGGCCGCAGGGGATCGAGAGGCCGGGAAGGCCGGCGAGGCAGGACGGGATCGTCAGCAGATCGCACGCGTACATGGCGAGCGGATCGGCCGACCTGTCACCGATGGGGAACGCGACCGTCGGCGAGGTCGGCGTCACGATCGCGTCGAATCCCTCGAGCGCCTCCCGATGCTCCCGGATGAGCAGCGTCCGGACTTTCTGCGCCTGGCCGTAGAACGCGTCGTAGTACCCCGCCGAGAGCGCGTACGTGCCGAGCATGATCCGACGCTTCGGCTCCGGCCCGAAGCCCGAATCGCGCGTTCGGTCGACCATCTCTCCGTACGTCGCTCCCTCGACTCGTGGCCCGTAGCGGACGCCGTCGTAGCGGGCGAGGTTCGACGACGCCTCGGCCGGCGCGACGAGGTAGTAGCAGGGCATGCCGTACCGGTAGGAAAGCGGGAGATCGCACTCCCCCACCTCAGCGCCGAGCTCGCGGGCCTGCTCGAGCGACTGCTCGAACGCGTTGCGCACGCCCGGCTCGATGGCGTCGAGGCCGGCGACCTGCTTCGGGACGGCAAGCCGTGTGCCGGCGAGCGAGTCTCCCTCCGGAAGCCGCACCGGCTCGGGGAGCTCCGCGGTCGTCGAGTCGAGCGGATCGCGACCGGCGATGATCGAGTACAGCAACGCGACGTCGCGGACCGTCTTCGCGACGGGGCCGATCTGGTCGAGGCTCGACGCGAACGCGACGATGCCGTACCGCGAGACCGTCCCGTACGTGGGCCTCAGCCCGACGTTCCCGCACAGCGCGGAGGGCTGCTTGATGGAGCCTCCGGTGTCGGAGCCGAGGCCCCACGGCGCGAGCCCCGCCGAGACTGCCGCAGACGTGCCCCCGCCCGAGCCGCCCGGTACCCGGGACGGATCCCAGGGGTTCCGAGTGGGGCCCCAGGCCGAGTTCTCCGTCGACGAGCCCATCGCGAACTCGTCCGTATTCGTCTTTCCGAGGATCGAGAGGCCCGCGCCCTTGACGCGGGCCGCGACCGTCGAGTCGAAGACCGGCGTGTAGCCCTCGAGGATCCTCGAGCCCGCAGTCGTCTCGATTCCCTGCGTCGAGATCACGTCCTTGAGCGCGATCGGGATTCCCGGGCCGTTCGGCTCGTCGCAGGTGCGCAGGTACGCGTGGAGCTCGTCGTCGCGCTCGCCGATCGCGTCGAGGTATGCGGAATGCAGCTCGGCGGCGGACACGTCGCCGCGCTCGAGCAGTGCCATGGCGCCCTCGGCAGTGAGTCGCAGCGTGTCGATCATCCGGTCGGCGGCACGCGAAAGTGGTCGCCGTCGCGATCCGGCGCGTTCGCGAAGACGTCATCGAGCAGGAGCGACGGCCGCGGCTCGTCCTCGGCCCAGACGTTCACGAGATCGAGCGGGTGCGAGGTCGGCGGGACGTCCGCGAGATCGAGCTCCGCAACGACCCCGACGGCGTCGAGGATGGCGCCGAGCTCGCCCGTGAGGCGCTCGATCTCCTCGTCCGTCAGCGCGAGCCTCGCGAGCCGCGCAACGTGGAGCACTTCGTCTCGTGAGATCGCCATCGGTCTCGAATCCTCCCTGAAATGGAGCGGGCTCCCGAGAGGGAGCCCGCGCCTACGTCGATACGAGTTCGGTCAGCTCGTCGCGGCGACGACGTTCGCGGCCTGGGCACCCTTCGGACCCTGGACGACCTCGAACTCCACACGCTGGCCTTCGGTGAGGGTCTTGAAGCCGTCCATCCCGATCGCGGAGAAGTGGACGAAGACGTCGTCCCCACCCTCGCGCTCGATGAAGCCATAGCCCTTCTCGTTCGAAAACCACTTGACGGTGCCCTGCTCCACTACTGCCTCCTACAACGAAGACGCCGGCCCGCGCGGAGCCGACGCTGGTGTACACAACAGGCGGAAAGCTAGCGCCTAGGACCGGGCGGACGCAACTCGCGGGCGACGATGTTGCGCAGCTGTGAGGGTGTTGCGGAGGAGCATCGCGATCGTCATGGGGCCGACGCCACCGGGCACGGGCGTCATCAGGCCCGCCACCTCGAACACGGCGGGGTCGACGTCGCCGACCAGCTTGCCCTCCGCGTTGCGGTTCACACCGACATCGATGACCGTCGCGCCCGGCTTCACCATGGCCGGCGTGACGAGGCCAGCGCGTCCGACGGCGGCGACGAGGACGTCCGCGCGTCTCGCGTGCTCGGCGAGGTCGACCGTGCGCGAGTGGCAGATCGTGACCGTGGCGTGCTCGGCGAGGAGCAGCATGGCCATCGGCTTGCCGACGATCTCGCTGCGGCCGATCACGACCGCCTCCTTGCCCTTCAGGTCCACCCCGTGCTGGGCAAGCATCACCATGACTCCAGAGGGCGTCGCAGGCACGAGGAACGGCTCGCCCAGGAACAGCAGTCCGGCGTTCGAGGGGTGGAAGCCGTCGACGTCCTTTCGTGGATCGACGGCGCGCAGCACCTTCGGCTCGTCCATGTGGTCGGGCAGGGGCAGCTGGACGAGGATCCCGTCGACCTCGTCGTCGGCATTGAGCTCGGCGATGAGGTCGAGGACGACGCTCTCCTCGGTGTCGGCCGGGAAGCGATGGTCGCGCGAGTCGATGCCGGCCTCGTGCGACGCGGTGTGCTTCGCCCCGACGTACGTGTGCGAGGCAGGGTCGTCGCCGACGAGAATGGTCGCGAGGCAGACGGGGCCGCCGTAGGCGCGAACGTCCTCGGCCACCTCCGCCCGCACCTTGAGGGCGAGCTCCTTCCCGTCGATGAGAACAGCCGGCACGGCCGGAAACCTACCCGCGGCGGTGAGGTCCTCGGCCGCGAGCACGCGCCGGCCGCCCTCGTCGAGCGGATGACACGCGTCGCCGGCGGCGCGAAGCCGTCAGCGAGCTCCTAGCGGGCGAGACCGCTCCGGAGCACCTTGAACGAGGTGTGCTTGGCTGCGTTGCTCTTCGCGAGCCTCGCCTGAACGCTTGCCACTTGCGTCCTGGCTGCGACCCTCGACACCTGCGTCGTGGCTGCGACCTTTGACACCTGGGTCGTCGCCGCGACGTTCGCGCGCTGCGCGGTGGCCGCAACGCCAACGGACTGCGGAACCGCAGCCTGCCCCGCGGGAACGAGAATCGCAGCGCCTGTCACGGCGATCGCGATTGCGCCCTTGAGACCGTGAGCCTCGACCTCGGGTTCGTCGAAGAGCCCCGCGACGCCGTCCGCGTCGAGCGTGAGTGCGATGTCGTCGCTGCTCGAGAGGCGGAGGATCTCCTCGAGGTCGGCGGCGGAGAGGTCGATCGCCAGACGCGTCGTCTCGTCGTCGTCGCGTCCGATCTCGAACCAGAGCTCGGCCTTCTCGTCCTCGGCGAGCGCCGCCTCGAGCACGCTCCGGGCGACGATCGTGGTGAGCATCTCGTCGTCGAGCGGCCGATCCGTGAAGGTTGCACTTGTCGTCAGCTGCTGCATGGCTGCTCCTTCGCTCGTTGTCCACCAGACGCCGCGGGCGTGACGCATCTTCCCTGGCGAGTCGCCGCGGCGTCAGGTCCGACGACTATCGAAGTCTCGCGCTGAACGTGCGTCGAACCGTCTTTCCGAGCGCGCGCACGGAGATGGTCCCGCGGAGCATCTTCCCCTTTGCGTTGGCCGTGGTCGAGAAGGTGCAGGAACCCGAACCGCTCGCGGCCTTCCCCTTTCCCTCGAGGTTCACCGCCCCGGCTCTCGCCGCACACGTGACGCGGGTCGGCCGCACGGGAGAGCCCTCGCTCGTGACTCGCACCGCGGCGACGACTGACCTGCCGGCTCTTGGTGTCGCCGGCGAGATCTTCGCCCGACTCACCTCGAGCGAGGTGCCGCCACCGCCGCCTCCGCCTCCGCCTCCGGACGTCGGCGCTGCAACGGTGAAACGAAACGATCGACTGTTGTCCGAGAGATCAGGATCGACCTCAGGAGACGTGACCGACGCGGTGACGACGTAGTCGCCCGGCTCGACGGAGCTCATCCTCCAAGACCAGAACGCGTACGTGCCGCCCGCTGTCTGGTTCAGCGTGCCCGTGCAGACCGGCGCTGCCGTTTGCGAGCACGTGCCGGCGGAGCCTGGAGCGGGCGCGCCCAGCTGAAGTCCCGACGACAACTGCAATTCGACGGTGACCGGCGCGGGCGCGTCCCCCGTCGCGATGACGCTCAACGAGAAGTCCCTGGGCACCGTCGTCTTGTCGATCTCGATGATCCCCAGCGAGCCGATTCCGAGCTGGACCCCGACATTGTTCGCGGTCGGCCTGGCCGTCGACTGGGTTGCTCCGACGAGTGCGATGCCTGCACCGAGTATCGCCGCGGCGCCCATCCTGAGCCAGTGTCGTCGGCTTCGGTCCGTCGATGGACGCCTCATCGCACCAACTCCCTTCTCCGCGCTCGCCGCGTCGTGGCGCTCGTCCCGTCAGCGGCGCCGAGACTGACAGGTTCTCGAACGAGACGCAAGGGCGCGACGAGACAAAAACCGCGATCCTCGTGCGCAGGTGTCGGCTAGGCCTGGCTCCTGAACGATGGGCGACGAGACGCGACGTGCTGAGCCGCGACCAGCAGCAGCGTCGTGACGAGGACGAGAAGCGCTGCGGTCCCGACAGCCTCCGGCCACTCGAGTGCCGACAACCGCCAATCGCGGTCCGTGAACGTCTCGATCAGAGCGGCGGCCACGAGGAACGCAACAACGCCACCGAGCGCGGCAAGGACTGCCCGCGTTCGCGGTGCCTGCGGCCCAGGGAGCCGCCGTGGTCGGGGTGCTGGCAGCCGACGCACCCGGCCGGTTCTCGGTCGCACGTGCGGCGACGCGCCGACTCTCTCACGTGGACGCGCCTCCTCGCGGGCGGGGTCCAGGGCGAACAGCGCGTTGCCGACGACGAAGAGCCCGCCGTCGAGTACGACGTCCTGCGTGTAGGTCGCGACGAGGTCAAAGCCCAGCCCGTCGAGGAGTCCGGCGAGCGGTAGCAGCGCCCCGCCGCTCATGTGCGATCGCTCCTGCAGGACGTTGAACTCCGAGTAGACGAATCGGACGCGGCCGCGCGTCAGCAACGAGCGGGCTCCTTCGAGCACCTGCAGG
>DASUFC010000067.1:0-4123 GCA_036274755.1 Gaiellaceae bacterium
CAGGCTCGACGAGGTGAGCCACGGCGCTGCGGCCGGCTCGGTGCGCGAACGCTCGCTCGCCGAGCTGCGCGAGGTCGCGCCGGAGCTGCCGACGCTGGACGAGGCGCTCGAGTTCTTCGTCGACGAGGCGCCGGAGCTCGGGCTCCACGTCGACCTCAAGCTGACGACCCGGCTCGACGAGCTCACGTCGGCGCTCAGGCGGCACGGGCTCGAGCGGCGGACGGTCGTCTCGTCCTTCCACGTGCCGAGCCTGCGCGCCGTCGCGCGTGAAGCGCCTGCGGTGCGGATCGGCTTCACGTACCCGGAGGACCGCTACGGCGTCTCGCGCCGGCGAGTGCTGGAGCCGGTGCTCCGCGCGGGACTGGTCGCGCTCAGGGCGGCCGCGCCCGCCGTCCTGCCCCGCATGATCCGGCGCGCGGGGGCGACCGCGCTCATGCTCCAGCACGCGCTCGTGACACCGCGCGCTGTCGCCCGTGCGCGCGCGCTCGGAGCCCCCGTCCTCGCCTGGACGGTCGACGACCCCGCCGATCTGCACCGCGTCGTCGAGGCAGGGGTCGCGGGCGTGATCACGAACGATCCGGGGATCTTCGCGGCGATCCGCACATAACAGTTCGTTCACCCGCTCCGACCAAGCCCCTGGATACACTCACACGGATGCGACGACTGGCGACAGCCGCCGTTCTTCCCTGCTCAGTCGCGCTTTTCATCGTGCTCGCGCCGATCGCGGCGGCCGACGAGACGACGCCGTCCACGACGACGACGGCGCCGACGACGACGACAGAGCCGGGCGACACGACGACGGCGCCGCCCACGACGACCGTTCCCGTCCCGCGCGGGCCGAAGCTGATCCAGCCCGGCGTCACGATCGGCGGGCTGCTCGTCGGCGGGCTCACGCGCGTCGAGGCACGCGCGCTCGTCGAGCAGCGGTTCGGCAAGCCCATCACGCTCGTTGTCTCGCCGAACAAGAAGATTCGCGTCACCCCGGAGGAGCTCGGCGCGGACACGTACGTCGCCAAGGCCGTCACGACCGCGGTGCGTGTGCGCAGCGAAGGCTTCAAGGTTCCGCTCACGGTCGACGTCGCGAACGGCAAGCTGAAGCGCTTCCTCGGCGATCTCGCGAAACGGACCGACCGGCAGCCCGTCGACGCAAGCCTCACGCTGCGCCACTACGTCCCCGTCGCGCATCCGTCGAAGCCCGGCCGGCGGCTGATGCAGACCGTCGCGGCGCGGCAGGTCTCCCTTGCGATCCGCAAGCACGAGCGCTCGCTCGAGCTGCCCTTCCAGGAGCTCGACCCGAAGATCACCGAAGCCGACCTCGGCAAGGCGATCGTGATCAAGCGCGGCTCGAACCAGCTCCTCTACTACAACGGCGACAAGCTCAAGCGCACCTTCCGCGTCGCGACCGGACAGTCCTCGTACCCGACGCCGCTCGGGAGCTACGAGATCGTGACGATGCAGCGGAACCCCTGGTGGTATCCGCCCCAGGGCTCCGCCTGGGCGGAGGGCGCGGTGGCGATCCCGCCGGGGCCGGGGAACCCGCTCGGAACGCGGTGGATGGGGATCTCGTCCCCGTATGTCGGGATCCACGGGACGCCGGACGCCGCGTCGATCGGCTACTCCGCTTCGCACGGGTGCATCCGGATGCTGATCCCGCAGGTCGAGTGGCTCTTTCAGAGGGTCGACGTCGGGACGCCCGTGTTCATCGTCCCGGCGTGAGCTCGGACGCAGGGCCGGGGCGCGTCCAGCGCATCGCGCAGCTGGCTGCGTTGATCGGGGTCGCGGCGCTGCTCGCGCTGCTGATCTGGAAGGTCGCGTTCGGCAGGACGACGGGCGCGGCGGACGAGCTCGCCGAGGGCAAGCTCGTGCACGCGCCGGCGTTCACGCTCGACCGCCTCGACCGCGACGGGCAGCTCGCCGTCGCCGACCTGAAAGGGAAGGCGGTCGTCGTCAACTTCTGGGCGTCGTGGTGCATTCCCTGCCGCGACGAGGCGCCGGTCCTCCAGAAGACGTACGAGCGCTACCGTGACCAGGGGCTCGTGGTGCTCGGCGTCGACGTCAACGACTTCCGCCAGGATGCGCGCCGCTTCATGAAGCGGTACGGCCTGAGCTACCCGGTGGTCTACGACGGCAAGGGCTCGACCGTCGGGAAGTGGGGCGTGCGCGGATTCCCGGAGACCTTCTTCGTCGACCGCACGGGCAAGCTCGTCGGCGAGCGGATCGAGGGTGCCGTCGACATCGAGCGGAACCGCGACGCGTTCCAGCGCGGGGTCGCGCTCGCGCTCGGCAACACGTCCTGACATGGCCACCCGGGTTGTGCTGATCGTGGCGGTCGTCGTTGCGTCGCTCGCGGCGACCGCGTCGGTGGTCGCGGCCCCGAGCCCGTCCGATCTCGAGGCCGAGTTCGTCTGCCCGACGTGCAAGACGACGCTCGACCAGTCCGACTCGCCGATCGCGCGGCGGATGAAGCAGATGATCCGGTCCTCGCTCGCCGAAGGCAAGACGGAGAAACAGATCCGCGCCGAGCTCGTCGCGCAGTTCGGGCCTGCGGTCGTCGCCGAGCCGCCGAAGAGGGGCTTCGACCTCCTCGCCTGGCTCGTCCCGCT
Organism: Gaiellaceae bacterium; assembly: GCA_036274755.1. Lineage (GTDB taxonomy): Bacteria > Actinomycetota > Thermoleophilia > Gaiellales > Gaiellaceae > GMQP-bins7. The sequence goes on from DASUFC010000067.1 coordinate 2,604, forward strand.
CGGCATCCTCGCCGCGGGCGCGGTGGGCGTCGGCGCGATCGCGTGGGGCTGGCGCCGCCGCCGTGCGGACGAGCCTCCGCCGGCGCCGCTCGACCCGGCGCTCGAGCGCCGCGTCGACGCAGAGCTCGAGCGCTTCGACGCATGAGTTGGAGCGAGATCCCCGTTGCGCTGCTCGCGGGGTTCCTCTCGTTCCTCGCTCCCTGCGTGCTCCCGCTCGTGCCGGGGTACCTCTCGACCGTCTCCGCGGTGTCGGCCGAGGATCTCGGCCGGCCCGGCACTGCGCGCCGGGTCGTGACGTCGAGCATCCCGTTCGTCCTCGGCTTCACGGCGTTCTTCGTGCTCCTCGGCGTCGGCGCGTCACTCCTCGGCGGCAGCCTGTTCCGCGACCAGTTCCTGCTCGAGGAGGTTGCGGGCTTCGTCCTCGTCGTTTTCGGGCTCGCGTTCATGGGCCTCCTGCCCTGGCCCGAGCGGCTGGTCGGGGCGGGGCTCGTGCAGGGAGCGCGCTCGCGCGGCTCGCGTGTGCTTCTCGGCGGCGCGTTCGCGGTCTGTGCCGCCCCGTGCATCGGCCCGGTGCTCGCGGCGATCCTCGTCCTCGCCGGCTCCTCGGATACCGCGCTCGAGGGCGCCGCTCTCCTCGCGGTGTACTCGCTCGGCCTCGCGATCCCGTTCGTCCTCGCGGGCGCGCTCTTCACGCGGGCGATGGGCGCGTTCCGCTGGCTGCGCGACCACTACCGCGCGATCCAGTTCGCGGGCGGGCTCGTCATGGTCGTGCTGGGCCTCCTCCTCTTCTTCGGCCGCTTCTACGTCCTGCGGATCTACGTCAACCGCGCGCTCGAGCGGATCGGGCTCGAGCCAGTGTTCTGACCTGGGGGAACCCCTGGTTCCCCCACGAGCCCCCTCCTCTGCGGTTGCGACCCGGCACCGGCGGCTTGGCCTCCCGGCCGGCGAAGCCGGCCTCCGGCCCCGGAGGCTCACTCCGCCGCGACGGCGGACACCCTGACCGGAAGCAGGTCGAGCAAGCCTTCGGCGACGCGGGCCGACGCCGCCTCGACCTGGCCGAGGACGCGGGCGACGTCGACCCCTCGGTGGGCGGGCCGGTACGGGCCGAGACGCCGCGCGGCCTTCTCGAGCTGCCGTTCGGCGCCGGGACGGTTGCCGTTCGCGGCGTGGTACCAGGCGACCGTCACGTGGACGAGTCCCTGCAGGAAGTCCCGTTCGGCCTCGGGCGCATCGCGCCACTCGTCCTCGAGCGCCTCGTGCGCGTCGAACCAGCGCTCGGCACGCATCAGCTCGAGCCCCTGCTCGAGACTCACGAACCCTCCTCCGACCGTGCTAGAACCATGACCATGGCGACGATCCTGCTGGTGGGGGTCGACCTGATGGTCCGGTCGAGGCTGGACGTCCTGCTCGCGGGGCATCGCCTCGTGACGAGCGACAGCGCCGACGCGCCCGATCTCGTGATCTGCGACATCGCACGCGTCGACGCGGACGAGGTCGCGGACGCCTGGCCGGAGACGCCG
>DASUFC010000068.1:0-10007 GCA_036274755.1 Gaiellaceae bacterium
GCTCGACCTCGTCCCACTCGCCACTCTCCCACAGGCCGCGGAGGAAGCGCTCTGCATTGTCACCGATCTCCTCCGGGCGGACCCACCAGCCGTGATCGTCACCCGGAAGCTCGACGAAGCTCGCGCCTAGCACGTTCTGTGCGATGTACCTCCCTCCCTCGACCGCGATGAGCCGGTCTCCCACGGGATGAAGCACGAGCGTCGGCGCGCTGATCGACGAGAGGACGTGGCGAACATCAATGTCCTTGTTCATGGCAAAGAGCGCCGCTGCGGCGCCAGGGCTCGAACTCGTGCGCACCCATCTTCGCCACCAACGCTTCGCGCTCTCGTCGCCGGCGATGCTGGGGGAGTACCGCGTCAGCCATTCGTCGAGCCACTCCTCCGTGCCGAATCGCTCAGACGCCCCTTCGATGACCCGGCGCCATATCTCGGGCGTCGGCGCCCACGGATAGTCGACGGATTGCTGGAAGCACGCTCCGGTGCCGTACAGCACGACAGCTGCAGTCCGCTCCGGATAGGTCGCGGCGAACAGCAGCGTCATCGGTCCGCCTTCGGACGCGCCGAGCAGAGCCGCGCGTTTGGATCCGACGGCGTCCATCACTGCACGGATGTCGTCCATCCTCGTCTCGAGATCGGGGACGCCGGTCGAGCGGTCGGAGAAGCCCGTGCCACGCTTGTCGAACAGGATCAGCCGCGAGAACGAGGCGAGTCGGCTCAGCGTGTCGGCCGCCGGGCCATCCCACGCCGCCTCGAACGCCGACAACACCCAGCCACCGACGAACACCAGGTCGAACGTCCCGTCGCCAAGGGTCGCGAAGGCGATGTTGACGTTGCCACTTTTCGTGTATCGAACCTGAGGGCTTTCCACCGCTCAAAGTCTCAGGCCGAGGCCGGCTTGAAGCAAGTCACAGTTGAGAACAACCGCGCACCGCGCGGGACTTATCTGCCCCCAGGCGAGGCGTTCGCGCGGTGCCCCAGCGTGCGAGAATGTTGCCTGACAGCAGCGGCGCTTGCGTCCGCGAGCCAAGTTGAGATACTCCTCACAATGTCTGCAGCCGCTGAGCGAACGGGCGCGGTGCCGGCTTCCGGTACGGAGCTCGCCTACCTGCGGATCGGAGGAGGAGCGCCGGTCGTGATCATCCCGGGCGGGCCGCGATTCGGATTCGAGCACCTGCGCCCCGCGCTGGACTCGCTTGCGACCACTCGCGAGGTGATCTACGTCGACGAGCGCGGAAGCGGCTCAAGTCCGGCTGGCGATGTGGACAGCATCTCGACCGCGGGCACGCTCACCGACCTCGATGCGGTCCTCGACGGCCTCGAGCTCGAGCGGGTCGCTCTCGTCGGGCACTCACTCGCTGCGCACATGGTCGCGCTCTATGCCGCGACGCGACCGGAGCGGGTTCGTGCACTCGTGCTCCTGAACCCGGCGCCACCTTTCGCTCCGGAGCACCGCGAGGAGTTCGGGAAGAAGATGAAATCGCGACGAACGCCGGATGAGGCCGAAGAGATGGAGCGCGTCGAGAGCTCGCCCGAGTTCGAAGCTGGTGATGTCGCCGCTGTCGAACGCTACTACCAACTGCTCTACATCCCCTTCTTCAACGACCGCGAGGTCGCCCTCGCTACGCATTACCGGCTCACCGAGAACAGAACGAGGAACCGCGATACTGCGAAGCGCATCTTCGCCGACTTCGGCGAGCACGCATTGCCAATGAAGCTCGGCAGCATCACGTGCCCGACCCTCGTCGTTCACGGCGAGCGTGATCCGGTACCGGTCGCGTCGTCGGCGGCGATCGCCGAGGCGATCCCGCAAGGTCAGCTGGCTGTGGTTTCCGGCGCGAACCACTATGGATTTCTCGAACGCCCGGAGATCGTCGTCGGCGTTGTTGAGCCGTTTCTGGCTGCTCACGCTTCCTAACGGTCCCAGGCGAGGACGAGCCGCCCGGAAGACACTGTGCTCGCATGGGCGAGCGTCCTGTCGCTCGACCTGCTCGAACCCGACCCGACTGGACACGTGGCCCGCACCGATGAGTTCTTGCAGCGGCCGGAGTCTCAGGCGTTATCGAACCCGTCTGTAGGAGGTATGCGAGGTGTCACGCACGCTGCTGCTCGTTGGGACACGCAAGGGCCTGTTCGTGCTCGAGAGCGACGCCGACCGCAGGAAGTGGTCGATGCGAGGGCCGTATTGCGAAGGCTGGCCGGTCTACCACGGCGTCTTCGACCAGGATTCTGGCGCGATCTACGCCGCGGCCGCGAGCGAATGGCACGGCTCGTCGATCTGGCGTAGCGGCGACCTGGGCGAGACGTGGACGCAGTCGAGCGAGGGGCTCGCGTACGAGGACGGCCGCAAGCTCTCCAAGGTCACGAGTCTGTCGGCTGCGCACGGCCGCGTGCTCGTCGGTGTCGAGGCGCCGGGGATCTTCGAGAGCCGCGACGACGGTGCGACGTGGTCTCCGTACTCGATGCTCGCCGGCCAGCCCGGAAGCGAGGACTGGGACGATCCGTCGAACCAGCCGCCCGGCCACCTCGGGATCTCGGCGATCACCGCCGACGAGAAGGACCCTGCCCGCGTGTGGGCGATCGTGCAGGGCGTCAGCCTGTTCGAGACGACCGACGACGGCAAGACGTGGACGCCGCGAAACCGCGGTCTGCGCACCGATTGGCCGCGGGAGCACGAAGAGGTCGGCTTCTGCGTCCACAAGTTCGTCCGCTCACCCGCCGACGAGCAGCGGATGTACCAGCAGAATCATGTCGGCATGCATCGCTCGGACGATGCCGGTGCGTCGTGGACGGAGATCACCGAGGGGCTGCCGACCGAGTTCGGGTTCGCCGCGGCGGCCCATCCCCACGACCGCGACACCTTCCATGTGATCCCGCTCGACCCGGGCCATGGCCGCACGATGCCCGACGGTCGAGCGGCGGTCTGGCGGACGAAGGACGCGGGCTCGAGCTGGGAGCGTCTCGCGAACGGCCTCCCGCAGGAGAATGCGCATCTCGGCGTCCTACGCCAGGGAATGACGGGCGACACGTACGACGCGCCCGGCTACTACTTCGGCACGAGCACCGGCCAGGTGTACGCGAGCGCCGACGACGGTGAGAGTTGGAGCGAGATCGCGAGCTACCTGCCCGCGATCTCGTCGGTCGAGGTCGCGATCGTCGACTGATGGCCGACATCCACCTGCCGACCACGCTGATGCCGCTCTTCGCGGGGCTACCGCGTCGCCTCGACCTCGAGGCGGCGACGGTCGACGACGCGATCGGCCGGCTCGACGCGCAGTGGCCGGGGTTGCGCGACCGGCTGTGCGACCCGAGCGGCGGGCAGATCCGGATGCACATCCACGTGTACGTCGATCGTGAGCGGGCGGGGCTCGACACACCGCTCGAGCCCCGCTCGCGGGTCCACGTGATCGCGGCGATCACCGGCGGCTAGCGCCACAGGTCGAGCACGGCCCCGGGCAGGCGAAGGGGCGTGCATTGACTACAAGTATTCAAGTGATAACTTGTGTCTGTGGCGAGGAGCCCAGCAAAGACGGCGCTGTTCGATGCGCTGGCATCCGTGGCGCAGGCGCTCGGCAGCGGCCGGCGCGCCGAGATCGTCGATCTCCTCGCTCAGGGAGAGCGATCGGTCGAGGAGATCGCCGGCGAGATCGACCAGAGCGCCGCGAACACGTCGCAACACCTGCGGGTCCTGGCACGCGCCGGGCTCGTGCGAACGCGGCGCGACGGAACGCGCGTCTTCTATCGGCTCGCGAGTGACACGGTCGGCGAGCTGTGGACGACGGTCCGGGACGTGGCCGTGCGGCACGTGGCGGAGGTGAGCGTGCTTGCCGACGAGTACCTGGGCGAGCGAGACGAGCTCGACCAGGTCTCGACCGCCGAGCTCGAGGTGCGGCTGGCGCGGGGAGACGTCGTCCTGCTCGACGTGCGCCCGGAGACCGAGTTTCGCGCGGGCCACATCGCCGGCGCGCGATCGGTGCCTCTGCGCGCGCTCGACGCGTTGGTACCGACCCTGCGCGGGCGGCACGAGATCGTGGCGTACTGCCGCGGCCCCTACTGCGTGTACGCCGACGACGCCGTTCGCCTCCTGCGCGCCCGCGGTCTGAAAGCCCGACGGCTGGACGTCGGCTACCCCGAATGGCGCCGAGCGGGTCTGCCGGTGGAGACGCCCGCCTGAGACGAGATTCGATGTTGCTCCGCCCCTTCCTGAACGACTCGACGTCTTGTGCGAGCTACCTGTTCGGCTGCGCGACGCACGGGAAGCTGGCGGTCGTCGACCCGCATGCCGAGCTCGTGGACGACTACCTGACGGCTGCTGACGCGATCGGCTCGCCGATCGTCGCCGTGTTCGAGACGCATGTCCAGGCGGATCACGTCTCCGGTCTTCCGGCCCTCGTCGAGCGGACGGGGGCGACCGCCTACCTCCCGGCGGCTGCCGGGGTCGAGTTCGACCACGAGCCCCTGGCGGACGGAGCAACGGTTCGACTCGGGAACACGCTCGTGACGGCGGTCGCCACGCCGGGCCACGCGCCGGCGCATCATGCGTACACGGTCGCCGACGAACGCCGCGGGACGCCGGAGCCGTGGCTCGTTTTCAGCGGTGACTCGCTGCTGATCGGCGACGTCGGCCGCCCTGATCTCCACGTCGCCGGTGACACCCGCGGTCAGGCCCTCACCTTGCAGGCGAGCCTACGGCGTCTGCTCGAGCTGCCCGACCACGTCGTCCTCTACCCGAGTCACTACGGCGGCTCGGTCTGCGGACGCGGCCTCTCGGGGAACCCGATCTCCTCGATCGGCTTCGAGCGCGCGCACAACCCGCTCCTCGCGCTCTCCGACCCCGATGCTTTCGCCGATGCGGTGCTGGCGGCTGCGCCGCCTCCTCCGGCCGAGCAGTCGCGGATCGTCGCCGCGAACCGCGGCGTCGTCGAGGTGGCGACGCCCTGATGGCGGCGCTCGTCCTCGGCCTGCGGGCCAACGCCGCGCAGTTCGCCCTGCTCGTCGGGCTCAACGCACTGGTCGGCGCGATGGTCGGGCTGGAGCGCAGCGTGCTTCCGCTGATCGGGTCCGACGAGTTCGGGATCGAGTCGACTGCTGCGATCCTCGCGTTCGTCGTCGCCTTCGGCGCGGCCAAGGCGCTCGCCAACCTCGTCTCCGGCGAGCTCGCGGAGCGGCTCGGACGCAAGCGCCTGCTCGTCCTCGGCTGGCTGGTCGCGCTCCCGGTGCCCGTCCTGATCGGCCTGGCGCCGTCATGGTGGTACGTCGTCCTCGCGAACCTCCTGCTCGGTGTCAACCAGGGCTTCGCCTGGTCGATGACCGTGGTGATGAAGATCGACCTTGCAGGCCCGAACCGCCGCGGGCTCGCACTCGGGCTGAACGAGGCGGCAGGGTATCTCGGCGTCGCAATCGCAGCGTTCGGCACGGGGGCGCTCGCCGCAAGCTACGCGCCGCGCACCATCGTCTGGGTCGGGGCGGCGGCGGTCGCGGTGACGGGGCTCGTCGTCAGCGCCCTCGCCGTCCAGGACACCGCGGGGCATGTGGCGCTCGAGCAGGACGAGCGTCTGGGCCCTGCTCACTCGGGCCTGCGCGGAGCGTTTGCGTACGCCACCTTGCGTGACCCTGTGCTCCGCTCCTGCAACCAGGCCGGGCTCGTGAACAACCTCAACGACGCGCTCGCGTGGGGCCTCGCGCCCCTCTATCTGGCCGCGAACGGCGCAAGCGTGCGGGAGATCGCCATCGTCGCGGCCGCCTACCCGCTCGTCTGGGGGGCCGGGCAGCTCGTCACCGGATGGATCTCCGACCACATCGGCCGGAAGCCACTGATCGTCGGCGGAATGCTCGTGCAAGCCGCCGCCCTGGCGATGCTCGTCGCGGGCGGCGGGGCCTTCGCTCCGTCACTGGCAGCGGCGCTCGTCCTCGGGGCCGGAACGGCGATGGTCTACCCGACGCTGATCGCCGCCGTCTCGGATGTGACCCAGCCCCGAGACCGTGCGCGAGTGATCGGCGTGTACCGCTTCTGGCGCGACTTCGGCTTCGTCGCGGGGGCAATCGTGGCGGGGATCGCCGCGGACGCGGCCTCCCCCCGAGCGGCAATCGTGATCGTCACCGTGCTGACCGCCACGAGCGGTCTCCTGGTCGCGAGCACATCGTGGCAAGCACGCCACGCACTCCTGCCCGCCGTCATGAGGTGACGGACAACACTGCCATCGAGCGCGAAGGAGGGACCGAGATGCCCGACAACACCAAGGTCGTCGTAAACCTTGCGACCGGACTCGAGGATGCGGAGCGCGTGATGATCGCGTTCCTCGTCGCAGGCGCGGCCGCTGAGCAGGGCAAGCCGGTGACGATGTTCCTCACCAAGGAGGCAGTCCGGCTCGGCCTGCCGGGGCACGCCGACGCGGTTGCCTGCGAGGGCTGCCCGCCGCTCGCGCGACTGTTCCAGCAGTACGCCGACAACGGTGGCCAGCTGATGGTCTGCCCGATCTGCTTCGACGCGCGGAAGCTCGACAAGGACCAGCTGGTGGCGAACGCAGAGCTCGGTGGGGCGACACCCCTCTGGGACTGGATCGGTGACGGTGCAACGGTGTTCAGCTACTGAGGAGCGGCGATGTCCACTGACACAGAGATCGACGTCTCGCTCCTGAAGAGCGAGATCAAGAAGACGTACGCCTGCGTGTCCGAGGAGCCGGAGCGGGGCTTCATCTTCCCCACCGGTCGCGCCTGGGCCGAGGACCTCGACTATCCGACCGAGCTGGCCAAGGTGCCCGACGGCGCCGTCGCGTCCTTTGCCGGGGTCGCCAATCCATGGAGCCTCGGTCGTCTCGTGCGGGGAGAGCGTGTGCTCGACGTCGGATCCGGCGCAGGCACCGACTCCCTCGTCGCCTCCCAGATGGTCGGCCCCGACGGATACGTGACCGGGATCGACATGACACCCGAGATGCTCGCCCGGGCCCGTACCGCCGCATCCGAGATGGGCGCGAGCAACGTCGAGTTCGTCGAAGCCGAGGCCGAGCAGCTCCCGTTCGACGACAGGAGCTTCGACGTCGTCATCTCGAACGGCGTCATCGACTTGATCCCCGACAAAGACGCCGTGTTCGCCGAGCTCTTCCGGGTGCTCGAGCCCGGCGGGCGCATCCAGATCGCGGACGTGACGATCCAGAATCCCGTGAGCGACGAGGGGCGACGGAACATCGACCTCTGGACCGGCTGAATTGCCGGGGCGCTGCTGGAGGCAGCGTACGCCAGGTTCCTCGAAAGACACGGCTTCGAGCGGATCGAGACCGGACAGCTCGTCGACACGTACTCCCGTTCGGCGTTCGAGGACACCCGCCGCAAGGCCAAGAAGTACGGTGCCTACGGCACCACGCTGAAGGCGTACAAACCACGCGAATGAGCGATCGGTCGTGGGTCCTCGACCCCGAAGGGGCGCACATCGCAGCCCTGCGACGGCTGGCTGACTTCAGCGGGAAGCGCGTCGTCGAGCTGGGCTGCGGTGACGGCCGACTCACCGAGCTCATCGCGCACGACGCCTGCCACGTCCTCGCGTTCGACCCGGACGACGATGCCGTCCGGCGTGCCCGCAGGACGCTGCCTGAGGAGCTCGCCCAGCGAGTGACGTTCGAGGTTGCATCGGGGACGGAGATCGACATCCCGCGTCACGGATTCGACCTCGTGGTCTTCTCATGGGCGCTCTGATGCGTGGAACCGGAGGACGTCGTGCACGTCCTGCGCAACATGGTCGACGCCGTGCGGCCGTCAGGCGTCGTTCTCGACCTGCAGGTGATCCGCCCGGATCCCGTCGTCGAGATCGACGGCCGAGCCGTCTGCGCGATCCGCGGCGGGCGGCTCTTCGCAAAGGCCGACGCCGCGGTCGCGGCGGTCGACGCTCTGATCCGAGCGGGCGAATTGGTCGAGCATGGCGTCGACGACCACGACGTCCTGAAGCATTACGCGACAGGACGGGACCTCGTCGAGGACTTCGCAAGAAAGGAACGAGAACTGCCGTCCCACGCGCTTCCGGAGCTCGAGGCCCGCGAGGCGACATGCGTCGTCCGCGAACGCTGCCGCTTGCGGAAGCTGGTGGTCTCCGGCTAGACCACTCCGGGAGCTCAGACCGCTGTCGGACTCGACGCCGCGCATCGACGCATCGACGCTCGACGCACAGGGGAGTACGTCAGCGTCTTCAGCGCGTGGAGAGAGTTTCGATCTGGCGCGTGTCGTAGCGTTCCCGGAGGTTGGCGATCGCGTCCGGGTCCGGCGGGCCGTCGACCGCAAGGACCTCGGCGAGCTCGTCGAAGTAGCGGTCATGGCCCGGAGGCGACAACGTCAGCAGGAAGGTAGCGTCGGCCACGCCTCGGTTGGCGAAGGCGTGCGGAACGTGTGGCGGCACGAAGACCGTCGCCCCGGCTCCTGCTGTGAACGCCTCGTCGCCGACGCGGAACTCGAGCTCGCCACTGAGGACAAACCAGGTCTCCTCGAGCCGCTCGTGGACGTGCAGCCCGGTGTCGAAACCGGGAAGCGCATTCCATTCCGTAAGGCTCGCGCCCGTCGCGCTGTCGCTCTCGACCTTGAACACGACGCGCGTACCGCGCAGCGAAACCGACCGCCCTTGACCCGATTCCAGCTTTCCCTGACCTGCCATAACGTCTTCCTCCGGTCGGTTCGTCAGTTGGCCACTGGTCGGGCTTCGAGCGAGATCCTCCTGCGCGGCCGGTGCGGCCCCGCCTCCGCGCCTAACCTAACCCCACGGGTAGCGCCGCGCGAGCCCGGTCGCCACGCCGCGAGTGGCTTGACGGAGCGGCGCCGGAGTCGAACCGACCGAGCCGTGGGCTACACGACCGCACAGGTTTTGAAGACCTGCTGGGCCACCGGGCCCATGCCGCTCCGCCGCGGAGGGTAGCCCTCCGCGAGCCGGCGGGACGGGCGCTCGACCGACGTCGTCGGCGCTACCCGAGCGCGGACTTGATCTTCGCGATCGTCTCGGCCTCGGCCTGGTCGCCGCCGCCTGCGGCCCTGCCGACCGACTCGGCCAGCTCGAGCACGAACGCGCGGTAGCTCTCGAGCTCGTCCGGCGCCTTCGCCTGGAGCGTCGCGACGGACGCCTCGAGCGACTCGAACGTGCCGCCCTGCACCTCGTTCGGAGACGCGACCATCCCGAACCCGGTGCCGCCCTCCGCGGCGAGCTCCTTGACGAGCTGGCTGTCGCTGTCACGCGCGCCCTTGACGTGCTTCGCGAGCGACGAGGCCTCCTTGAACGTGTCGAAGAAACTCCGGTCGCTGACCGAGACGAGCAGCCCGGCCCCGGTTGCCCCCTTTCGCAGATCCTCCCATTCCTGCTCGGTGAAGTCGGACTTCCCTGCCATCTCGGCCTCCTCTCGGTCGCTGTCGCTGGGATTGTCGCAACTCGTGCTCAGCGTCCGTCGGCGCGGGCGGCCCGGCGCAGGACGCGCCGGTCGCCGATGCGGCGGGTGACGCCGTCGGCGTCCATTCGCTCCAGGAGAAGCTGTGCATCACGCCGACCCACCCCCGCGAGGTCGCGGAAGCGCGCGAGCGTGATCTCCCCGGACGCGCCGCACTCCGTCACGACGAGGTCGCGTGCCACCTCGTAGGCGCCGGCGGAGACCGCGAAGCCGTCTCCGACCCGGACGACGCGCCCCTCGCCCTCGAGGAAGCGCGCGAGCTCGGCGTCGTCGACCTTCGTGACGGTGAGCCCGGCGGCGGCGAGCTCGCGCTCGAGCGCTGCGGCCGCGTCTGCTCGGGCACCGAGCGTGGCAGACGTGCCCGGAAGCACGAGCTTCGGCCCGCGACGCTCGATCGGCAGCAAGCCGAGGATCGTGGGCGACCACGGCTCCGCCGGGAGCAGCTCGGACGGCGCAAGCCCGGGGTCGAGCGGCGACGCCTCGGCGCGCGCCCGCAGCCGTGCCTCCACCGCTGCCGCCGTCTCGTCGAGCCAGGGCTCGGAGAACGCCCAGCCGTCGACGACCCGCACCGCGTCGAGCCCTTCCTCCAGCGCGGGG
>DASUFC010000069.1:0-4860 GCA_036274755.1 Gaiellaceae bacterium
CGGTTTCGGTTGTCGCGGCTCACGCACGCCTGCGTCCGGAGGCGGCTTGCGAAGACCGAGAAACGCGAGAAGTCGACTCCAGAGACCTCGTCTCGGCTCTTTGCTCACGCGGCAAGTGTACGCCCGGCGCACTCACGCCCGAGCCCCTCGGGCTTGGCGGATCCCCGTCGTCGGTTCACAATGCTGGGTTGTCGATTCGTTGGGAGGCGAGATGGCACTTGCACGCGTCGTCGAGTTCGAGAACGTCAACAGCGAGGGCCTCGGACAGGTCCGCGACCAGATCCACGGTGATCCGCCGGAAGGGCTGACCGCGTCGGAGATCGTCGTGCTTCACGACGCAGCCGCCGGGAAGGCGCTCGCGGTGGTGTTCTTCGACAACGAGGACGACTACGCCAAGGGGGACGCGGCGCTCAACGCGATGGCGCCCGGAGACACGCCGGGCACGCGCGTCTCGGTCACGAAGTACGACGTTGCCGCGAGGAGAACCGTCTGAGACAACCCACAGCGGCGGATCAGCCGGCCGCGGGAGCGATGCCGACGCCCCACGAGAGGAACACCGCGGCGGCCACCAGGGCCGTGAGCGCGAACGAGATGGCGACGGACTTCACGCGAGCGACGCTACGCCGACCGCTCGCGCGGCGGCCCATCCGTCGGGCCAAACCTGCCTAGCCCCGGGGCTAGAGAAGGTGCCGCCCGCGGCCGGGCTCATGCCCGGCCGCGGGGTGCTTCGGTCAGATCGTGGCGCCTTGCCGGTGCGGGCCGCGGCGCAGTGCGCCGGGCGGGCCACCGAAGCCGCCCGGCGGGCCACCGAAACGGCCGTGCATCCCCTCGGGAAGCGTCCCGTTCACCGCGTCGGTGAACCGCTGCTTTGCATTCGCGAGGAAGGCGTCGGCCTGCGCCTCGGTGATGCGGCCCGCCTTGACGGCGGCATCGAGCTCCTTCTTCTCGTCGGCGACGAGGGCGGACACCAGGCCGTCGACGGACTTGCCCTTCGCCTTGGCGACGTCGGCGAGCGTCTTGCCGCCGGCGAGCTGGGTCCCGAGCTCCGCCTCGGTCATGCCGAGGTAGCTCGCGGCTGCCTCGAGGTGGCCGAACCGGTGGATGCCCGGCCCGCCGCCGCGATGGCCGAATCCCATCCCGAAGCCGCCGAGCATCGGAAAGTCCTCGGCCTCGATCCGCTTCTTGAGCTCGTCGCCCTGCTCCTTCGTGAGGCGGCCCGCGGCCACCGCCGCGTCGACGCGGTTCTCGAGCGCCTGCTTCAGCGCGCTCGAGAGCTTGGCCGGGGTGATTCCCAGCTGCTTCGCGGCGTCGTCGACGACCGCCTTGCTCTCCTCCTGCGGCGAGCCGCTCTTCGAGGCGGCGATCGCGGCACCGCCACCGGCGACCGCGAGAGCGGCTGCGCCGGCAACCAGGATCTTCCGTTTCATCGAGACTCCCTTCTGCGTCGGGCTGCAGCTCCCATTGAGCCAGCCGGACGTGGGATTTCGCTGAGAAAGCCCTGTGGCTTCAGCCCGTCGGAGGCCGGCGGGTGCCGTCCTGCTCGAGCTTGCGAAAGCCGCCGCTGAAGCCCTGGGTCTGCCCGAGCGCGGTGCGCTGCGTCTCGAGCTTGCGGAGGCGCGCTTCGAGCTCACGCACGTCGGGACCGCCCCATCCGTCCTCGCGCTCGTCCAGATCGCGCTCGCGCTGTGCGAGGAGCTGCTCGCGCGCCGCGATCGCGTCGGAGTGGTCTGCGAGCTCACGGCGCGTGCGGAGAAACGCCTCCTCGGCCGCGCGAAGCTCGTCGAGACGGGCGTCGATCTGCGCGAGGCGGACCGCGTCTGGATCGGGCGGGATCCGCTCCCGCTCCTCGGCCGCACGTTCCCGCTCCTCGACCTCGGCAAGCCGTGCGTCGAGCTGCCGGGCGCGGGCGTCGAGCACGGCCTCGCGCTCGGCCAGCGCGGCGTCGCCGTTTGCCGAGCCCCCGTCGCGGTGCGCCGCCCCGGATGCGAGCGCAGCCTCTCTGGCTGCGACCGCGCGCTCGCGCTCGGCGAGCGCTGCGGCGCGGTTGGCGATGCGGTCCGAGTCGGGGTCGACGCGCGGCGGCAGCAGCACGGCCGGCGCCTGGCCGGCCTGGACGCGCGCGATCGCAGCGCGCAGCTCCTCCTCCCGTTGCTTGACGGCGTCGACGCGCTCGGCGAGCTGGCGCTTCAGCGTCTCGAGCGCGGCACGCTGTTCGGCCAGCGCCTGGCGTTCCTGCGCAACGGGATCGTCGCTGTCGGCGCGGCGTACGAGCACGTGGACATGGTACGGCGAACCCGCCGCGTTCCCTGCAGGAGCCCGCGCTAGGCGGCGCGCTCGAGCCGCTCTTCGGCGCGTGCCCGCCGGACGATCTCGTCACGCTCGCCGAATCGGATCCTCGCCCGCTCTGCCCTGATCATGGCCCAGAGCTCGTCGAGACGCGCATCCAGGGCTTTGATCTCTTCCACCACCGCCGGGTCGCGTCCCAGCGACAGCGAGTTCCAGAGCCCGACGCGCCGCTCGCTCAGCTCTTCGATCTCAGTGTGGTACCGCGAGATGGTGTCCATGCTTGTGTCAACGATCGTTCGGTTTCGAGCATTCCCATGTCGAACGATCTCTAACCACGCCGGCCGAAGAGAAAGATCCCGATCACGAGCGCGCCGACGACGAGCGCGATCCAGGTGACGACACCGAGGAAGGTCGTCATTCGTACCCCAGCTCGGCGAGCCGCGCCTCGTCGAGCCCGAAGTAGTGGCCGAGCTCGTGGAGGACGGTGATCCGGATCTCGTCGCGAAGCTCGTCAACGTCGTCGAAGTCCGCCTCGAGCGGCCGCCGGAAGATCGCGATCCGGTTCGGCAGGTCGCCGGGCGCCGGCCCGCCCTCCGTGAGCGGGACGCCCTCGAAGAGGCCGTACAGGTCGGGGTCGTCCGGGTCCTCGTCCTCGACCACGACCGCGACGTTCCGCAAGCCCGCCGCGATGTCGGGCGGCAGGCTGTCCAGCGCCTCCCGGACGACGTCGTCGAACTTCATCGCACCGTGAGCGCGAGGACGGCCTTGTAGACGTGGAGGCGGTTCTCCGCCTGGTCCCAGACGAGCGAGCGGTCGCCGTAGAGGACCTCCGCGGTGATCTCCTCGCCGACGTGCGCGGGGAGGCAGTGGAGCGCGATCGCGTCCGATGCCGCGGCTGCGAGCTTCTCGGCGTCGATGCGGTACGGGGCGAGGTCGCGGAGCCGCTGCTCGTGCTCGTCCTCCTGGCCCATGCTCGTCCAGACGTCCGTGTAGAGCACTCTGGCCCCGGCGACCGCCTCGGCCGCGTCGACCACGACGTCGATGCTCGCGCCGCTCGCTGCCGCGTCCTCGCGGCACGAAGCGACGACCGCGGGATCGGGGAGGTAGCCCTCCGGTGAGGCAGCGACGAGGTGCATCCCCGTCCTGACGGCGATCCGCATCAGCGAGTGGCAGACGTTGTTGCCGTCACCGAGATACGCGACCCGGACGCCCTCGAGCGTGCCGAAGCGCTCGCGGATCGTCATCGCGTCGGCCAGCGCCTGGAGCGGATGGGACGCGTCGGTGAGGCCGTTGACGATCGGGATCGTCGCGTGCTCGGCGAACTCGTCGACCTCCGACTGGTCGAACGTCCGGATCGTGATCGCGCTCAGGAAGCGCGAGAGGACGAGCGCGGTGTCGCGCGTCGACTCCCCGCGCGAGAGCTGGAGATCGGCGGCCGGGACGTAGAGCGCCATCCCGCCCAGCTCGGCGATCCCGACCTCCGAGCTGATCCGCGTGCGCGTGGAGGGCTTGCGGAAGATGAGGCCGACCGTCCGACCCGGGAGGATCCGCAGCTCACGCCGGCGCGCGCGCTCGACCTTCAGCTCGTCCGCGAGATCGAGCGCAGTGAGCAGCTCGTCCGAGCTCCAGTCGCCGACGCGCGTGAAGCTCCGGCCCTTGAGCGTCTCGGGGATGCCTGCCACGCCGCGATCGTACTCTCCAGAAACTTGACATTGATGGACGAAGATAATATACTTAGGTTTCAGATAGTCTCGTGCAAGGAGGAACCACCATGGCGACACTCGTACGTTGGGAGCCGTTTCGCGACATCGCCCAGATGCAGAGCGAGATGGGGCGACTCTTCGACGGTCTCTTCGAGAGCCGAGGGCGCGGATCCGAGGGATGGATCCCGGCGCTCGACGTGTGGGAGACCGAGAACGACATCGTCTACGCGTTCGACCTGCCCGGGCTCGCCGAGAGCGAGATCTCCATCGAGGTCGCGGACGACACGCTGACCGTGACGGGCGAACGGCGTCGGTTGACGGAGGAGCAGGGCGAGCGGTTCTTCCGCTTCGAGCGACGGTACGGCAGCTTCTCGCGCGCCGTCGGCCTGCCCGCCGGGCTCGACGAGTCGAAGATCGCCGCGTCCTACGAGAACGGCGTCCTCGAGGTGCGCGTACCGAAGCCCGCAGAGGCGAAGCCGCGCAGGATCCAGCTCGGCTCGGCACCCGCCGACGTCGACGCGTCCGCCAACTGACGGATGCAGACCTGATCCGACGCCGGAGGCGGCGGCAGCGCCGCCTCCGGCGTCTTCGGCTACAGGCGTCACGGAGTCGCGGTCGTGCGGCGATAGGATCGCCTTATGTCTCGATTCACGGAAGCACTCAACGAGCAGATCGCCTACGAGTTCGGCGCGTCGCAGCAGTACGTCGCGATCGCCGTCCACTACGACGCCCAGACGCTGCCGCAGCTCGCCGCCCACTTCTACCGCCAGGCGGTCGAGGAGCGGAACCACGCGATGATGATGGTGCAGTACCTCCTCGACGCCGACGAGCAAGTGCTCGTGCCGGCGGTTGAGGCGCCGCAGGTCTCGTT
>DASUFC010000070.1:0-2934 GCA_036274755.1 Gaiellaceae bacterium
GAGACGAGCGTGCTGATCGCCGCCTTCCTCGCCGCGCCACTCGCGGGCGAGCGCGTCGGCCCGGGGCGTCTCTCCGGCGCGGCGCTCGTCGTCGCGGGCGTCGCGCTGATCGCGACCGGCTAGCTGCCGTCCGGGACGAGCGCCTGCGCGTAGGCGGCGAGTGAGCGCTGGTAGCGCGGCAGATGCGGGGCGAGCGCGGTGAGCGCATACGACACGGCCTCGCGCTCGCGGCCGACGTCGACGAGCGCGAGCGCGATGAAGGCGCGTACCGCGTCGTCCAGGTCGTCGGACATGGATTCGAGCTCTGCCGTGAGGAGCTTCACGCTCTCGGCCGCCCCACCGACGTTCCGCAGCGAGCTGGCGAGCTGGATCACCGCGCGCCGCCGGCGCGCCATAGGCAGGCCGCGTGCGAGCGCCTCCCGGTAGAGCGGCACTGCGAGGTCGGAGCGGGCCGTCGAGTCGAGGACGCAGGCGCGCTCGAAGCTCGCGACGGCGCTGTCCGCCGGAAGCTCCGCGGCGAGCTCCTCGATCAGCGCCCGGTTTTCGTCGTCGGTCCGCTCGTCGAACGTCGCCCAGACCGTCGCGACGCGCTCCTCCCACTCCGGCGTCGTCACGCTCGCACCCCGGAGTGGGCCGGCTCGTGGCGATACCACGTCGCGAGGGACGGCTCGAGCGGAGTCGCGCCGAGCACGAGATCCGCCGCCTTCTCGGCCAGCATCATCGTCGGCGCGTAGAGATTTGCGTTCGTGATCGAGGGCATCACCGACGCGTCCACGACCCGGAGGCCCTCGAGCCCGTGGACGCGCATCGTCGCCGGGTCGACGACCGCCAGCTCGTCGACGCCCATGCGGCACGAGCAGGACGGGTGGAGCGCCGTCTCTGCATCGCGCGCGACCCAGTCGAGGATCTCCTCGTCGGTCGCGACCTCCGGGCCGGGCGAGAGCTCGCCGCCGTCGAAGGGCGCGAAGGCGCGTTGCCCAAGGATCGACCTCGCGCAGCGGATCGCCTCGGGCCACTCGCGGCGGTCCTGCTCGGTCGAGAGGTAGTTGAAACGCAGCGACGGCTTCGCGCGAGCGTCGGCGGACGTGATCTTCACCGACCCGAGGGCGTCGGAGAACATCGGGCCGACGTGGACCTGGTAGCCGTGACCGCCCGCGGGCTGCGTGCCGTCATAGCGGATGGCGAGCGGAAGAAAGTGGAACATCAGGTTCGGGTGGGTCACCTCGTCGTTCGAGCGGACGAACCCCCCGCCCTCGAAGTGATTCGTCGCGCCGGGGCCCGAGCGGAGGACGAGCCACCGGAATCCGACCCACGGCCGGTTGCGCCACTTCATCGCCGGTGCCACCGAGACCGGTTGCGTCGAGGCGTGCTGGACGTAGACCTCGAGGTGGTCCTGCAGGTTCTCGCCGACACCCGGCAGGTCGTGGACGACGTCCACGCCGACTCCGCGCAGCTCGTCAGCGTTTCCGACACCCGAGAGCTGGAGCAGCTGCGGCGAGTTGATCGCGCCGCCGCAGAGGATCACCTCGCCCGCCCGGACGACCTCAGTCTTGCCGCGGTGGACGACCTCGACCCCGACCGCGCGCGTGCCCTCGAACACGACACGCGTGACGAGCGCGCGGCAGCGGACGTCGAGATTCGGCCGCCGCACAACCGGATGCAGATACGCCCGTGCGGCGCTGAGACGCCGGCCGCGGTGGATGTTCCGGTCGAACGGCGCGAAGCCCTCCTGCCGCTCGCCGTTGACGTCGGATGTCAGGTCGTACCCCGCTTGCTGCACGGCGTCGAAGAACGCGCGGAACAGCGGGCTCGAGGCGGGACCGCGCTCCACGACGAGCGGCCCCTCTCCCCCGCGCCACTCGTCCGCGCCCGCGGCGCAGGTCTCCATGCGCTTGAAGTACGGCAGGCAATGCGCGTAGTCCCACTTCTCGAGGCCCGGCCGCTCCGCCCACCGCTCGAAGTCCATCGGGTTCCCGCGCTGGAAGATCATCCCGTTGATGGACGAGGAGCCACCGAGCAGCTTCCCGCGAGCGTGGTAGATCCGCCTGCCGTTCATGAACGGCTCGGGCTCCGACTCGTAGCCCCAGTCGTAGCGGCTGTTTCCGATCGGGAACGAGAGCGCAGCAGGCATGTGCACATAGACGTCCCACCACGAATCCGACCGGCCCGCCTCGAGGACGAGCACGCGGGTGGACGGATCCGCGGAGAGCCGGTTCGCGAGCACGCAGCCCGCCGAGCCGCCGCCGACGATCACGACGTCGTACGTCTTCACGCCGTCGGCCCGAGGCGCCGTTGCCGCCATGCCTCGGTGTCCTCGAGGTCGTTGAACGTGAACACGTGGAAGCCCCCGACCTTCTCGCCGGCGAGCACCTCGCCGAGCCCGTCGATCAGCCGGTCGGGGTCGAAGCCGCGGAAGAAGCGTCCGGCGAAGCTCCCGTTCTTGCGCAGGAAGCGCATCGAGTCGCCGATCCCGATGCGCGTCGACACACGGAGGAGCTTGGTCCGCGAAACCGCGCCGGGGATACCGACGTGGATGGGCAGCCGCGTTCCGCGCGCCCAGACAGCCTCGATCCACTGCGCGGTCACGGCCGGATCGAAGCAGACCTGGCTCACGATGTACGTCGCGTGGCGCGCCTTCTCGAACATGGCGGCGATCGTCGTGGCGTCGTCGATGAGGGGATGGGTCTCGGGGTAGCCGGTGATCCCGATCTCGGCGAACGGGCGCCCCAGCTGCTCGAGCGCCTCGAGCAGGTCGATCGCGCCGTGGAAGCTCCCGCGCGGGACCTCGGCGTCGCCGGCGACGACGAAGACATCGCGCACGCCGTCGGCGCGAAGCCGCTCCGCGATCTCCGCGACCTCCCCCGCGCCGGAGACCAGCCGGGCCGAGAGATGCGGCACGACGGAGTACCCGTGTGCCGCGAGCGCGCCTGCGAG
>DASUFC010000071.1:0-21294 GCA_036274755.1 Gaiellaceae bacterium
TCGGCGACGGCGGTCGTCACGTTCGCGAGCATACGTCGACATTCGTACGCCGCACTCGTCTACCGCGGGAGAATCTGTCCGCGACGCGAAAGCGCAATACGCGGGTTCGGACGGACTAGCTGCGACGGCGAGCTGCGAAGAACTGCCCGATCCGGCGGAAGAGCCCGCCGACGCCGTTCGGGAGGATGAACATCAGGAGGATGAGGACGACGCCGTAGACGATCGACGGGCCGCCCGGCTTCTGCGTCTCCTCCACGATCCGGTCCGGCAGGAGCGAGCCGAGATCCTGGCCCTGCGCCCACAGTGGGAGGAAGGCGATGAAGATCGCGCCGAACACGAGGCCGGACAGGCCGCCGAGACCCCCGATCACGATGCCGACGAGGAGGAAGATCGAGAGCGCGACCGGGAACGCGTCGGGGTTGATGAACGCACGCGAGATGACGAGGAGGCTTCCCGCGACTCCGGCGTACGCGGCGCTGATGCCGAAGGCGAGCGTCTTGTAGCGGGCGAGGCTCACTCCGGAAGACACGGCAGCCGTCTCGCTGTCGCGCACCGCCCGGAATGCCCGGCCCGTCCTGCCGCGCAGGATCAGCCATGCGATTGCGAACCCGACGAGGGCGATCGACCACGCGAGGTAGTACATCCAGTCGTTCGGCGACAGCGTGCGCCCGAGGACGTGGACGGGCGTGATCGAGCCCGTGAGCTCCGGCGTCCCGAAGAGCTGGATGCCCGTGCCGCCACCGGTCCACTCCGCGAAGCGCTTCGCGGTCGAGGGCATGGCAACGGCGACGGCGAAGGTCGCGAGCGCGAGGTACAGACCGGAGAGCCGGAGCGCCGGCAGCCCGAAGGCCAGGCCGACGAGCCCTGCGACGAGCGCGGCGATCGGGATCGTCCACAGATCCTTCATGCCGCCCGAGATCGGCCCGCCGAGATCCTCGTTGCCGGCCATGAGGATCGCCGTGGTGTAGCCGCCGATGGCCATGAACGCGCCGTGCCCGAGCGAGATCTGGCCCGTGTAGCCCGTGAGGATGTTGAGACCGAGGAGCGCAGTGAGGTAGATCCCGACGTCCGCCCACTCACGGGCCTTGAAGTCGCTCAAGAACGCCGGCAGGACGAAGACGGCGACGACGAACACCGCGAAGGCGACGAACCCGATGATGGTCTGCGCCCGCGGTCTCATACCCGCTTCACCTCGGGCTTGCCGAAGATGCCCTGCGGTCGGACGAGGAGGACGACGAGGATGATCAGGAGCGCGGCCGGCAGGCGCAGCTCCTCGGTGAACCACGACACCGTGTCGTACTGGCTCAGGTAGCTCAGGAGGTTCAGGACGACGCCGACGGTGAGGCCTCCGACGACGGCCCCGAGCGGCGAGTCGATGCCGCCGAGGACCGCCGCGGCGAAGGCGTAGATGAGAACGGCGGCCATCATGTTCGGATCGAGCCCGACCGCGGGTGCCGTGAGCATTCCCGCGACCGCGCCGAGGAGCGCCGCGAGCCCCCAGCCCAGTGCGAGCATCCACGAGACACGCACGCCGACCAGGCGCGCCTCGTGCGGGTTCACCGCCGCCGCACGCAGGGCGAGCCCGATCTTCGTGTACTGGAAGAGCACCCACAGGACCACGACGATCGCGAGCGCGACGGCGATCGTCCCGGCGTCCTGCGCGGAGACGATCACGCCGCCGATGTCGTACGTGTTCGTGCCGAAGGCGCTCTGCAGCTGCTTGGGCTCGCCTCCCCAGTTCCACACGACGAAGCCGTTGATCGCGACGAGCAGGCCGATCGTCACGATGACGATCCGCAGCACGCTCCCACGCTCGACCGGCCGGATGATCACCCGGTGGATCGCCACACCGCCGACGAAGGAGACGGCGAGCGTCGCCGCGAACGCCGGCCAGTAGCTCCAGCCGTGCTCGACGGTCAGCGCGAAGGCGATGTACGTCGAGAGCAGCGCCATCTCGCCCTGCGCGAAGTTGATGACCCCCGTCGAGCGGTGGATGATCACGAGCGCCAGCGCAAGGAGCGCATAGACGCCGCCTGCCGCGAGCCCGGAGACGACGTATTGCAGGAAGTCGGAGAAGGCGGCGACGATCACGGCTCAGTACCCGAGGTAGCTCCGACGGATGGACTCGTCGCCGCGCAGCTCCTCGCTCGTGCCGGTGAGCGCGACTCGACCGACCTCGAGGACGTACGCCCGGCTCGACGCGTTCAGCGCGATCCTGGCGTCCTGCTCGACGACGAGGACGGTGAGCCCCTCGCTCTCGTTGAGGTGGCGGACGATCCGGAAGAACTCGCGGACGATCAGTGGTGCGAGGCCGAGCGAGGGCTCGTCCAGGAGAAGGAGGCGCGGGCGCCCCATCAGCGCCCGGCCGAGGGCGAGCATCTGCTGCTCACCGCCGGACAGCGTCCCGGCTCGCTGGCCGCCTCGCTCCACCATCCAGGGGAAGTACTCGGCGACGCGCGCGATGTCCGCCTTCACCGACCGGTCGCGCCGCGTGTACGCGCCGAGCCTGAGGTTCTCGGTCACCGTGAGGTCGACGAAGGTGCCCCTGCCCTCGGGAACGTGTGCGATGCCTGCCCTGGCCGCTGCCTCCGGCCCGCCCTTGAGCTGCTTCCCCTCGAGCTCGATCCCCCCGCTGCGTGACACCGTGCCGGAGATCGCGCGAAGCGTCGTCGTCTTCCCCGCGCCGTTCGCGCCGAGCACCGCGACGACCTCGCCCTCGCGGACGACGAGGGAGACGTCGTACAGCGCCTGCACCGGGCCGTAGCGCGCCGCGACCGAATCGAGCTCGAGCAGGGTCGTCATGCGTCCGGCTCCCGCTCGGGCTCGGCCCCCGGCTCGGGCTCCGGATCGGGCTCCGCAGCCGGAGCCGCATCGGGCTCGTGCTCGTCGTCGGCGCCGAGGTATGCCTCGATGACCGCCGGATCGGCGCGCACGACCGCTGGCGGGCCGTCGGCGATCTTCCGGCCGAAGCTCATCACGTTCACGTGATCCGAGATGCCCATGACGAGGTTCATGTGGTGCTCGACGAGGAGGACCGTCAGCTCGAACTCGTCGCGGATCCGCTGGATGAACGCGCCGAGCTCCGAGACCTCCTCGTGGTTGAGGCCGCCCGCCGGCTCATCGAGGAGGAGTAGGCGCGGCTTCGCGACGAGGGCCCGAGCCAGCTCGACCCGCTTCTGCGTCCCGTACGGGAGAGCCGCGGCCGGGAACAGCGCGCGCTCGCGGAGCCCGACGACGTCGAGCACGCCGAGCGCGTCGGCCTCACCGACCGCTCTGCCACGGCCGTGCGCGCCCACCATCACGTTCTCGAGCACGGACATCGTCCGGAAGAGCTGGATGTTCTGGAAGGTACGCGCGACGCCCTTCCGCACGATCCTGTACGCGGGCTGCTTGAGCAGAGACGCGCCGTCGAGGAGCACATCTCCCGAGTCGGGCTTGTAGAGGCGCGTGATGACGTTGAACGCGGTCGTCTTGCCGGCGCCGTTCGGTCCGATCAGTCCGGAGATCTGCCCCTCTTCGACGTCGAACGAGACGCCGTCGAGGGCGACGATGCCGCCGAAACGCAGGGTGACGTCCCGTACCTCGAGGAGGGCCATCGGTCGGAGAACCCTACTTTGCGCAAGACGAGGAATCCCCGAGTGGGGATTCCTCGTCGCGCGGGAGAGCAACGGACCTGAAGCGCGGCCGCTTCGCGACGGCGGTCGCTGCGACGACTCAGCCGCGGGATTCCGGATGTGAGTCGTCCGGGACGGGCGGCTAGCGCACGACGATCTCGTGGCCGTAGTCGCCGTCGCGCGGCGACCAGATGCGCAGGAGCGAACCGGCGGGCGCGGGCACGGTGATCGAGAAGAAGCCGTTCCCGTCCGTCCAGCGCGTCCCTCCGAGCCAGGTCGCATGGTCGTCGTCCTCGAGGCGGACACGAAACGGCTGCTTCCCGCTGCGCGGGCGAACCTGGCCCCAGATGCCGACGAGCCCGCGGCGCCGCGAGACCTGCAGGACCGGCAACTGGAATGCAGCGTACGACGGCTTTACCTGGCCGTCCGTGTTGAAGAAGCCGCTCTGCCAGCCGGCCGGAGCGTGATCGTCGCGCACCATGAAGTAGATGAGCATCTCGACCGCCGGAGCGCGGAAGACGCGGAGCGCGGCGTTCGCGTAGTACGTCGCCTGCTGCTGCGGCGTGACGCCGAGGAACGCATCCGGCGGGTTCGTCTGGTAGCCGTACTCGGTGAGCCAGATCGGCTTCTTGCCGAATGCCTTCGTGATCTCGCGCTCGAGGCGCTCGAGGTCCGCCATCGTGATGGTCTGGCAGTTGACGCACTTCGGACCCCACGGCGTCTCGCTCTGGGGGCGGCCGGGGTAGGGATGGTGCGCGTACGCGTCGAGCTTCGCGTGCGCGGCCGCCATCGAGCGAATCCACGGTACGGGCGACACGCCGGAGACTCCTGCTCGCGGCGCCGTCACGCCGCCCGCGACCTCGACACCCGGGATGGCGGCGTGAAGCGCCGCGTACCCCGGATTCAGCAACTTGCTCACGTAGACGGTCGCCGCCGTCGGGCGCAGAAAGACGGAGCTGTTCGGCTCGTTCCAGATCGTCCACTGGCGGATCCAGGGGTATCGAGTTCCGGCCGCAAACGCGAACGCGCCGAAGGCCGCCGACGAGGACGGCGCCCAGTTGGACGCCTGGCCGCCGTTCGCCCAGGCGGGAGTGCCGACGAGCGTGACGACAGGATCGATCCCGTGCCGACGCAGCCCGTTCAGGACGGCGTCGACCTCCGCCCAGTCGTACGCGGAGTCGTCCGGGTCGCGTGGGCTGGCCGGTCGCTTTCGAGCCACGCGGTTCCAGCGCACGCTGAAGCGCACGACGTCGACGCCGAGCGTCGACAGCACGTCGAGACGCGACTCGAGCTTGCCGGGGCCGTGCGCGAGCCAGGCGTCGTCGGCCACGCCGAAGGCGACGTCGCGCGTCGTGCTCTTCGCTCCGGTGCCGGCCGCGACGAGTACGAGGCTCGCAGTCACCACGACAATGGCGGTGAGCGCTGCCCGGGCCGCGCGCGTCATCGCCCTCGACGTCGTCGGACGACAGCGGCCACCCCACCGGCCGCCGCGAGCGTGGCGAGCAGGCTGCCGAGGAAGATCACCTCGGAAGGGACGGAGCGCAGCTCGTCGTTGGTCGGCGCTCCCCCCTCGAGCAGCGGCCCGGAGCTGGCGGGACCACCGGTAGATGCTTCGGCCAACACCCGACTCGCCGAGATCTGGGCGCGCCGGATGTCGTCCGCGGCGGTCGTGTACGCGCGAAGGTCCTCGGGCAGTGCGTCGATCGCGGCCTCGTAGCAATCGGACGGATATGCGCCACCGACGAGCGTGCCGGCCGTCCAGTCCCGAAGGACCGCGTCCGCGCACGACGGCCGCGCTGCACTCCCCCGGTCCACCACGACGAGCGCGAACAGGACGGACGCGACGACGGCGATCAGCGCTGAGCGGCGGCGCTCGCCGATGGAACGTGCGAGCCGCATCCACCGTAGGTACCCCCCTCCGGCCATCCTGTACCGTTGCGCGCGTCCTTGAGGCATGCCTGAAACCGCGGTAAGGGCTTTGTAAGACCTGGCCACCGACGGGGGTACGGCGTGGCGTGCGCGATGCGGTGTCGTTCGACCGTCTAGGATCGCGGCGGATGGACCTGCGCGACACGCCCGAGGAGGCCGCGTTCCGAGCCGCCCTGCGCGCATGGCTCGAAGAGCACCTTCCCGAGGATCTCCAGGGGCATAGAGGCGGGGCCACGCGGTTCGAGGGGCCCGAGATGCGCGCGTGGAGCCGAGCGCTCTACGACGCCGGGTACGTCGGGCTCACCTGGCCCGAGGAGTACGGCGGCGGCGGAGCGCCGTACACCCACCAGGCGATCTTCCTCGAGGAGATGGCACGTGCCGAGGCGCCGCCTCACATCGGTGTCATCGGAATCGGCATGGCGGGGCCGACGATCATCGCCCACGGCACCGAGGAGCAGAAGGCGCGCTACCTCCCGCCGCTCCTCTCCGCGGAGGAGATCTGGTGCCAGGGCTTCTCGGAGCCGGGCGCCGGGTCGGATCTCGCGGGCGTGCGGACGAGCTCGCGTCTCGAGGACGGTCACTTCGTCGTGAACGGCCAGAAGGTGTGGTCGTCGTTCGCGCACATCGCCGACTTCTGCATCCTGCTCACACGCTCGGACCCGGGCTCGACCCGGCACGCCGGGCTGACGTACCTCATCGTCGACATGCACGCACCGGGCGTCGAGGTTCGCCCGCTGCGGCAGATCACCGGTGAGTCCGAGTTCAACGAGATCTTCTTCACGGACGCCCGCGTCCCCGTGGCGAACCTCCTCGGTGACGTCGGTGGCGGCTGGCAGGTCGCGATGACGACCCTGCTCCACGAACGAGGGACGCTGGGCTTCGCGCTGCAGGCGACGCTCGAGGTGCAGATCCGCAAGCTGGTCGCGCTTGCTCAGGACCGCGGCGCCGACGCGCTGCAGCGCGACCGCATCGCGCGCGAGTGGATCGAGATGCAGGCGCTGCGCTTCACGAACTACCGCTCGCTCTCCGCGCTCATGAAGACGGGGATGCCCGGCCCCGAAGGCTCGATCTCGAAGCTCGTCTGGTCGGAGGCGAACCAGCGCGTGACGAAGCTCGCGCTCGAGATCCTCGGTCCGGACGCGGCGCTCGGCGAGGCGAACGCGCCGTACGGCGGCTACTGGCAGTACCAGCAGCTCCGCAGCCGCGGCAACACCATCGAGGCGGGCACCTCCGAAGTGCTCCGAAACATCGTCTCCGAGCGCGTGCTCGGCCTCCCCTACTCGCGCTGACCGTGGACTTCACCTTTACCGAAGAGCAGGACGCCCTCCGCGAGCAGGCGCGCGAGTTCCTCGCCGCGCATCCGGAGCCGACGTGGAAGCAGCTCGCCGAGCTCGGCTGGACGGGCGTCTCGATCGCGGAAGAGGACGGCGGTGCCGGCCTGTCGTTCGTCGAGGAGGCCGTCCTGTTCGAGGAGCTCGGGCGCGCGCTGTACCGCGGGCCATTCTTCTCGACCGTCGCGCTGGCCCTTCCCGCTCTGCCGTCGGAGCTCCGCGCGGAGGTCGCCGGCGGTGACGCGAGCTGGACGCTCGCGCTCGGACCGCTCGTGACGGACCTGGACACCGCCGACCGCATCGCGGTCGTCGGGGGCGACGGCATCTACGAGCTCGAGGGGGCGGAACGGGAGGTGCTGGAGACGACCGACGAGTCGCGCACGCTCGGCGTCGTTCGGGGTGGAGAGCCGGGCAGGCGGCTCGCGGACTCGACCGTCCTCGCCGAGATCGAGGCGCGCTCGCAAACGGCGCTCGCGCTCGAGGCATGCGGAGTCGCGCGGCTCGCGCTCGAGGACGCGCTCGAGTACGCCTCCTCCCGCGAGCAGTTCGGCAAGAAGATCGGCGTCTACCAGGCGATCTCGCATCCGCTTGCGGACGCGTACACGCGCGTCGAGCTCTCGCGCTCGCTCGCGCTCTGGGCCGCGTGGTGCGTCGCGACGGGCGACGCGCAGGCGACCACCGCGGCCGCGTCGGCCAAGTCCTACGCAGGCGAGAGCGCCGTGTGGGTCTGCGAACGGGCGATCCAGTCGCTCGGCGGGATCGGCTTCACCTGGGAGCACCGCCTGCACCGGCTGTACAAGCGCGCGCTCGGGATCGAGAGCCTTGGAGCCTCCGGGACGCGGCTCCGCGCCGGGATCGCGGCCTCGCTCCTCGACGGCGATCTGCAGGAGACCAGCACCTCACCCGACTCCGTCGCATTGACACAAGGAGGCTAGGAGCCCGTGGACGGCCTGATGATGGACTACCAGCTCAACGTGCCCGCGATCATGCGGCGCGCCGACGAGCTGTACGGCGACAACGAGATCTCGAGCCGCCTTCCCGACAAGAGCTGGCACACCTACACGTACGCCGACTTCGTCTCGCGTGCCAAGAAGCTCATCGTCGCGCTGGGCAAGCTCGGCCTCCAGGACGGAGATCGCGTCGGGACTTTCATGTGGAACCACTCGCAGCACCTCGAGGCGTACGTCGGCGCGCCCGCCGGCGGGTTCGTCACGCACACGCTGAACCTGCGCCTCCATCCCGACGACAACGTCTACATCGCGACGCACGGTGGCGACCGCGTGCTGCTCGTGGACAAGACACTCTGGCCGCTCGCCGAGCAGTTCGTCCCACGCTGCGCGTTCGAGCACGTCATCGCCGTCGGCGCCGCCCCCGCGCCCGACGGGACGATCGACTACGAGGAGCTCCTGGCCGACGCGAACGAGTCCGACTTCGCCTACCGCGATCTGCCCGAGAACACCGCGGCGGCCATGTGCTACACGAGCGGTACCACCGGCCGGCCGAAGGGCGTCCTCTACTCCCACCGCGCGATCGCGATCCACGCGCTGACGGTGAACGCGTGCCTCGGTGTCCACGCCGGAGACGTGTCGCTCCCCGTCGTGCCCATGTTCCACGCGAACGCATGGTGCTTCCCGTTCTCGTCGACGATGGTCGGCGGCAAGCAGGTCTTCCCGGGACCGCACATGGATCCCGAGACGCTGCTCGACGGCCTGGCGGAGCAGAAGGTCACCGTGACCGCCGGTGTGCCGACGATCTGGATGGGGATTCTCCAGGCGCTCGACGCGAACCCCGGACGGTGGGATCTGTCGGCGCTCCGGATGATGACCGTGGGCGGCGCGGCTCCCCCGCGCGCCATGATCGCCGCCTTCTCTGAGCGCCACGGACTGCACGTCGTCCACGGCTGGGGCATGACCGAGATGAGCCCTGTCGGAACGATGTCGGGGACTCCCGGCCAGGAGGTCGGCCTCGAGCCGGAAGAGGCCTACACGCGGCGGGCGCTGCAAGGGCCGCCGATCCCGTTCGTCGAGATCCGCGCGCGCGGCGCCGAGGGCTTCGTCCCGTGGGACGGGCAGACCATGGGCGAGCTCGAGGTGCGCGGACCGTCCGTCTCCTCCGCGTACTACGAGTCCGACGAGGGAGGCGACCGCTGGACGGACGACGGCTGGTTCAGGACCGGAGACGTCGTCTCGATCCACCGGGACGGCGTCGTCGAGGTGCAGGACCGCGCCAAGGATCTCGTCAAGTCGGGCGGCGAGTGGATCTCCACCGTCGCGCTCGAGAACGCGCTCATGGGGCATCCCTCAGTCGCAGAAGCTGCCGTCATCGCGGTTCCCGACGAGAAGTGGTCGGAGCGGCCGCTCGCGGTCGTCGTGCTCCGAGAGGGCGAGGAGGCCACGCCCGACGAGTTGCGCGAGTTCCTCGCACCGAGCTTCGCGAAGTGGTGGCTCCCCGAGCGCTTCGAGTTCGTCGACGAGATCCCGAAGACAGCCGTCGGCAAGTTCCGGAAGACCGCGCTCCGCGACCAGTTCGCGCAGCAGCCCGCCGAGACCGCCTGACTCGCGTATGCGGTGGCGTCGCGGGCGCGCCGAGCGCGCGAGGCGGACCCTCGACCTCGAGCAGTCGGCGCTCGAGGAACGCTGCGCTGCAGTCGTCGGTGAGGTGCTCGAGCGGGTCGTCTACGTCGAGATGGATCACTGGGGCGAGCCGATGTGGAACCACCTGCCCGATTTCGACTCCATCGACCACGGGATCGAGCTCCACATGGCGTCGGGGCGAACGTTCTCGCTGTTCTGGGACGACGAGATGAGTCTCTTCGACTTCGGGATGAACCTGCGCGACGGTCCAGTGCCAGTCGTGGACGGCACACCGCGCCTCGATGTCACCGAGGCGTCGCGCTGGCGCTCGCTCGCCGGACGTGTCATCACGGCGTGCGACGTGATCTGGAGCCCCGTCGACGGTCGAGCAGGGGTCCGCGACCCTCAGACGATTCGGCTCGACCTCGGGGGCGAGCGAGTCCTCGTGACGGCGTACGAGACGCCGGACGGCGTGACGGGCCACGCTGGAGCCGACCATGTCACCGTATTCTTCGGCGACGCCTGGGAGCGTCGATCCGACCTCACCGCTGACATCCACTCATCCGTCGACTGAGGAGCCGCATGCCCGACCACATCTCGACCGAGCAACAGGACTTCGTCGCCGTCGTCACGATCGAGAACCCGCCGATGAACCAGCTCTCGGCACCGCTGCTCGAGGAGCTGGAGGCGGAGATCGACCGGCTGGACGCGGACGACTCGGTTCGCGCCATCGTCCTCGTCGGCGCGGGGGAGCGCGCGTTCGTCGCCGGCGCGGACATCAAGGAGTTCCCGTCGCTCCGGCAGGCAGCCGCGGAGGCGCACGAGTCCGGCTCGGCACGCGGGATCCAGAAGCTCGGTCACCGTATGGACGCTGCGCACACGCCCTTCGTCGCCGCGATCCACGGCTTCTGCCTCGGAGGTGGACTCGAGCTCGCGATGTGCTGCGACGTGCGCGTCTGCTCCGACGACGCGCAGCTCGGCCAGCCCGAGATCAAGCTCGGGCTCATCCCCGGCGGCGGCGGGACGCAGCGCCTGCCGCGGCTCGTCGGCATCGGGCGCGCGCAGTTCCTCAACATGACGGGTGACTTCATCGACGCCCGGACGGCGTTCGACTGGGGCCTCGTCGAGAAGGTCGTGCCGCGCGACGAGCTCCGCGAAACGGCCGTCGGCATCGCCCGCACCATCGCAGCGCGCTCGCCCGTGGCCGTGGGGATCCTCCGCGAGCTGGCTCGCACGACGCGCGACCTCCCACTCGAGGAGGGACTCCGGCGCGAGGCGGACGGGTTCCGCCGCTGCCTCGAGTCCGAGGACGGCGCCGAGGGTGTGGCAGCGTTCATCGAGAAGCGCGAGCCGACCTTCACGGGCCGTTGAGGGCCGCCGTCCTGAAGGCGACGGGCGGGCCGGAGCAGCTCGCCGTCGAGGACGTGGACGAGCCGGAGGCGACGGAAGGGCGCGCGGTGGTCGACGTCCGCGCGGCCGGCATCAACTTCGCGGACATCCTCGTCCGCCTCGGCATGTACCCGCAGCCTCCCGAGCTCCCGGCGATCCTCGGCTCGGAGCTCGCAGGGGAGCTCGACGGCGAGCGCGTGATGGGCTTCGTCATGCAGGGAGGCGGCACGTACGCCGAGCGCGCCGCGGTCGAGCGGCGCTGGCTCCTCCCCCTCCCCGCCTCTGCGAGCTTCGCGGAGGGCGCGGCGTTCCCGATGGCGTTCGTCACCGCCTGGATCCCGCTCACCGAGCTCGTGCGCATCGCGTTCGGCACGCGCGTCCTCGTCACCGCGGCTGCAGGCTCCGTGGGCACGGCCGCGGTCCAGATCGTGCGGGCTCTCAACGGACAGCCCGTGGCTGCGGTCGGCAGCGAGGCGAAGCTCGAGCTCCCCCGCGCGCTCGGCGCCGTCGAGGCCGTGACGTACGACCGGATCGGAGAGCTCGACCAGGTGGACGTCGTCTTCGACCTCGTCGGCGGCGACCTCTTCCAGGAGTCGCTCGGGCTGCTCAAGCCGATGGGCACGGCGATCGCGGTCGGCTATGCGGGCGGAATGTGGAAGGACGTGAGCCCGACCTGGCTCGTCGGCCGCAACATCGGCGTGCACGGCTTCTACCTCGGGCGACTCGTGGGTCGTGACCCGGACCTCGTTGCGCGTGCGGCGACGGACGTCCTGCGATTGTGGGAGGGTGGCGCCGTGCGGCCGATCGTCGGAGCCGAGTTTCCCCTCGAGGAGGCAGCCGAGGCACACCGCCTCGTCGAGTCCCGGGAGTCGACCGGGAAGGTCGTGCTCGTCCCGTGACCGCGCTCGTCACCGGCGCGGCCGGCGGCATCGGCCGGGCGATCGTCTCGAAGCTCAAGTCCGAGGGGATGGACGTGAAGGAGCTCGACCTCGTCTCCGGCTTCGACGTGTCGGATCCGGACGCGTGGGAGCAGGTGGGCTCCGTGGACCTCGCCTGCTTGAACGCCGGGATCGTCACGGGGAGCGAGGACGTGGCGACGCTGACGGACGAGCAGTACCGGCGCGCGCTCTCGGTGAACGTGGACGGCGTCGTCTTCGGCGTACGACGTCTCGCGCGCGTGATGCCGAAGGGGAGCACGATCGTCGTGACTGCATCGCTCGCCGGCCTTACCGCGATCGCGGACGACCCGGTCTACGGCCTCACCAAGCACGCCGTCGTCGGCTTCGTCCGCTCGGTGGCTCCGCAGCTCGCCGAGCGCGGCATCCGCATCCAGGCGGTCTGCCCGGGCTGGGCGGACACGGGCCTCACACCGCCGTCGTTCCGACAGGAGCTCGAGTCGCGTGGCTTCCGCCTCCTTGCGCCCGACGCGGTGGCCGCGGGCGTGTGGGCGGCCTACCGCAGCGAGGGGGCGGGCGAGGCATGGGTCGTCCAGCCCGGCCGCGAGCCGCTCCTCTACGAGTTCAAGGGCGTTCCCGGACCGCGCTGACGGCTACTCGAAGCGCCAGGGCTCCCCGGCGGCGAACGACTTGAGAATCCGGCGGGCGACCACCATGCGGTGCACCTCGTCGGGGCCGTCGTAGATCCGCGCCCCGCGCGCCATGGCGAGCATCCCGGCGAGTGGCGTCTCGTCAGTCAGGCCCCTCGCGCCGTGCACCTGAACCGCCCGGTCGATCACGTCGTGCAGCACGCGGGCCGCGTAGAACTTGATGACGGAGACCTCGACGCGCGCCTCGTCACCCTCGTCGATCTTCCTCGCGGCGTCGAGCGTCATCAGCCGGCACGCCTGGATCTCGGCGGCCGAGTCCGCGATCCAGTTCTGGACGGTCTGTTTGTCGGCGAGCGGGCCGCCGAACGTCTCGCGCTCGAGCGCGTACGAGCACATCAGCTCGAACGCACGCTGCATCTGGCCGAGCCAGCGCATGACGTGGTGGATGCGACCCGGCCCGAGGCGCTTCTGCGCGATGCGGAAGCCGTCTCCCTCGTCGCCCAGAGTGTTCTCAACGGGGACGCGCACATCCGAGTAGCGCACCTCGCAGTGGGTCGTCCAGCCCCGCCCGCGGTGCCCCATCGTCGGGACGGCCCGGACGACCTCGACGCCGGGCGTGTCGGCCGGCACGACGATCTGCGTGGCTCGGCGGTGGGGCTCCGCGTCCGGATCGGTCACGGCCATGACGATCCCGAAGGCCGCCCCCTCGGCGCCCGACGAGAACCACTTGTGACCGTCGATGACCCACTCGTTGCCGTCGCGCACCGCGCGCGTCCGTAGCGTTGTCGGGTCGGAGCCGGGCACCTCGGGCTCGGTCATCGAGAAGAAGGAGCGCACGTCACCCGCCACGAGTGGGCGCAGCCAACGCTCCTTCTGCTCCTCCGTACCGAACATCCACAGGATCTCTGCGTTGCCGGCGTCCGGTGCCTGGCAGCCGAACACGAGCTGCCCCCAGATCGACCGCCCGATCTCCTCGTTCAGGTGCGCGTAGACGAGGAAGCTCCCGCTCGATCCGCCCGCCTCGGGAGGCATGTGCGGAGCCCAGAGCGACTGCGCCTTCGCCTCTCCGCGCAGCCGCGCGACGAGCGCGTCGGTGTCGTCGTCCTCGCGGTTCAGCGCCGTTTCGTTCGGGTAGACGTGCTCCTCCATGAAGGCGCGCACGCGCGCGCGCAGCTCGAGCACCTCCTCGGTCGGGCGCAGGTCCGTGATCGTCATGGCGTTAGCATCGCACGAGGCAGATACCTATGCGGCTACGAAAGACATAGTGCGACTCGGCTTCTACATGGGCTACGCACCTCCGGGCACGAGCCCGCGCGAGCCGATCGCGCTGGCGCAGGAGGCCGAGCGGCTCGGCTACCACTCCGCGTGGGCGGCCGAGGCCTGGGGCACGGACTGCGTCACGGTGCTCTCGTGGCTCGGCGCGACGACCGAGCGGATCAAGCTCGGCTCGGCGATCATGCAGATCCCCGGCCGGACGCCGTCGAACACCGCCATGACCGCGGCGACGCTCGACCTCCTCTCCGAGGGCCGCTTCCTGCTCGGGCTCGGCACGTCCGGGCCGCAGGTGGTCGAGGGCTGGCACGGCGAGCCGTGGGGGAAGCCGCTCGAGAAGACGCGCGAGTACGTCGAGATCGTCCGCGCGGCGCTGCGGCGCGAGCTCGTCGAGCACCACGGGGCGCACTACGACATTCCGCTCTCGAACGGCACCGGCCTCGGGAAGCCGCTGAAGCTGATGGCGCGCCCTCTCCGCGCCGACATCCCGATCTACCTCGCGGTCATGGGGCCGAAGGCCGTCGCGCAGGCGTTCGAGATCGCGGACGGCTGGCTGCCGATCTTCTGGTCACCGGAGAAGGCGCGTGACGCGTTCGGCGACGTGATCACGGGCGCACGGGAGGGCTTCGACATCGCGGCGACCGCTCCGGTCATCCTCATCGACGACGTCGACGCGGGGCGGGAGTTCCTGAAGCCGTATTACGCCCTCTACATCGGCGGCATGGGCGCACGCGGCAAGAACTTCTACAACGACCTCGCCTGCCGGTACGGGTTCGAGGAGGCTGCCCGCGAGATCCAGGATCTCTACCTGGACGGGCTCAAGCGTGACGCCGCCGCGGCCGTCCCGGATGCGTTCGTGGACGAGGTCGCGCTCGTCGGCCCCAAGGAGCGCCTCGCGGAGCGGCTCGCCGCCTGGCGCGAGTCCGGCGCGACGTCGCTCCTCGTTTCCACGCAGCAGCCCGAGGCGCTTCAGGCGCTCGCCGAGATCGCGCTGTGACGCTCTCGTGACCGTTGTGACACTCTCGTAGCCGGTGTCTGACACCGAGTGTTAAGACGGCGTCGTTCTCACGGTTTCGAGCCCGGTGTCTGACACCGGACGTTAAGAGAGCGTCACGAGAGCGCCACGGCGGCGGCGTCCGCGAGGAGCGGGACCCCCTCCTCGAAGCGAGCGGCACGCGTGTCCTCGGCGCCGAGCTCGCCGCGGACGTATCGGCCGTAGATCGCCTCGCAGAAGACCGCCGCCTTCCAGAGCGCGAGAGCCTCGAACCAGCCGAGCGGCTCGACGTCGCGGCCGCTCCGCGTCGTGTAGCGCTCGACGAGATCGGCCCGCGAAGGGAAGCCTGCGAGCGCGGTGACGGGCGAGGTGCCGAGCGGGTTCGGAGGACCGCCCGGCTCGCTGTACGTCGCCAGGAGATACCCGACGTCCGCGCGCGGATCGCCGATCGCCCCCATCTCCCAGTCGAGGACGGCCGCGATCCGCGACGGCTCGCCGGGCAACACCATCGTGTTGCCGAGCCGGAAGTCGCCGTGGACGACGGTCGGAGCCAGCGCCTCGGGGAGCTGCTCGAACAGCGCCGCGCCGACCTCCTCGACGACCGGGAGCTCGCGCGTCTTGTTGATCTCCCAGAGCTGCGAGAAGCGGCGGACCTGACGCTCGTTGTAGCTCCCGGAACGGGCGAAGCCCGCGAGCCCCGGCGTCGCGACATCCGCGGCATGGATCTCCACGAGAACGTCCACGAGGTCGTCTCCGAGCGCCCGCCGCCGAGCTTCGGGCTCGAGTCCCGGCGGCAGCTCCTCGGTCGGTACGAGCCCGTCGAGCTCCTCCATGACGTAGAACGGAACCCCGAGGATCTCCTCGTCCTCGCAGACCGCCACGATCGTCGGCAGGCGCGTGAACCCGGCGTCGCGCAGCGCGAGCTGCAGCCGCGCCTCGCGGACGACGTCGTGCGCCGAAGGTGGAAGCGGCGGGCGGGGTGGGCGCCTCAGGACGTACCTGCCGCGGTCACGCTCGAGAAGGAACGTGAAGTTCGAGCCTCCTCCCTCCCCGATCCGCCGCGCACGCAGGTCGCCCCAGCCGAGATCGTGCGCGTCGAGGAATGCACGCACCCGGTCGAGGACGAGGAGCGGAGGTCGCGCCAGCCCTTTGGCCTCGGCCGAGCTCTCCACGATGTCGGTCGCCACCGTGCGATCCTAGGCGCATGCGCCGGCGCCTCTACCTCATGCGTCACGGCGAGGTGTCGTACTTCGAGCCGGACGGGCGACCCGTCGACCCGACGAGCGTCTCGCTGAACGCGGACGGCGTCGCGCAGGCGCGGGCGGCGGCCGCCGGGCTCCACGGGATCGAGCTCGACCGCGTCGTCACGAGCGGCCTGCCCCGCACGTTGGAGACCGCGGCGATCGTCGCGCCGGACGCGAAGGCCGAGTCGTGGCCGGAGCTGCGCGAGCTCGAGGGAGGCCGCCTCGCGGAGATCCCTTCCGACGTGCTCGAGCACGAGTTCGTCAACGCGTTTCGCGGCGTGATCCCGAACGACGCCCGGTTCCTGCGCGGCGAGTCCATCGGCGCGCTCTTCGACCGGGTCCTCCCCGCGCTCGAGCGGCTCGTCGCCAACGAGTGGCACACCGCCCTCGCCGTCCTCCATGGCGCCGTGAACCGTGCGATCCTCTCCTACGCGCTGACCGGCGAGCGGATGTTCCTCGGCCACTTCGAGCAGGCGCCCGCATGCGTGAACGTCCTCGATCTCGGCGAGGGAGGCGAGTGGATCGTCCGCGCGGTGAACGTCGCGCCCTACGACCTCCTGCACCTCGCCCACCGGCAGACGACGATGGAGCGCTACTGGGAGCAGTACCGGGCGCTCACCGGCCCCGAGACGCAGTAGAGGCCGGTCTCCCGGCCTCTACTGGACTCACGTGTGACGGATGCTCAGCGAGGGCGTCCCTCGATGAGCTTGCCGAACGTGGACCACTGCCGCGTCGAGCCGTTGAAGCGCTCGAGCATCATCTGGCTGATGAAGTAGTGATCCGTCTTGCTCGTCTTCATCGTCATGCCCGGCAGCAGGTAGGGGTTCGTGGTGCTCAGGCTGTTGAGGGCGTTCTGGAGGCTCTGCCGAGTGAGGTTCCTCCCGGCCTTGTAGAGCGCCTGCACGAACGTGTCGGCCTTGGAGACGCCGTACAGCACCTGCGGATCGTTTGCGTTCGCCCCGCCGCCGTACTTCGCGATGATGTTCCGGTAGAGCTTCATCCCGCTGTCGTTCGCCCACTTCGGATCCTGCGGATCCTTGCCGTAGGCCACGGAGATGATCCCGGTCACGTAATCGGCACCGGCGGACGCGGTCGCCCCGTCCATCGCCGGCTTGATCGCCGCGACCGAGTTCATGTAGATCTGGTCGGGCTTCAGACCGAGCGCCTTCGCCGTGGCGATCGAGCGCACCGTCGGCGTCGGGAGTTGGAAGATCGCGAGCACCTGCGCGCCTGCGGCCCTGATCCTCGTCATCTGCGCCGCCGCGCTCGTCGCCGTCGGCTCGATGGCCTCCTGGGCGACGACGTTGGCGTCGGCGTACTTCTTGCCGAGAGCAGAGCGGAAGCCGTACAGGTAGTCCTTCCCGTAGTCGTCGTTCTGGTAGATGATCCCGATCTTCTTGCCGTTGTTGTTGGCCTTCGCATGGAGGCCGTAGACGCGGCCCTCGGCGATGTAGTCGGGCTGCCACCCGGTCGTCCACGGATACTCGCGCCACTTCGAGCTGAACTCGGTGGCACCGGTGGAGACGAGCGCCTGCGGGACCTTCTGCTGGTTCAGGTACGCGCGGACGGCAAGCTGCGGCTCCGTGCCGAGGCCGCCGACGGTCGCGAAGACCTTGTCCTGCTCCACGAGACGCCGCGTGAGCTGCACGGTGTTCGCGGGGTTGTACCCGTCGTCGTAGTACTTCCAGATGATCTGGCGACCCATGACACCGCGCTTCTTGTCGGGGCCACGACGCGCGTTCACGTACGCGAAGTACGCCTTCATCCCGAGCGGGATGGGCGCGTAGGACGCCGCGGGACCCGTGAGCGGGAAGGTGCCGCCGATGACGATGGACTTGGGCGTTACTCCAGGTGTCTGGCCCGGTCCGCCGATCGCGCCGGGCACCGTGAGCGCGAGCGCCGCGACCAGGACGGCCGCAACTCCAACGAGCTTTCGCACCGAACGTTCCTCCTTGTTGACCCTCCGATTCCTGCCTGTCAGCTGCGAGCGTACCCCTGGCACACCCGCGCCGTCTACATGCTGAAACGACGCCTCCCGCGTCGGGGTTAGTGCCCGAAATGATGACACGGGCGGCCTTGTGTATCAATAGGGCCTGAATGACGAGCGTGGATGCGAAAGCCGCCGCTCGGCGTCGGGGCCGCCCGGCGGCCGCGAGCCGCGAGGACGTGCTCGAGCTGGCGCTCCGTCGATACCTCCACTGCGAGCGCATCGACGTGCAGGCGATCGCCCTCGAGCTCGGGCTCGGACGGAGCACTATCTACCGCTGGTTCGGTTCGCGGAACGGCCTCCTCGGCGAGGTGCTCGTGCGCGCGGCCGAGCCGACCCTCGACGCCGCGCGTGCGCGGGCCGGCGGCGTCGGGGCGGCGCGCCTCCTCGACACCTTCGACCGCATCAACCGCGACCTCGCCGCAGCACCTGCCCTGCGGGCGTTCCTCGCGGAGGAACGCGACGCACTGGCGATCGTCACGTCGGAGGAAGGAGGAGTCCGGCCGAGGTTCGTCGAGAAGATCACGCAGTTCGTCGAAGAGGAGGTGCGCACCGGGGCGTACGAGCCCTCCGTCGAGCCGGCGACGCTCGCCTACGCGATCGTCCGCCTCGCCGAAGCGTTCCTCTACAACGACACCGGAACCGCGATCCGCGGCGATGTCGACCGGCTCCACGAGGTGGAGGCGGCCCTGCTCGGTGTCCGGCGCGAGGCCTAGGCCCTACGAGAGCCCGAGGTCGACGGCGAGCGCCTCGGCCTCGTCCAGCTCGACCGCGAGCGCGTCGATCCCCGCGTCCCAGATCCGCCGGTCGGTGAGGTCGAGCCCGACCATCTCCGCGAGCTCCTCGGGCGTCTTCGAGCCTCCCGCGCGCAGGACGTCGAGGTACGGCTCCACCATGGAGTCGCCCTCGAGCTCGTACTTGCGGAAGATCGAGAGCGCGAAGAGGAAGCCGTAGGAGTAGGCGTAGACGTAGCCGGGCGTGCCGATGAAGTGCGGGATGTAGCTCCACCACGTCGCGTACCCGTCGGTGTCGACCGAGTCGCCGAAGAGCTTCAGCTGCGAGTCGAGCCAGAGCTCCTCGAACTTCTCGGGCGACAGCTCGCCCTCCTCGCGCCGGGACGTGTGCACGGCATGCTCGAAGCGGTTCAACGCGATCTGGCGGTACACGGTCCCGATCGAGTCCTCGATTCTCCCGGCGAGGAGGTTCAGGCGGCGCTGCGGATCCTCCTCGATCGCCAGGAGCCGCTTGAACGTGAGCGCCTCGCCGAAGACCGAGGCCGTCTCGGCCGTGGTGAGCGGCGACGACGCGTTGAAGAGCCCGAGCGGTTGGGCCAGGTACCCGTGCAGGCCGTGGCCGAGCTCGTGCGCGAGCGTCAGGACCGAGCGGCGGTCGCCGGTGTAGTTCATGAACACGTACGGATGGACACCCGGGACGTTCGTCGCGCAGAAGGCGCCCGGCCGCTTGCCGTCGCGCGGCGGCGCGTCGATCCAGCTCTCCGCGAAGAAACGCTCGATGATGTCGCCCGTCTCGCTCGAGAAGTCCGAGAACGCGTCGAGGACGAGCGTCTTGGCCTCGGACCACTCGACCTGTTCCGCGTCCTCGGCGAGGGGCGCCATCCGGTCGTAGAACGAGAGCCGGTCGAGGCCGAGGAGCTTGGCCTTGAGCCGGTAGTAGCGCTGGACGACGTCGTAGCGGCCGACGACGGCGTCGATCAGCGCCTCGACCGCCTCGTCCGTCGTGTCGTTCGCGAGGTTGCGCGCGGAGATCCAGCTCGCATAGCCGCGGAGTCGGTCGTCGATCGACTTGTCGACGGCGATCGTGTTGAAGATGAACGTGCGCGTTCGCAGCCCGGGGCCGAGCGCGACGGTGATCGCCTCGGAAGCCCGCCGGCGCAGGTCGCGGTCGGCCGCGTGCAGCTTCGACATCGCCTCCTCGAAGTTCACCTCGTTCCCGTCGAGGTCGACCTTGATCGCGCCCAGGAGCTCGTCGTAGAGGCGATCCCAGGCGGCGAACCCCGACACCGACTTCTCGGTGAGGATCTTCTCCTCCGCCTCTGAGAGCAGGTACGGGCGGAACTTCCGGATCGTGCGCAGCCAGTGCCGCCAGTGCTCGAGCTCGTCGCTCGAGATGAAGGCCTCGGCCTGCTCGTCCTCGAGCGCGGCGAGCTCCAGCCCGAAGAACAGCAGCTGCGTGTCGATGGCTGCCCCCTTCTCCGTGAGCTTCGCCACGAGCGCCCCGCGCGGCGAGTCGTTCATGTCCGTCGAGAACTGCAGGTGCGCGAAGTAGATGGCGCGCGTGAAGATCGACTCGATCTGCTCGCGTTCCTCGATCGCCTCGCGCAGCTCGACCGGGGTCAGCTCCGCGACGCGCTCGTAGTACCGCTCACGGAATGCAGCAGCTGCTGCCTCCGTCTCCTCGACATCCTGCTCGATGCGCGGGTCGTCGCCGCCCGAATAGAGGTCGGAGAGGTCCCACGCGACGTCCTCCGCACCTGTCAGCTCTGTGGTCGCCATGGCGTCGGACGCTACCTGAGCGCCGGCAGCAGGCGTTCCCCTGCGAGCCTCAGCATGTCGTCGTCGTCGTGACTCAGGTGCTGGAGGAGCACGCGCGAGACCCCGAGTGCGCGAAGGCCCTCGACGCGCTCCGCCACCTCTTCCACCGTCCCGATCAGCCAGCGGTCGCCGCGCTCGCGAGCGATCGTGGCCGGGTCGGCGTCGTTCCCGCTCGCCGCGAGGAACCTCCCGAGTCGCTCCTCGACATCTCCGGTGGTCTCGCCCAGGAAGCAGGCCGTCATCACGGAGAAGTCGAGCGAGGCAGGATCGCGCCCCGCCTCCGCGCACGCGCTCTCGAGCGCGGCCTTGCGTTCGCGGAGCTCGTCGTTCGGCGCGCCGAGCGTGTTCACCTCGGTGGCGTAGCGCGCCGCGAGCGCAGCGAAGCGCGGCTTCACGGTTCCGCCGAGGACGAGCGGCGGGTGCGGCTGCTGTATCGGCCGTGGCAGTGCGAGCTGGTCGCGCAGCCGGTACGCGGAGCCGTCGTGGTCGAAACGACCCTCCGTCCACGAGCGGACGACGATCTCGACCTGCTCCGCGAAGAGGGCGAAGCGCTGCTTGCCGTCGAGGAACGGGAAGCCGTTCGCGAGGTGCTCGCGCTCGTACCAGCCCGAGCCCATGCCAACCTCGACGCGCCCACTCGAGATGTGATCGACGGTGACCGCTGTGCGGGCGAGGACGCTCGGGTGCCGGAACGTCGACGGCGACACCATCGTCCCGAGACGGATGCGGTCCGTCAGCGCCGCGAGGCCGGCGAGCGTTGCCCAGGCATCGTGGGCGTCGGCATCGGGGCGGATGATCGCCGTGTAGTGGTCGGAGCGGAAGAGGCCCTCGAACCCGCTGTCCTCCACGAGCCTCGCAATGCG
>DASUFC010000072.1:0-41919 GCA_036274755.1 Gaiellaceae bacterium
CGCGGCCCCTTCCAGATGAAGGCGACGTTCTCGATGATGAAGGCGACGCCGATCGCCGTGATCAGCGGGACCAGCCGCGGGGCGCCGCGTAACGGCTTGTATGCGACCCGCTCGATCGTCGCATTGAGGAGCCCACACACGATCATGGCCGCTGCCAGCGAGATGAGGATCACCGGCAGGAGCGAGCCGAAGGACGGCTTGGAGTCGAGCTCGAAGATGTTGATCACGACGGTGGCCGTGACCATCCCGCCGATCATGAAGACGTCGCCGTGGGCGAAGTTGATGAGCTCGAGGATCCCGTAGACGAGCGTGTAGCCGAGCGCCACGAGCGCGTAGATCGAACCGCGCGCCAGACCGGAAAAGGTGAGCTCGACGAACGTGCTCCAGTCCTTGACGAGGTTGATGCCGAGCCAGAGGACGACCAGGGCGACGAGAAAGAGCCCGATGGCGGACGTGACCGTCTCTGTTGCCGGTCTCTGCCGCCGCCGGGTGCGGACGGTCTCTGCGTGTGCTTGCGTGCTCGTCACGCCCTCCTCGATAAGCGGGGAAGGGCCTTTCGGCCCTTCCCCAGTGGCTCACCTGCAGTCGCCGGCTAGGCCTTCACCTTCGTGATGACAACACCCGCGTACACGGCGGCGTTGCCCTTGAGCTTCTCGATGGTGATGTACTTCGTCGGCGTGATGTCGCCGTACTTGTCGAAGTGGAACGTGCCCATGATGCCGTTCTTCACGTTGGTCTTGAAGAGCTGCTGGCTCACGGAGGTGCGCGTTCCGTTCGAGCGGGCGATCGCGTCCATGAGGACCTGCGTCGACTGACCCTGATAGATCGGGTACGGCGGCATCTGGCCCTTGACCTTCGCGTACTTGCGGAGGCCTGCGATGTACTTCTTGCCCGTCGGCCCGAGCGTGGCAAGCGGCTGTCCGGCGTACGTGATGTAGAAGCCCTGGGCTGCCGACCCAGCGGCGAGCGTCGCGGACTCCGGGGTCCAACCGTCCGGGCCGCCCATCGCGATCTTCGGCCCGAGGACCGATCGGAGGTCCTTCAGGAGCTTCACGCCGTTGTCACACACGAGCCCGCCGAGGTACACGGACTGCGCACCCGAGTCCTTGATCTTCTGGGCGATCGCCGTGTAGTCGGTTGCCTTCTCGCTCCAGGCGTCGAACGCGAGGGTCTTCAGGCCGATCTTGTTCGCCCGGGCCTGGAAGCCCTGAGCGACGCCCTTTCCGAAGGTCGTGTTGTCCTGGAGGATGTAGACGGACCTCTTCTTGAGGTTCTTCCTGAAGAAGTCCGCCATCGCCGGCCCCTGGAAGTCGTCGGTGGCCGCCACCCGGACGTAGTTGCGCTTCTTCGTCGGGTAGTAGATGTTCGGCTCACCCGGGTCGTTCCACGGTGCGAAGTGGGTGAGGCCCACTGCCGTGTTCGCCGACGAGACCATGGGAACAGGCCCGCCGGGAGCGCGGTTGAGGATCGGGAGCACGAGCTTCGAGCACCCCGAGTTGAACGTTCCGAGGACGCCGATCACGTTCGAGGTGGACGCGTACGCTCTCGCGTTCGACGAGCACGTCGCCGGGTCGTAGCGCCCGGCCTGCGCCGTCGAGTCGTCGCACTCCTGGTAGCCGACCGTGTACTTGCCGGCCTTGAAGTTGTACTGCTTCTCGAGCGTGTACCGGATCGCCTGCCCCATCAGGAGGTTCTGCGCGCGGCCTGCGCCCTGAAGCGGAAGATCCGACACGATGGTGAACCGCGGGCTGCCGGAGCCCTTGTAGAACAGCGGGCCGCACGTCTTCGGCAGCGCCGATGCGGAGCCCGAGGTACTCGACCCCGCCACGGCAACCGCGGCAGCTGCAAGCAGCGCCACGGCAGCGATCGCGCTGCCGATCATGATTCTGTTCCTCACGCAAGTCCTCCTTGTCGAGGGTCGATCGTGGTGAGGTGCAGGCATCGCGCGTGTCCCTGCACCCCGGTGCGGCGAGAGTATCCCGCCTCCCGGCCAGAGGTTCAAGCCCCCCTCAGGGACTCTGGATCTCGGACAGGGGAAACGACCGGTGCGCACGCGGCGGCACGAGGAAGTTCTGCCGGTGCGTCGTC
Source organism: Gaiellaceae bacterium (assembly GCA_036274755.1). Lineage (GTDB taxonomy): Bacteria > Actinomycetota > Thermoleophilia > Gaiellales > Gaiellaceae > GMQP-bins7. Next base: position 2,089 of record DASUFC010000072.1, read on the forward strand.
TTCAGGATCGAGTTGAACCCGCGACCGATCGCCCCGGGCTCGAACCCGAGCTTGGTGCCGTTCGGCAGCACCCCGTCCATCGCCAGGCGGGTCCGACGGAAATCGTCGCTCGTCGGGTTGAAGACGACGAAGTGCAGCCCGGCCGCAGGTGTGTCGACGTACGCGTCACGGCCGGCGTGCGCCGACCAGAAGAACGGGTTGTCGAGGGTGTTGAAGTCCGCTCGCTGCGGCACCGCCGTTCCCTTGGGGTAGACCGACCCGTCGAGCCCGACGATCTCTCTGTCGAGCCGCGATGCGGGCTGGATCGAACCCGAGTGGCCGATTCGCCGGTAACGGGCGTAGTCGCGGGTCACCTGCGCTGCGTTCTGGACGTCCTCGGGCCCCTGCGAGACCGTCTGCGTGTAGCGAGGAACCTCGAGCCGCGGCCGAAAGGTCGTGTCGACGCGGTCCTGGAAGTCGAAGATGAGGTACCAGGCGGCGAGATCCTCGAACAGGTGCGAGAGGTGCATGTGGGTGCCGTGCGCGAAGTAGGCGCTCCGGCCGAGGTCGGCGTAGCCCAGCGTCTCGATGTTGGCGATCCGCGATGGCCCGAGACCTGCCTTCTGCGTTGATGTGAAGCCGAGGAAGAGCTCCGACCCGTGCGGGATGAGGTCCGCGCCGTCGATCCCAGCCGCCTGGGCCATCTGCCTGGGAAGCCCCGGGCCGCCGTCGAAGCCTCCTCCGACGAACCCCTTGCGGATGCTGGTCACGTCGAAGATCCCACCGAGATCGTCGAAGACCGCCTTCGCCCCTGCCGCGATGTTCGCGAGCGAGTCGCTCCGGAAGAGGATCGCCACGTCGTTCGTCTCGAGCCGGGTCTCCGGCGGATCCGTGGGGAAGCGGATCGCGTCCTCGAGCACGCGAACCTCCGACCCGCGGGTCTCCGAGGCCCGCCGGTCGATCGGCAGGTGCACGGCCGCCTGACCGGGCACGTAGCGGTGGAAGTACGGAAGACCCCAGGCGACGGTCACGCCGAGCCCTGCCGGCGTGGCCTCGTAGCGGTCATCGAGCTTCCCGAGCGCGTCTTCGAGCGACCGGCGCGCATCTTCGAGCCCGGCAGGGCTCTCGTCGACACGAAGCGTCGCCGTCACGACCTGGTGATGGAGCGGCGGGACGAGTACCTCGACGTCGTTGTCCGTGACGACGCGGATGCCGTCCAGGAGATGCTGCTCGGGCGGGCGGGCTCCTGTCGCGACCCGCGGCGGCGCGGTGGTCATCCGGTCCGCGAGCTCGTAGATACCGGCCGCGGCGAGCGCGGATGCCGCGGCGCCCCCCACGAGCTGCCTCCGGGTCAGCCGCATGTCAGGACTCGGCTTTGGCCCGCGGCTCGACGCGCACGAGCGTGCGCATCATGCGATTCAGGTTCCTGAGGACCTGGGCGTACGTGTACGGCGGGGTGACGTGCTGCGAGAGGGTGTACAGGGATCCGTTCTCGCGCCAGGCGTACAGCAAGTGCCACTGGTCGGCGCCCTGGTTGGACGTGTACAGCGTCGCCTGCTTCGCCCCGAATCGCCTCGTGCCCTTCGGGTCGGAGAAGCACGGGCTGAAGTGATGCACGACCTTGCCGTCCTCGACGGTCGAGTCGTCGCACTGGGGCAGCCGCGTGTTGCCCGGATACCCCCGCAGGACCACGTGCACCTCCTGCGGGCCGCCCGGGAGGCCGGCGTCGAAGTAGAGGAACTTCACGAGATACGACCGGTCCGGATCGACCGTCTGGCCGTTGAACACACCGCTGAAGCGCCCGTCGAGCGGGTGCGGTAGCCACGACGGGCAGTACACGCGAGCGCCGATGTCGTTCGCGAGCGCCTGCCAACCGGTGCGCCAGGACGTGGGGCACACGGGGGGCGACGGCGCGGCAGCGGCTGACTGCGAGTCGTCTCCGGAGCAGGCCGAGAGCGTGCTCGCGAGCACGATTGCGAGCGCTGTCGCGACGACGACGAGTTGCCTTCTGCTCACGATCCTCTCCAGGCTCCGGCGCCGAGCCGCGGGCCGGCATCGGCGAGCAGCAAGGTACCACCCGCCTCCAACCCGAATGTTGCGGCGAGATGGAGGTTCGCCTGCATATCGGCACCCCCGGAGTCGCGACGCCCCGGCGGAACGGGGGCGGTACGCTCTCGGCTCGTCGACCTGGGATGAGGAGGAAAGAATGCGAAAGGCACTGCCTGTAGGGGTCGTCATGCTCGTGCTTACGCTCGGGCTGATCGCCTCGGGATGCGGTGGCAGCGACGAGAACGCGAGTGGCGATCTCCTCGCGTCGATCAAGGACAAGGGCGTGTTGACGGTCTCGACCGATCCCGCCTATCCACCGGCATCCAAGCTGAACAAGGACACCGGACAGTTCGAGGGCTTCGACATCGACGTCGCGACCGAGATCGCCAGGCGCCTGGGTGTCGACGTCGCCTGGAAGACGCCGGGCTGGGACACGATCACGGCCGGTAACTGGAGCGGTCGCTGGGACGTCTCGGTCGGCTCGATGACGATCACGCCGGAGCGCTCGGAGGTCCTCTACTTCACACAGCCCTACTACTTCACGCCTGCATCGGTCGCCGTGAACGCCGACAACACGACGATCACCGAGCCCAGCCAGCTCAGCGGCAAGAAGATCGGGGTCGGCGTGGCGACGACCTACGACTCCTACCTCGCGGGCAAGCTGTCGCTCCAGGACGAGACCGGTGCCGACGAGGACGTGCCCTCGGTCATCACCGACCCCTCCGTCAGGACGTACGAGACGGATGCGCTCGCGCTCGACGACCTCGCGCTCGGAGACGGGACGAGGCTCGACGGCGTGGTCACCGCGACGCCGATCGTCCAGGGCGCGATCGACTCCAAGTCGGCGGTCAAGATCATCGGCGAGCCCCTCTACTACGAGCCGCTCGCGGTGGCTGCCGACCGCAGCTCGGAGCTCGACCCGCAGAGCCTGGTCGACGAGATCTCGAAGATCATCGCCGACATGCACGAGGACGGGACGCTCACCGAGCTCTCGAAGAAGTGGTATGGCCTCGACTACTCGGTCTCGTCCTGAGGCGGGCCGACGTCGGGTGATCCGATGACTGGAAGCGGAGGCGGCGAGGCTCTTTCGCCGCCTCCGCCCACCCCCGTACGGAGCCGCCGGGAATCCCTCGAGCTCTTCTCCGCACGGATCCCGTTCACGCTCAAGATCGTCGCCGTCTGGGGCGTGATCATCGCGTTGCTCGTCGCGCTCTTCGCGGCGGCCGACTTCGATGTCGCGTGGATGCGCGAGAACGCCGCGTTCATCGCCAAGGGCATCACGTGGACGATGATCATCGCCGTCCTCTCGATCGCGCTCGCCTGTGTGCTCGCCCTCCTCGGAGCGCTCGGGCGCGTCTCGCGCAACGCGATCGCGGTCGGCGTGACCGGCTTCTACACCTCGTTCTTTCGCGGCACGCCTCTGATCGTCCAGCTCTTCCTGATCTACCTCGCGCTGCCGCAGATCGGGATCGCCCTCGGCGATCCGTGGGCCGGCTGGCTCACGCTCGACGTCCTCACTGCGGGCATCCTCGCCCTGGGGCTCAACTACGGCGCGTACATGACGGAGATCTTCCGAGCCGGCATCCAGTCGGTCGGACACGGGCAGTCGGAGGCGGCGGAGGCGCTCGGCATGAGCTACGTGCGGAAGATGCGGCGCGTCGTCATGCCGCAGGCGCTCCGCGTGGTCATCCCGCCGACCGGCAACGAGTTCATCGCGATGATGAAGGACACGGCGCTCGTCAGCTTCCTCGGCGCGAGTGTCGATCAGATGGAGATCTTCCGGCGCGCTCAGCTGGTCGGCCGCGCCGACTTCCGGAACCTCGAGGCACTGCTCATCGCCGCGGTCATGTACTGGGGCCTGACGACGATCTTCCAGTACTTCCAGCTGCGCCTCGAGCGGCGGCTGAGCAAGGGTTACGTCCGCGGGACCGCAGGCGTCGCGGTGGGCGGCCAGAGCGCGGTCCCGCACGCATGAGCGCGTCGGCCAGCACGCCCGACGTGATCGTCGACGGCCTGTGGAAGTCGTTCGGCAGCCACGTCGTGCTGAAGGGCGTCCACCTCGAGGTCGACCCGGGTGAGGTCGTCGTCGTGTTCGGGCGCTCGGGATCCGGCAAGAGCACGCTGCTCCGCTGCATCAACTTCCTCGAGGAGCCGACGGCAGGCACGATCGAGGTGGCCGGAATCCGTGTCGAGGGCGGCGGTCACCGCACGAGGGCGAAGCGCGAGCGGATTCGCCAGCTGCGCATCCGCACGGGAATGGTCTTCCAGGACTTCAACCTCTTTCCGCACCGCACGGCGCTCGAGAACATCATGGAAGGGCCCCTGTCCGTGCTGCATCGCCCGCACCGCGAGGCAGAGGCGACTGCGCGCGAGCTGCTCGAGGTCGTCGGGCTCCCCGACAAGGCCGAGCACTACCCGATTCAGCTCTCGGGGGGCCAGCAGCAGCGTGTCGCGATCGCGCGGGCGCTCGCGATGAACCCGCACGTCGTGCTCTTCGACGAGCCGACGTCGGCGCTCGACCCCGAGCTCATCGGCGAGGTGCTCGGCGTCATGCGCCGGCTCGCACAGGAGATGCACATGACGATGCTCGTCGTCACGCACGAGATGGGCTTCGCGCGGGAGGTCGCGTCGCGCATGGCCTTCGTCCACGACGGCGAGATCATCGAACAGGGCCCGCCGGCGGAGATTCTCAGCGCGCCACAGCGCGCGGAGACCCGCCGCTTCCTCGACGCGGTCCTGTAGACGCGCGCGAAGCCCGGGACGGGCTACGCGCTCGACGACCCGGTGTCTCGCCGCGGCGTCAGCTCCACGAGCTGTCCCTCTGGGACGTGATCGACCTGCAGCGTCGTGTGCGTGATCCCGAAGTCGTGCTCGAGGATGACCTCGAGCTCTCGCCGCCTGAGATGGCAGTCCTCGCCGGCGCCTACGAGCACGTGCGCCGACAGCGCCGTGAACCCCGACGTGATGGTCCAGACGTGGAGGTCGTGCACCTGCGTCACGCCCGGGGCGCCCGCCATTCGCCGGCCCACCTCGTCCGCGTCGATCCCCTTGGGCGTGCTCTCGAGGAGGATCGCGGTCGAGTCGCGGATCACGCTCCAGGCGCTGGCCAGGATCAGGACGCCGATGAGCACGCTGATGAGCGGATCGGCGCGGAGCCATCCGGTCAGCAGGATCGTCAGAGCGGCAGCGATCACGCCGATCGACCCCAGGAGGTCTGCGAGGACGTGCCGGAACGCGGCCTCGATGTTGAGACTGTCTCCGCGGGCTCGATAGAGGATCAGTCCGGCGCCGACGTTCACGAACAGCCCGACGAAGGCCACCACCAGCATCCAGCCGGCGAGCACGTCCGGGGGGTCCTGGAAACGCTGGATCGCCGCGTAGAAGATCCACAAGGCGATCACGACGAGCGCGACGCCGTTGACGAGCGCGGCCAGGATCTCTGCCCGCTTGTACCCGAACGTCCGCTGCGACGTCGCCGGCCGCCCCGCCAGCCACACGGCCCCGAGCGCCAGCGCGAGCGAGATGTTGTCGGAGAGCATGTGCCCGGCGTCCGCGAGCAGCGCCAGGCTTCCCGTCAGGAGCCCGCCCACGACCTCGACCGCCGTGTACGCCAGCGTCAACGCGAGCGCGGCGCCGAGCGCCTTCTTGCTCGTCGGTGCGGCGTGGTCGTGCGTGTGTGAGTGACTCGCTCCCATTCGCGCCGAACGGTACTACCCGCCCGACGGCCCTTCTGCCCGCCCCCCAACGGCGTGGGTGGTCTTGCGAAAACGCCGCCCGTCACTACGAATGAGTACGTCAGGCGCGGCGCTGGAAGAGCTGGCCGACGGCGGGGGAAACACGGGGAGACCGTCGCCTTCTGGATCGACCAGCCCGAGGCGGCCGCGCCTGCCCCCTTCGACCTCGGCAGCTGCGTTGCTAGGTAGCTGTTCGACCAGCCCCAGCTCGGGCGTCGTAGCCCACCAGGGACAGTCCCGTGAATCAGAGGGTGCGCGTATGCCGGAGGTGGGGGTCGAACCCACACGTCCCGAAGGACACGGGATTTTGAGTCCCGCGCGTCTGCCAGTTCCGCCACTCCGGCGCCGCGCGGATCGTAGCCCCAAGAGGTGGACCGCCTCGTTCGCGTCAGGGATAGGCTGGACCGATGCGCCTCGCCGTGCTCACCGGAGGCGGGGACGTCCCCGGCCTCAACCCGTGCATCAAGGCGCTCGTGACGCGCGTGGAGGACGCGGGTCACGAGGTCGTCGGCATCCGCCGCGGGTGGGCCGGGCTGCTCGAATGCGACCCGGACGACGAGACGACCATCGAGGGGAACGTCAGGCGTCTCGCGGTGGGCGACGTGCGGACGATCGACCGCACCGGCGGGACGATGCTCCACACCTCGCGGACGAACCCCGGGAACGTCCGCCCGAAGGAGGTCCCTGTATTCCTCGCCGACCAGGCCACGGGCGACGGGCCGTTCGACTTCACGGCCCACGTCCTCCGCGTGATCGAGACGCTCGGGATCGACGCGCTCGTCGCGATCGGCGGCGACGACACCCTCTCGTACGCGCTGCGGCTGCACGACGAGAACGTCCCGGTGATCGCGATCCCGAAGACGATGGACAACGACGTCCACGGAACGGACTACTGCATCGGCTTCTCGACGGCCGTCACGCGCGGCGTGCAGTTCATCCACAACCTGCGCACGAGCGCGGGAAGCCACGAGCGGATCGCAGTCGTCGAGCTGTTCGGCCGCTACAGCGGCGAGACCTCGCTCATCACCGCGTACCTCGCAGGCGTCGACCGAGCCGTGATCTCCGAGGTGCCCTTCGACCCGGACCGCCTCGCCGAGCTCCTGCTCGCCGACAAGCGCGCGAACCCCTCGAGCTACGCCATGGTCACGGTCTCCGAGGGCGCGACGGCCGCGAGCGGTGACCTGGTGCTCACCGGTGAGGAGGACGCGTACGGCCACCGCAAGCTCGGCGGGGTCGGCCAGCTCCTCGGCGAGCTCCTCAAGGAGCGCACGGGCGGCGACGTCATCTACCAGCAGGTCGCGTACCTCATGCGGTCGGGGAGCCCCGACTCCCTCGACCTCATGGTGGCGACGAACTACGCCGTCATCGCGGCCGACCTCGCGCTGGAAGGCGACACCGGCCGCATGGTCTCGCTGCGGAACGGCAGCTACACGACCGTGCCGATCTCAGCGACGCGCGAGGGCGTGAAGCGGGTGGACGTCGACGAGCTCTACGACGCGTCCGAGTATCGGCCCAAGGTGCGTCATGTCCTCGGCAAGCCGATGTTCCTGTACTGACGTGCCGAGGCTCGCGGTCCTGACGGGAGGCGGCGACTGCCCTGGCCTGAACGCGGCGATACGCGCGACCGTGCGCGGGGCGATCGGGCACGGCTTCGAGGTGATCGGCGTCCGGCGCGGCTTCCACGGGCTTGCGGCCGGGAACACCGTCGCCCTCGACCGGGACGCGGTCGGCGGGATCCTGCCGCGCGGCGGGACCATCCTCGGCTCGTCGAGCTTCGATCCGGAGCGCGAGCCCGACGGCGTCTCGTCCATCCTCGCAACGACAGCCGGGCTCGAGCTCGACGGGGTCGTCGCGATCGGCGGCGAGGGCACGCTCTCGATCGCGAGCCGTCTGCACGCCGAGCACGGCTTCCGCGTCGTCGGCGTCCCGAAGACGATCGACAACGACATCGCCGGAACGGACGTGACGATCGGCTTCGACACGGCCGTCCAGATCTGCACGGAGGCGATCGACCGGCTGCACACGACGGCCGAGTCGCACAACCGCGTGATGGTCGTCGAGGTCATGGGCCGCGACACCGGGTGGATCGCGGCCGCGGCGGGAATCGCGGGCGGGGCCGACGTGATCCTCGTGCCCGAGGTCCCGCGGACGATCGAGGACGTCGGCGATCACCTGCGACGGCGCCACGAGCTGGGCCGCGACTTCTCGATCGTCGTCGTCGCGGAGGGCTACCGCGTGACGCGGGCGTCGGGTGCCCAGGACGCGGCAGTCGTGCGCGAGCTGGACGAGTACGGCTACGAGCGCCTCGGCGGGATCGGACAGGCAGTCGCAGACGAGATCGAGAGCCTGACCGGTTTCGACACCCGCGTCACGGTCCTCGGCCACGTCCAGCGCGGAGGAACCCCGACCGCGCGCGACCGCCTACTCGCCACCCGGCTCGGGCTGCGGGCAGCCGACCTCGCGGCAGCCGGGGAATGGGGTCGGATGGCGGCGGTCCAGGGGAACGAGATCGTCGACGTCCCGCTTGCCAGCGCTCTCGAACCGCGTCGCGAGGTGCCGCAGGCCTGGATCGAGGCGAGCCGCGTGGTCGCGTGACGCTAGACCTCGGGCGGGCCCGCCTGGACGAGCGCCGGGAACGCCTCGTGCCAGACGAGCACGGCGTCCATACCCGAGCGCTCGAGCTCGGCGACGTCGTCGGGCGTCGCATCGGGAAACGCGCCGATCGCGAGCTTCCCGGCCGGCACGTCGTGGAGCAACCCGAGGAGGACGGCCAGCGGATCGTCTTCGGCATCCTCGCTCACGGACAGGAGGAACACCTCCGGGTCGAAGTAGCGCATCGCACGCTCGATGTCTTCCGACTGGAAGATCCGGACGACGCACTCGAGCTCGTGCGCATGAGCCTCGTCCCACATCGCGAGGTCCGGCTTGATCACCACGGCCTCGGCAGCGGCTCCACTCGCCGCGAACATGGTCCCCAGATGCAGCAACGGGAGCTGCGAGGTGATGCGCACTGCATTGACGCCGTCGATCGCAGCGAGGGCGTCGGCGCCCTCCGCTTCCGCCGACCGCGCGCTCGCCGCGTCGTTGACCTCGACGACGAAGGAGATGCCGTCGCCCTCGGCGATCGCCTGGCTGAGCTTGCTCACGAGTGCGGATCGTAGTCGGCGACGTGCCAACCCGCGGTCACAGGAGACGTCCCATTCGATCGATGCGTGTCCTCGCCGTCGCCCTGGCCTTCCTCGTCGTCGCAGGCGCCGCCGGGGCGCGGGTGATCACGGGCACGCCCCGCGCGGATCGGCTCGTCGGGACGCCGCGCGCGGACGCGCTGCGGGGCCTGGCCGGCAACGACCGGCTCCTCGGACGTGCAGGCAACGATCTGCTCGTGGGCGGCGTGGGCCGCGACTCGGTCGACGGCGGCCCGGGAGCGGACCGCGTCGCGGTCTCGTACGACGGGTCGAGAGACGTGGTCCGGTGCGGTCCCGGCGCCGACCTCGTCAACGCCGACCTCGACGACGCGGTCGCGGCGGACTGCGAGCTCGTCGGCCGGCGGCTCTCCCGCGATCCCTACCGGGGCGGCGCGGGTCAGCACGAGTCGGAGGTCGAGCCCGACAGCTTCACGTACGGCAGGACGACGGTCGCGACGTTCCAGGTCGGGCGCATCTTCGCCGGCGCCGCGATGAACATCGGCTACGCGGTGACGAACGACGACGGCCGGACGTGGCGCAGCGGCCTCCTCCCCGGCCTCACCGACGCGAGCGTCCCGACCGGCCCGAACGAGCGAGCCAGCGATCCCGTCGTCGCGTTCGACGCGCGCCACGGCACCTGGCTCATCTCGACACTCGCTCTCGGCGACGGGGTCACGCGGCTTGCCGTCAACCGCTCGCCGAACGGTCTCGCCTGGAGTCCCGCGCTCGACGCGGCCGCCGAGACCGGCGCGGGCGGCGAGGAGCAGATCGCGTTCGACAAGAACTGGATCGCCTGCGACAACGCCCAGGCCTCACCGTTCTTCGGCCGCTGCTATCTCGTCTACACCCACTCGGCCGCGAACGACATGCTCGCGGCGCGGTGGTCGGACGACGGCGGCCTCAGCTGGTCGGCGGGCGTCGACATCGGCGCCGTGCCCGCGGTCGGCGTGGTTCCCACGATCGGTTCGGACGGGCGGCTCGTCGTCGCATACCTGTGGGAACGTCAGGGGTTCGCGATCGCAGCCTCGACGTCGGGCGACGGCGGCGCGACCTGGAGCGCACCCACCCTCGTCGCCCCGGTCGCCGCGTCGTGCGGCATCCGCGGCTTCCGCGGCTTTCCGCTGCCCTCGGCGGACGTCGACCGGACGGGGCGAGTCTGGGTCGCCTGGCACGACTGCGAGGCGCCGGGCGCTGCGACCAACGCCGTCTTCGTGTCCTCGTCGAGCGACGGAGCGACCTGGAGCGCGCCAGCCGCAGTGACCCGCGGGCGGAACGCGCTCCTGCCTGCGATCGGGATCGACGCTGCTTCGGGCCGCATCGCCGTCGCGTACCTGCGGTTCTCCCCGGCGGGGATGGATGTCGAGCTCGTCGGGTCCGCCGGGGCGGGATGGGGCGTTCCGCGGCGGCTCTCCGTCGAATCGATGCCGCTCGCCTGGATGCCGAACACGACGTCGGGCCGGATGCTCGGCGACTACATCTCGGTGCACTACGCGAGCGGCCGGCCGTTGGTCGTCTGGGTGCTCGCATCGCCGCCGGTCGGCACGAGCCTCCGGCAGGCCGTGTACGCGACGCGCGGCTAGCCGACCGCCGTCAAACGCCGATCGGGTGCCAGACCGTCTTGTGCTCGAGAAATGCCTCGATCTCCCACGGTGATGCGGCCTCGGGTGACGAGCGAACGACCCGCTTGACGTTCTCCGCCGCGGCGCGCTCGAGCTCGACCGTAGGCCCTTCGATGCCCGTGAGATCGATCGCGTTCACGTCCATGTGCCCGGCGAGCCACGGCGCGAGCTCGTCGCCGAACCCGGTGAGCACGTTCACGGCCCCCTTCGGCACGTCGGCCGTCGCAAGCGCCTCGGAGAGCTCGACCGCCGCGACCGGGCGCCTCTCGGACGCGACGGCGACGACGACGTTGCCGCCGGCGAGCGCCGGCAGCATCCGCGAGACGAGACCGAGAAGCGGGGGCTCCGCCGGGGCGAGGATCGCGACGACGCCCGTCGGCTCGGGCACGGTGAAGTCGAAGTAAGGGCCGGCCACCGGGTTCGAGCCGCCCAGGACCTGGGACAGCTTGTCCGTCCAGCCCGCGTACCAGACCACCCGATCGATCGCGGCCTCGACCTCCTCCCGGCCCGAGCAGGCGGCCTCGAGATCGGCGCTCCGCGCTTCCATCATCTCGGCGAGGCGATAGAGCACCTGACCGCGGTTGTAGGCGGTCATCCCCGACCAGGACGGAAACGCGGCCCGCGCCGCGCGGACCGCGTCGCGGGCGTCCTTGCGGGAGGCGCGTGCCATGTTGTGGCCCTCGGCCTCGAACGTCCGCCCGGACTCGGAGCGCGGGAATGCCCCGCCGACGTAGAGCTTGTACGTCTTCTTGACCGCGACGCGGCTCATGCCGCGATCCTTTCGTGTGGAGGACTGTGGACGAATCGGCACGGAATCGTCACGGAGGCGTCCGACTCGTGCGACGGCTTCCGGAGTAGGCTCGACGCCGGGTGGAGGGTGGCCGAAAGCCCCACCCAGGGTGGGAATGTGGAGCGGCGGCGCCTCACTCGTCGAACCTCAGGTAGGGGGCGAGGCCGTGACGGCCCCCTTCGCGACCGAAGCCGGACTCCTTGTAGCCGCCGAACGGGGACGTCGGGTCGAAGCGGTTGAACGTGTTCGCCCACACGACCCCCGCGCGCAGCCGCTCGACCATCCACAGGATCCGCGAGCCCTTCTCCGTCCAGACGCCCGCCGACAGTCCGTACGGCGTGTTGTTCGCCTTCTCGACCGCCTCCTCCGGCGTCCGGAAGGTCAGCACCGACAGCACCGGGCCGAAGATCTCCTCCTGTGCGATGCGGTAGCTCTGCGCGACGTTCGTGAAGAGCGTCGGCACGAACCAGTAGCCGCGATCGGGGAGCCGGCACTCGGGCTGGAAGATCTCGGCTCCCTCCTCCTCCCCGCTCGCGACGAGCTCGCGGATCTTCTCCAGCTGCGCTTTCGAGTTGATCGCTCCCACGTCCGTGTTCTTGTCCAGCGGGTCGCCGACGCGGAGCGTCGTGAGCCTGCGCTTCAGCTTCTCGAGCAGCGGCTCGTAGATCGATTCCTGCACGAGGAGCCTGGAGCCGGCGCAGCACACGTGCCCCTGGTTGAAGTAGATGCCGTTGACGATGCCCTCGACCGCCTGGTCGAGCGCCGCGTCGTCGAAGACGATGTTCGCGGCCTTCCCGCCGAGCTCCAGCGTCAGCCGGATGTCGCGGCCGGCGAGCTCGCGCATGATCAGCTTCCCGACCTCCGTCGAGCCCGTGAAGGCCAACTTGTCGATGCCGTCGTGCTGCACGAGATGCGCCCCGGTCGTGCCGTCGCCGGTCACGAGGTTGACGACGCCCGGCGGGAGCTCGGCCTGGCGGCAGATGTCGGCGAAGATCATCGCCGTGAGCGGCGTCGTCTCCGCCGGCTTCAGGACGACCGTGTTGCCACAGGCGAGGGCGGGCGCGATCTTCCACGACAGCATCAGGAGCGGGAAGTTCCACGGGATGATCTGCGCGGCCACGCCGAGCGGGCGCGGCGTCCTCCCCGGATAGGCGTACTCGAGCTTGTCGGCCCAGCCCGCGTAGTAGAAGAAGTGCGCGGCGGCGAGCGGGACATCGACGTCGCGTGACTCGCGGATCGGCTTGCCGCCGTCGAGCGACTCGGCGACGGCGAGCTCGCGGGAGCGCTCCTGGATCAGGCGCGCGATCCGGAAGAGGTACTTCGCGCGCTCGCTCGGCGCAAGCTCCGACCAGCGGCTCTCGAAGGCCTCGCGCGCCGTATCCACGGCGAGGGCGACATCGGCCTCCCCTGCCTGCGCGACCTCGAAGAGCGCCTCCTCGGTCGAGGGTGAGATCGACGGGAACCATTCGCTCGTCGAGGGCTCGACCTCCTGTCCGCCGATGAAGAGCCCGTACCGCTCGCGGATCTGGACGACGTCGCGCGCCTCGGGCGCCGGCGCGTACTCCCACTCGAAGGTGGAGGGAAGGCTCGCCGCGCGCTTCTCGACCTGCGCCATCAGTCGATCGTGAAGGAGTCCTCGGACACAGCGGCTCCGTTCAATCGAGGGTGAAGTAGTCCTGAGACTGATAACGGCCCGTCTTCTCCTTGCGGAGCTGCATGAGCACGTCGTTCAGGAGCGACGACGCGCCGAAGCGGAACAGGTCGGGCGTCATCCACTCCGAGCCGAGCGTCTCGTAGAGGGTCACCAGGTACTGGACCGCCTGCTTCGAGGCCCGGATGCCACCGGCGGGCTTGATGCCGACGATGTGGCCGGTCTCGGCGTGGACGTCGCGGACGACCTCCATCATGCAGAGCGTCACGGGCAGCGTGGCAGCCGGGCTCACCTTGCCGGTCGAGGTCTTGATGAAGTCGGCACCCGCCGCGATCGCGATGAGCGAGGCGCGGCGTACGTTGTCGTACGTGCCGAGCTCGCCCGTCTCGAGGATGACCTTGAGGTGCGCGTCGCCACACGCGTCCTTCACGCGAACGATCTCGTCGAAGACCTTGGCGTAGCGGCCCGAGAGGAAGGCGCCGCGATCGATCACCATGTCGACCTCGTCCGCGCCGAGCTCCACGACCGCGCGTGTCTCGGCGACCTTGATCTCGATCGGCGACTGGCCGGAAGGGAACGCGGTGGCGACCGACGCGACCTTCACCCCGCTCCCCGCGAGACGCTCCTTGGCGATGCCCACCAGGCTCGGGTACACGCAGACGGCCGCGACCGCGGGCACGGAGCGATCGACGGGATCGGGGCGCATCGCCTTGGAGCAGAGTGCGGCGATCTTGCCCGGCGTGTCCTGGCCCTCGAGCGTCGTCAGGTCCATCATCCGCACGGCGAGCTCGAGCGCCTGCACCTTCGACTCTCGCTTGATGGAGCGCCTCGCGAGCGTCGCAGCACGCTCTTCGAGCGCGACCGCGTCGATCGAGCCGATCCGCGGGAGTCGCGGGCCCGACGGGAGCTCGAAGCCGCCGACCAGTGCCGGTGCCTGGGACATGCTCCGAGTCTAGAGGTCTACTGGTAGCGCAACGCCTCGGCAGGGCGTATCCGCGACGCGCGCCTTGCGGGAAGCAGTGTCGCGACGATGGCCACCGTGTACACGACCACGAAGATCAGGAGCAGGTTCGTCCACGGGACGTAGAGGTCGAGGCTCTCCCAGCTGGGCTGCCGGCGCTGGTCGTCGATGATGTTCCAGGCGAGGATCAGCCCGAGGATCGTTCCGACGACGATGGACGTCAGCGCGACGAACGACGACTCCAGCAGGAATGCCGTCTCCACCATCCGTCGGCGGAAGCCGATGGCGCGCATGACGCCGATCTGCTGGCGTCGCTCGACGACGGCCCGTGCGCTGATGACGCCGAGCGCAGTGACCCCGACGAGCAGCCCGAGCCCGATGAATCCCTGGATCAGCCGGTTGAACGTCATGTTCGCGGCCACCGCGTCGTCGACGACCTGCTGAATCGACTGCGCGTCGAGACCGTTCTCGAGGAATGCGGACTCGAGCTCGGCGGCGGCGGCGGAAGGGTCGACGCCGGGCGCGAGGTCGAAGTAGTGGATCGTCGGGTGCACGCGGCCCGGGAACGCGCGCTCGAGCGTCTCCTGCGAGGTCGAGATCCCGAGCATCTCGACCGGCGCCGTGTCCTTGAGGATCCCGATGACCGTGACGCGCGCCTTCCGGCCGGTCTGCTTGTCGAGGACCTCGATCGAGATCGGCTCGAGCTTCCCCTCCTCGAAGTAGAAGCCCGACAGGGTGAAGTCGGGCATCACGCCGAAGTTCCAGTTGTCGCGGCGCGGGACGATCGTGCTGTCGACGACGGCGAGCCCAGGCGTCGTGCGCACGGCGTCCCAGACCTGTTGCTCGGTCTCGTAGCCGGCGCCGAGCTGTCCGAGCCCGAACGTCGTGTGGTGGAGGAAGGACGCATCGAGGCCGCGGACGAGGTACGTCTCGGCCGGCCGGCCCGCCCCGATCTGCTTCGCCTCGACCGCCAGCACCGACTGGCTGCCGACGGCCGTGAAGTCGCCCTGATCGACCCCCGGCGTCGTCCGCAGAGCGCCAGCGATGTCGTCGATCGCACCCTCGCCGACCGTCCCCGCGCGAACCTGGAACCCGCCCCCGTACTCGTTCACGTCGATGGCTCGCACGAACGAGCCGTTGGACGCCATGCCCGTGACCAGCGTGAACACGACGAGCGTGAACATCGCCAGCGTCGTGCCCGTGCGGAAGCGCGCGCTCAGCGGATACGCGATCGACATGCGGAGCACGGGCGCGAGCCCCTTGAAGCGCCCGAGAGCCCGCATCACGCCGCCGAGCAGGAGGTCGGCGTTGAAGACGATGACCCAGACCGTGGCGACGACGATCAGGAGTCCGGAGACGATCCAGGTCGTGAAGTCCATCGCGAGGTCTCCGAAGACCGACTCGATCACGCGCCACGGCAGCAGGAGGAAGACGAGCACGGCGAGGCCGCAGCCCGTGAACGCGACACGCTCGGGAACGCCCGCGAGCCTCAGCAGCGGGACGAGGCTCATGAGCACGAGCGAGACGCCCAGCGAGAGCGGCGTGAACGACGCCGACGCGAGAGCCAGCGCGATGAGTGCGATCCCGCTCCCGATCCCGAGGAGCGACAGGATGAGCCGGCGCCGACGTCTCGTGGTCGGTGGCTCGGGCAGGTTGCGGATGGCGGTCGAGATCGTCATCCGGCTGACTCTCCAGGCGGAGACGGCGACGACGGCAAGCGTGAGCAGGAGCCCGATCGCGAACGCGACGACGAGGCTCCTCGGCGTGACGGCGAACTCGATCTGGAAGCCTTCGTCGGCGTCCGGGTCGCCGAACGCGGACGCCATCACGTACACCATTCCGAAGGCGACCAGCGCGCCGAGCAGCGCTCCGACCGCGGCTGCCGCGAGGTCGTAGACAGCGCCTTCGAACGTGAACATCTGGACGAGGTGCCCTCTGCGCGTGCCGACGGCCCGCGCGATGCCGAGCTCGCCCCTGCGCTCGGCCGCGAGCATCACGAACACGAGGAAGATCAGGAGGATGCCCGCCGCGATCGCGAACGTGCCGAACGTCGTGAAGAACGCGACGAACGCCGCGCCTGCCTCGTCGGCGGACTCGATCGCGTCCTGCTTGACGGTCTGGACCTCGAGGCCGAGATCACGCGCGACCGGCGCGAGCCGCGCAGCCACGTCGTCGGAGCGCGCGGCGCCGCCCAGGTCGTCGCCCCGGTTGGACACGAGCACCGCCCGGATCTCCCCGGGGTGCCCGAAGAGCCGCTGACCCGTGGCGAGCGGGACGAGGAGGGCCGCGTCGGCCGTGCCCGCGCCCTCGAACTCGACGACATCTCGTACTCGCGCCTCGTGCGGGACCCCGTTCGCGAACACGACGACCCGTGCGCCTGGCTCGATCCGGAGCTTGGACGCAGCCTTGTGGTTGAGGTAGATCTCGCGCGGGCCGAGATCCCCGAGCGACAGCGCATCGCCCGACGAGCCCGTAATGGCGGAGAAGCCGTTCATCCGCCTGGGGTCGGCCGCGAAGAGCACGACGCTCGGCTCGCCCTGACGCGTCGACGGCGCCTGCACGGCGACCAAGTCGACGATCGCGCCGGTGACGCCGTCGACGAGCCCCGAGTCGGCGAGTGCCGCCTCCACTCGTGCGACCGCTGTCTCGTCCACCCAGCCCGTGCCGGTCGCGGTGCCGAGCTGACCCGGGATGTCGTCGATCGCGCCGCGCGGTGCCAGCGTCTCGTCGGTCGCACCGAGCGCGTCGACGGCAGTCGCGCGCACCGTGTGGTTCATCGTGTCCCCCGTCGTGAGCGCAGCCGCGATGATCGCCGTCCCCAGCATGAGGCCGACGACGATGAGGGCGCTCCTGCCGGGGCGCCGAGACGCGCTTCGCACCGCGAGCTTCAGCAGGATCCGATTGCGGAGCGCGAGGATCCCGAGCGTCCCCAGCATCGCGACGAGCCCCACGCCGAGGATCACGAGGAGCGTGTCGATCGGGATGCCGAAGAGCTCGTTCACGGCCTAGACCATGACCCCCGGCATCTCGGCGAGAACGACCTCGTACCCCTCGCGGCCGGGCGGCGAGCGGAACATCGTCACGAACTCCTCGAGCGCCTCGGCCGCGAAGTCCGCGGACGCGTTCGCGGCGTCCTCGTCCTCCCAGACGCTCACGAGCATCGCCTTGCCGTCGGGGTTCGCGAGGACCACCACGCCCTCGTAGCCCTCCTGGTCGCGGAGGCGTGCGAGGACACGGTCCTCGAACAACTCGACGGCCGCCGGAATGGTGGTTCGCAGCGTGTCGATCTCAAGCAGCGTGACCCGCGAGTACATGTGGCACCTCCAGTCGTTGCTCCTCGACGACCTCGCCGTCGAGCATGCGGACGATGCGGTCGGTCTTGCGGCCGACCGAGATGTCGTGCGTCACGATCAGAAACGTGAGCCCGCGCTCGAGGTTCAGTCGCCTCATGAGCGCCACGATCTCGGCGGCGTTCTCGGAGTCGAGGTCGCCGGTGGGCTCGTCCGCCCAGACGATCGCCGGGTCGTTGACGAGTGATCGCGCGATCGGGACGCGCTGGCGCTCGCCCCCCGACAGCGCGTCCGGCACGTGGCGGGCACGATCCTCGAGCCCGACGAGCGCGAGCGCCTCGAGGGCGCGTCGACGCGCCTCGTCGCCGTCCACCCGCGCAACGAGCAGCGGCAACTCGACGTTCTCGACGGACGTGAGAACCGGGATCAGGTTGTAGAACTGGAAGACGAAGCCCATGCGCCGCGCCCGATAGTCCGTGCGCGCGCGATCGGACATGTCGGACAGCAGCGTCCCCTCGATCGCAATCTCACCGGCGTCCGTCGAGTCGAGCCCCGACAGGCAGTTGAGCAGCGTGGTCTTCCCGCACCCGCTGGGGCCCATGATGGCGACCATCTCGCCCTGCTCGAGCTCGAGGTCGACGCCGCGCAGCGCCTGCACCTGCACCGCTCCCGTGTCGTAGGTCTTGAACACGGAGCGGGCATCGACGATGGCACCCATCTGCGTCTCCTCCTATCTCCTTCGGCGCACAGCCTCACGGAGACGGAGCTCGAGTCCATCGGGGCCGTGCCGGAGTCGCGCGGTGGCGAACTACCGACGGCTCAGAGGCCCATGCGCTCGAGCATGCGCGGGTCGCGCCGCCACCTGGGGCGCACCTTGACCTGAAGCTCGAGAAACACCGTCCGGCCGATGAGCGCCTCGACCTCGGGCCGCGCCCGCGTTCCGATCTCGCGGATCATGACTCCCTTCTTGCCGACGAGGATGCCTTTCTGGGACTCGGACTCGACGTAGACGAGCGCGCGTACGCGCCGCTCCTCGATCTCCTCGACCTCGACCAGCACGGCATGCGGCACCTCTTCGCGCGTGAGGTGCAACGCCTTCTCCCGAACGACCTCCGCGATCTGCTCCTCGACGGAGAGGTCCGTGCGCTCGCCGGCCGGGAAGTACGCGGGACCCTCCGGGAGCAGCGAGACGAGGTCGTTTCGCAGCTCCCCCACGCCGTCCTTCGTCTTCGCGCTCACGGGGTGCAGGGCGTGGAAGTCGCCGAGGGCTGCCGCAGCTTTCATCTGCGTTGCGATGTGACCGGGCTTGAGGCGGTCGACCTTGTTGAGCGCGATCACGACGGGCTTGCCCAGGCCGAACACGCGACGCGAGACGAACCGGTCGCCCGACCCTATGTGTGCGCGCGCGTCGACCACCAACAGGACAGCGTCCACGTCGTCGAAGGACGAATCGACCGTCTGCTGCATCCTTTCAGTCAGAGGGTCGATCGGGCGCTGGAAGCCGGGCAGGTCGACGAGCGCGAGTTGGTAGTCCGAGCCGTGCGCGACGCCGAAGATGCGCCTGCGGGTCGTGTTCGGGACCGTCGACGTGATCGCGACCTTGACGCCGCACAACGCATTGACGAGGGTCGACTTGCCGACGTTGGGGCGGCCGGCGACGGCCACGAACCCCGACTTCACGGATACCTCTCTTCTCCGGGGCACCCCATCCCACCACCCACTGCGATCGTAACGAGCAAATCCGTACGCGTGGGACACGGGACCGTGCCGAAAGTGCGCGAATTGCCCGAGCGAGGGGGCGTCATTCGAGGTCGCCGCTGTCGAACGACTCCGGCAGCAGCTCGTCGGGCGTCATCGTCACGACCCGGCCGTCGTTGCGAAAGACGACGCGTTCGACACCCATCTCGTGCAGCCACTGCCGGCATCCGCCGCACGGAGACGCCGTGATCGCGGCGACCACGAAGTCACCCGGCGCATAGCCCTCCGCGATTGCTCGCGAGAAGGCCGTGCGCTCGGCGCAGACCCCGAGCGGGTACGCGGCGTTCTCGACGTTGACGCCTTCGATGAGCCGCCCGTCGCGCGCGAGGACGACGCACCCGACGTGGAAGCCCGAGTACGGCGCGTACGCGCGCGCGGCAGCCTCATCCGCCGCGGAGAGCAGCGCCTGGTCGCCGGAGGGCTCGCTCACCCGAACACCTGGAAGAGGAACAGGGTCACGAGCGCGCCGAGCACCGCACCGCTCGCCACCTCCGAGGCGGAGTGCACACCGGTCTCGACACGCGTCTGTGCCACGAGCAAGGCCATGATGAACGTCACGGACGAGACGAGGAAGCGCCGCGGCGAATCCTCGAGCACGAGCGTGACCGCCATCCAGCCGGCGAACGCGACCGCGGCGTGGCCCGATGGGAGCCCGCCACGCAGCGGAGTGCCTCGCCCGGTGTACGCCTTGACCGCGATGACGAGGATCACCGTCACCGCGAGCACGACGAGGGTGAGCTCCGCAGGCGCGTCCGAGAGGCGCGTCAGGAAGCGGGAGCTGCGCGTCGCGACCTCACCGGAGAAGACGAGGTAGCCGACCGCGACCGCGTTCAGGGCGGCGACGAGAACCGCGCCTGCCGCGATGTCCTTCGCGATCTTCGCGAGCGGGTCGAAGGACGTCGAGGCGACGTCGACGACCGCCTCGACCGCCGTGTTCACGAGCTCCGCGACGAGCACGAACGTGATCGCCAGGAGGAGCACCGCGAGCTCGAGCTTGCTCGCGCCGAACCCGATGGCCGCGATGAGAACCGCCACCGCGACGGCGAAGTGGATCCAGAGGTTCCGCTGCGTGCGGACCGCCTGGATGATCCCTTCCGCCGCGAAGTTGAAGCTCTGGAAGAGCGACTGGCTGCGCTGGCGGGTCACGGCGCGTACGCCGCCTCGCGCGCCTCCATCGCCACTCCGTGGTCGTACCCGAGCACGTGCAGGACGCCGTGCACGAGCGGGCGACGCCACTCGCCACCGACCACCTGCGGGCAGAGGACGACGTCTCCGAGCGCGCGCGGCACGCCCTCGGGCACGTCGTCGCGTCCGTCGAGCGGGAACGAGAGCACGTCCGTCGTCTCGTCGATCCCGAGGTGCTCGCGCTTCAGATCGCGCATCTCGTCCGCTCCGACCCACATGAGGCCGAGCTCCCCGTCCGTCACGCCCTCCCCCCGGAGCACCTCGCGTGCGAGCTCCTCCGCCGCACGAGTCTCGACCGCCAGCCCGCTGCGATTCGTGGACTCGACGACGATCACCGGCTCCGCGCTGTCCCGGTCTCCTCGGCGTGCCGCTTGTACGCCTCGACGATCCGCTGCACGAGCTTGTGTCGGACGACGTCCTCGTTGCCGAACTCCACGAAGCCGATCCCGTCGATCCCCGCGAGGATCTGCCGCACCTGGATGAGCCCCGATGCCTGCTCGCGCGGGAGGTCGATCTGCGTGACGTCTCCGGTGACCACCATCTTCGAGCCGAAGCCGAGCCGGGTGAGGAACATCTGCATCTGCTCGGGCGTCGTGTTCTGGGCCTCGTCGAGGACGACGAACGAGTCGTTCAGCGTGCGGCCGCGCATGAACGCGAGCGGCGCCACCTCGATCGTCCCGCGCTCCATGTACCCGGCCAGCCGCTCCGGGTCGAGCATGTCGTAGAGCGCGTCGTACAGCGGCCGCAGGTACGGATCCACCTTCGCGAGCATGTCGCCGGGCAGGAACCCGAGCCGCTCGCCGGCCTCGACCGCGGGCCGCGTGAGGATGACCCTCCCGACTGCCCCCTCCGAGAGCGACGACACGGCGAGCGCCATCGCGAGGTACGTCTTGCCGGTCCCGGCTGGCCCGATGCCGAAGGTCACCGTCGAGCCTCGGATGGCGTCGACGTAGCGTTTCTGGTTGACCGTCTTCGGCGTGATGTTCTTGCCGCGATGCCGCCAGACGACATCGTCGAAGACCTCGCGCACGTCCTCGGCCTGGTCGAGCGCCGACAGCACCGCACCGACCGTGTCGGGACCGATCTGGTGGCCTCCCTCGACGAGGTCGACGAGCTCGTCGACGACTGCGCGCGCAGCAACCACGTGCTCGTCGTCCCCGCCGAGCGTGAGGCGGTTCCCGCGGAGCGCGATCGTGCACTGCAGGCGCTCGCGGAGGGCATCGAGCACGCCGTCCTCCACGCCTGCGAGCTCCGCGGCGACCTCGTTCGAGACGTCCAGCACCTGTTGCACAGGCGCAGTGTAGGGACGCGCTAGGCCAGCTTTTCCTTGACGAGCTGGCTCACGACAGAGCCGTCCGCGCGGCCCGAGACCTGGTGCATGACGCCGGCCATGACGCGGCCCATGTCGCGGATGCTCGTGGCGCCGACCTCGGAGATGACATCGTCGATGATCTCCTCGAGCTCGTCCTCGGACATGGGCTCCGGCATGAACTCCTCCAGGACCTCGAGCTCGTACTCCTCGTCCTCGGCCTGCTCCTCCCGCCCGGCAGCGCGGAACGCCTCGGCCGCCTCGACGCGGCGCTTGCGCTCGCGCTGGAGCACCTGCAGCTCCTCGTCGTCGGACAGGGGCCGCTGGAGCTCCTTCTGCGCATTCTGGAGCGCGTTCAGCACGAGGCTCAGCGCGTCACGCCGCTCCTCGTCGCGCGCGAGCCGCGCGGCTTTGAGCTCGTCCTCGATCCGCGTGAGCAGCATCAGGCGGTCTCCAGCGCGAGTGCGCGCGAGAGCTGCGCCGTGTCGAAGCGCCCGGCCAGCACGTGCCAGTGGAGGTGAAAGATCGTCTGGCCCCCGCCCGCTCCGACGTTCACGAGCACCTTGTAGTCCTCGATGCCCGCGGTGGCCGCCGTCTCGGCGACGAACCGGAGCATCCGCGCGGCCTCCTCGTCGGGGAACGCACCGATGTCGCGGAACGTGTCGACGTGGCGCGCGGGAAGGACGAGCAGGTGCGTCTCCGCGATCGGGTTGATGTCCCGGATCGCCACGAAGCCGTCGGAGGCGTGCACGTGGTCGCCCTCGGCGACGAGCCGGCAGAACAGGCAGTCCTCACGCTGCGACGGCAAGGATCCCCTCCTCGGACACGCCCACGGCGCGCGCGTGCACGAGCTCGCCGATGGCTCCGTCGAGGAGCCACGGCGTGTAATCGGCGCCGTACCCGCGGCCCGGACGGTCGACGAGCACGCGATCCGTGCTTCCGACACGCGCGTGCCAGCGGCGGCGCTCGAGGTCGTCCGACAGGGCACGCAGACGCGCGCTCCGCTCCTTCTTGACAGAGGCGGGAACCGTGTCCGCGTCGGCCGTCGTGGTTCCGGGTCGCGGCGAGTACGGGAACGCGTGAACGCGCGTGATCCCGGATCGCTCCACGACGTCGAGCGTGCGGGCGAATGCGTCGTCGGTCTCACTGGGGAAGCCGACGATGGCGTCGGCGGTGAGGTTGAAGTCGCGGAGAGCGGAGAGCTTCGCGACGTACTGGCCCGACGTGTACCGGCGACGCATCGCGCGAAGCACGTCGTCGTCGCCCGACTGCAGCGGCACGTGGAGGTGTCGCGACACGGAGGGCGTCTCGCGCATCGACGCGATCAGGTCGTCGGACAGGTGGTTCACCTCGATGGACGAGAGCCGTAGCCGGTCCACGCCCGGCATCGAGCCCGCCTCCCGCACGAGGCGAGGGAGCGCGAACCCTGCGTCGCGGTCGCGGAAGCAGCCGAGGTTCACGCCCGTGAGCACGATCTCGCGGTGGCCCTGTGCCACGCGGCGCTCGATCTCCGCGAGCACAGCCGCGGCACGCCGGCTTCGAGTCCCCCCACGGACGAGCGGGATCACGCAGAACGCGCACGAGAACGAGCAGCCGTCCTGGATCTTCACGAACGCCCGCGTGCGCTCGAGTCGCGCCTCGGCCTGGACGCAGCCGATGGCACCGACGTCGCCTGCGACCGCAGCGGGGACGTCCTCGCTCGCGACGGCGAGGACGGTGACGTTCTCCGCAGCGCTCTCGAACGCGCCCGCGAGGTTCGCGCCGCACCCCGTCACGTAGACGCGGCGATTCGCGCGTGCCGCGCGCGAGACGGCCTGCCGCGACTTCGAGATCGCCTCGTGCGTCACGCAGCACGTGTTGACGACCGCGACGTCGCCGCCGCCCTGCGCCTCGACGTGACCATCGGCGAGCAGGCGCTCGCGAACCGCCTGCGCGTCCGCGTACGACACCTTGCAGCCGAGAAAACCGACGGAGAAGCTCGCCATTGCAGGGCTAGCTTAGTGCCGCCTGGCGAAGACGTCTGCCGCCCAGCCCTCGAGCTCGAGCCGCTCGACGGCGGACCACCGCTCTGCCACGAGGTGCGCGGAGGCCAGATACCCGGACGTCACGGCAACCCGGGCGTCGAGGCGCACGAGCAGCCGCTCGACGACCCCGAGCTCGATGTTCGCCACGACGACGTCCGCAGCGGGGAGCTCCTCGAGGAGGACGTCCGCCTGCGCGACCTCGATGTCCACCCCGTTGAGACGAGCCGTCTCCGCGGCGACCTCGACCGCGACCGCGTCGAGATCGACCGCGCGGATCGGCCCGAAGCCGAGGCGCGCTGCCGCGACCGCGACCACGCCCGAGCCGCAGCCCGCGTCCAGCAGGGTGGCCCGCTCGATCCGCGCGAGTAGCTCGATGCACGCCCGCGTCGTGGGATGCGCGCCCGTGCCGAACGCGCGTCCGGGATCGACGACGACGGCCGCTGCAGCGTCCGGGGGCGCGATCCACGGCGGCCCGATCCACAGCCCGCCCGCGACGACCGGGCGATGGAACGCCCTCCAGCGATCCTCCCAGCCCTCCTCGACGGGCACGGCGGCGGCCTCGGCGTGGAGCGCGCGCACGGCGGAGAGGCCGGCGGCGTCCGTGTAGACGGCGAGCTCCGTCGCCGGCCCGTCCTCACGCTCCTCGAACCCTCCCGGGAACCGCTCGACGAGCCACGCCCGCGCGATCTCGGCCTCGGACGTCGGGACGGCGAAGGAGACGCGGAGGAGCTCGTTCAGCGCAGCGCGCTCTTCAGGCGGCCGAAGAAGCCCTGGTCGTCGTCGCGCGGTGCATAGGCGTCGTCGTCGAGGCGCTCGTCGAGCTGCTCGAGCAGCTGCCTCTCCTCGTCGCCGAGAGTCGTGGGCACGGCGACGTCGAGGCGCACGTACAGCGAGCCGCGACCCGAGCCGCGCAGCGCGGGCATCCCGTGCCCACGCAGCACGCGCACCTCGCCCGGCTGCGTGCCGGCGGGCACCTCGAGCTCGACGTCCTCGCCGAGCGTCGCGACCGTCGCGGTGGTCCCGAGCGCCGCCTCCGTCATCGTCAGCCGGAGCGCGGTGTGCAGGTCGTCGCCCTCGCGAAGGAAGCGCTCGTCGGGCCGGACGCGGACGACGACGAACGCGTGTCCCCGTTCCGCGCTGCGAAATCCCGCGTGGCCCTCCCCCCGAACGCGGATCTGCTGGCCGTCGTGGATGCCCTTCGGGACATCCACCTCGATCTGGTGGTGCGTGACGACGCGTCCGTCCCCACGGCAGTCGCGACACGGCTCCTCGAGAACCTCGCCGGCGCCGTCGCACTCCGGGCACGCGCGCTGTTGCACGAACTGGCCGAAGATGTTCTGGGACACGGTTCGCACGACGCCGTTCCCCGAGCAGGTCGAGCACGTCCGCGTCCCGGTTCCCGGCTCCGCGCCGCGCGCGCCACAGCGTTCGCACGGCAGTGCGACCTGCAGCGGGACGGTCACGGTCGCACCGGTGAACGCCTCGGCGAGGTCGATCTCGACGACGGCCTGGAGGTCGCCGCCGCGCTGCGAGCGCTGCCGGCCGCCGCCCATCGCGTCCTCGCCGAAGAAGGCGGCGAAGATGTCCGAGAGGCTCCCGAAGTCGGAGAACACCGGCTCGAAGCCGCCGCGCTTGAGGCCGGCCTGACCGTAGCGGTCGTAGATCCCACGCCTCTCCGGATCGGAGAGGACCTCGTAGGCCTCTGCGACCTCGCGGAATCGCACGTCTGCATCCGGCTCATTCGAGACATCCGGGTGCAGGTCGCGGGCGAGCGCGCGGAAGGCGCGCTTGATGTCGGCGTCGCTCGCGCCCCGCGGGACGCCGAGCAGCTCGTAGTAGTCGCGTTCGGCCGTCGCCATCGTTCCTATGCGTCTTCGTACACGTCTTCGACGAAGCGCGAGAGCTCGAACGCCGCGGCGCGCACGGTGCGGATCGCCTTGTCGTAGTCCATGCGCAGCGGCCCCACGAGCCCAACGGCGCCGAGCGGCGTCGTGCGGATGCCGTACGTCGCGCCGACGATCGAGACCGACCGTAGCTCCGCTCCCCCGACCTCCGGCTCGACGTGAACCACCGGGCGCTGCGGCTCGAGCGCCTCGCTCACGAGCTCGAGGACGGCGGCTCGGCGCTCGAGCAGCTCGACGAGCCGCATGGTCGCCTCCAGCTCCTCGGCCCGCGCGCCTCCGACGAGCCCTGCGGTTCCGCCGACGAAGACCTCGGGGCCCACCTCGGCGCCCACCTCGAGCAGCGTCTGGCCGATGAGCGCGAGGAACGCCCGCTCACGTGGCGCGAGCTCCGGAGCCTCGAGGCGGCGGCGGACCGTCCGCGAGCCCAGCCGCTCGCCGACGACCTGGTCCTCGAGGTACTCGCCGGCCCAGGCGACGAGGCCGGGGTCGACGGGATCCACGAGCCGGAACACGCGCTTCGTGACGCCGCCCGTCGACGTGATGACGACGACCATCACACTCGTCGGCTGCAGCGTCAGGACCTCGATGTGCCGGATCGAGGCCGTCTCGAGCGAGGGCGCCGACACGAGCGCGAGCAGCCGCGTCGCATCGGAGAGCATCTCCGTCGTCGTCCGCAGCGCCTGCTCGAGCTCGTCGCGCATCGAGCGCAGGTCGACCGCGAGCCCGTCCGGCCGCCCGTCGAGCGTGTCGACGAGCTCCTCGGCGTAGACCCGGTACCCGCTCTCGGTCGGCGTCCGGCCGGCGGAGGTGTGCGGGTGCGTGAGGAGGCCGAGGGTCTCGAGCTCGGCCAGCTCGCTGCGCACGGTCGAGGACGAGAAGTCGAGGCCGGCGCGCTCGACGAGCGCGCGTGAGCCCACCGGCTGGCCCGTCGCGACGTACTCCTCGATGACCCGCCTCAGGATCTCGCGCTTACGTGGGGTGAGCTGCATCTCGGTCCGATGGTAGCCGGGTACCCCGCCGATACCAGGCCCTCAGGCCATGAGCTGTGCCGTCACGGCGCCGCCCAGATAGCGGCCGCGATCCGTCAGGCGCAGCTCCGGGCCGCGGCCGTTCGCGGTCAGCTCCACGAGGCCGAGGGCGACGAGCCGTTCGAGCTCCTCCTCGTCCACCGCATCGGTGACGTCGGAGAGGACGAGCGGCTCGTCGAGCCGCAGCCCGAGCATGAGAACCTCCCGCGCGCGCGTCTCGACGTCGATCGGCTCGAGCTCGCACGGGGGCTCCTCACCGGCCGCGAGCGCCGCCAGGTAGCGCGGGAGCGCCGGGAGGTTGCGCCTGCGAAGGCCGGAGACCGTCGACACGGCACCGATCCCGATGCCGAGGTAGTCGCGACCGCGCCAGTACCCGAGGTTGTGCTTGGCGCGGAGGTCGCGCTCGCCGTCGCGGCAGAAGTTCGCGGTCTCGTACCAGCGATACCCCGCGCCCGTGAGCGTCTCGACGACCCGCTCGAAGTAGCCCTCCATCGCGTCCGCCTGACGGTCGAGCTCGGCGCCGTGCGCGCGCGTGAAGCGCGTGCCGGGCTTCGCCTCGAGCTCGTAGCAGGAGAGGTGCTCCGGCCCGAGCGCGAGCGCTTCCGCGAGATCGGACTCGAGGTCGACGACGCTCTGGCCGGGGATGCCGTAGACGAGGTCGAGCGAGACGTTGTCGACGCCGGCCGCTCGGAGCGTGCTCACCGCGCGGCGGACGTCGTCCGGCGAGGCGCTCCGCTCGAGGACGTCGAGCAGACGAGGCTCGAAACTCTGCGCGCCGAGCGACACGCGGGTCACGCCGCCCGCGCGCAACCGCTCGGCCAGCTCCGCCGTCACCGTCTCCGGGTTCGCCTCGGCCGTGATCTCCTCGGCCGCCGGGAGCCCGGCGAGCAGCCGCGCGAGCGCGTCCGGCTCCGTGAACGTCGGCGTGCCGCCGCCGAGGAAGATCGTGTCGAGCCGTTCGTCCAGCACGTCGCGGTGGAGCTCGAGCTCGGCGAGGACCGCACCGACGTACGCGCCGTGCTGGTCGCCGCGGCCGACGACCGTCACGAAGTCGCAGTACCCGCACCGGTGCGCGCAGAACGGGAGGTGGACGTACAGGTGGCGGACGCCGCTCACGAGCGCTTCCGGTCCGAGTCGAGGTTGAGAACGGCGAGGAACGCCTCCTGCGGGACCTCCACGCTGCCCACCTGCTTCATGCGCTTCTTTCCCTTCTTCTGCTTCTCGAGCAGCTTGCGCTTGCGTGTGATGTCACCGCCGTAGCACTTCGCGAGCACGTCCTTGCGCCGCGCCTTGATCGTCTCCCGCGCGATGACCCGCGAGCCGATGGCCGCCTGCACCGGGACGTCGATCATCTGGCGCGGGATCTCCTCGCGCAGCCGCTCGACGAGCTGGCGGCCGCGGTCGTAGGCGGCGTCGCGGTGGATGATGAGCGAGAGCGCGTCGACCTGCTCGCCCGCGACGAGGATGTCCACGCGCGTGAGGTCGCCGGGCCTGAAGCCCGCGAGGTCGTAGTCGAAGCTCGCGTAGCCGCGCGTCCGCGACTTCAGCTGGTCGTAGAAGTCGAGGACGATCTCTCCGAGCGGCAGCTCGTAGAGGAGGAGCACGCGATCCTCGCTCAGGTACTCCATGTGATCGAAGGTCCCGCGCCGTTCGTTCGCGAGCTCCATCACGGCGCCGACGTACTGCTTCGGGACGATCACGGACGCCTTCACGTACGGCTCCTCGACTTGCTCGAGCTCGCGCGGCATCTCGGCAGGGTTGTGCACCTCGACCGCCTCGCCCGTCCGCGTCGTCGCGCGGTAGGCAACGTTCGGCGCGGTGATGAGGAGGTCGAGGTCGAACTCGCGCTCGAGGCGCTCCCGGACGATCTCCATGTGCAGCAGACCGAGGAACCCGCAGCGGAACCCGAAGCCGAGCGCCTGCGACGTCTCGGGCTCGTAGGAGAGCGACGCGTCGTTCAGCTTCAGGCGCTCGAGCGCGTCCCGCAGCTCCGGATAGTCGTCGGAGTCCGTCGGGAAGATGCCTGCGAAGACCATCGGCTTGACGTCCTGGTAACCCGGCAGCGGCTCGCGGGCCGGGCGTCGCCGCGACGTCAGCGTGTCCCCGACGCGGAGGCGCGAGACGTCCTTGAGCCCCGTGACGACGTATCCGACCTCGCCCGCCGAGAGGGACTCCACGGGCGTCCGCGCAGGCGACATGACGCCGATCTCCTCGGCGTCGAACTCGGTGCCCTGCGCCATCGCGCGCAGCGGCTCGCGCGTCGAGAAGCTCCCGTCCACGACGCGGACGAAGGCGACGACCCCCCGGTACTGGTCGTACGACGAGTCGAACACGAGCGCTCGGGCAGGAGCGTCCCGCTCACCCTGGGGGGGCGGGATCCGCTCCACGATCGCGTCGAGGACGTCCGGCACGCCGATGCCCGTCTTCGCGGAGATCCGCAGGACGCGCTCGGGCTCCTCGCCGAGGAGGTCTCCGAGCTCTCGCGCCGCTCCGTCGGGATCCGCCTGCGGAAGGTCGATCTTGTTCGCCGCCGGCACGATCTCGAGACCGCCGTCGATGGCGAGGTACGCGTTCGCGAGCGTCTGCGCCTCGATCCCCTGCGCGGCGTCGACGACGAGGAGCGCGCCCTCGCAGGCCTGCAGCGAGCGGGAGACCTCGTACGTGAAGTCGACGTGCCCCGGCGTGTCGATGAGGTTGAGCTGATGCCCCTTCCACGCGACCCGCACGGCCTGCGCCTTGATCGTGATGCCGCGCTCGCGCTCGAGCTCCATCGAGTCGAGGAGTTGCTCGCGCATCTCGCGCTCCGAGACGGCTCCGGTCAGCTCGAGGATGCGATCGGCGAGCGTCGACTTGCCGTGGTCGATGTGCGCGATGATCGCGAAGTTGCGAATGCGGTCCTGCTCCATGGCTCACAGAGGCTAGTGCCACGGTGGGAACAGCGGCCGCGAAGCGGACGTCCTTTAGGGATCTTCGCGCGATCGGAATCCGCGCGAGCGGATACCGATCTTGCGCACTACTCGTCGCGCCGGGCTCGCAACAGTAGTAACGCCTCGAGCTCGCGCAGCCCGAGCGCGCGGGCGAGCCCGAGGTAAGCGAGGCCGCCCAGCCCGAGCCCCACGCCGAGCGAGACGAGCTGCGCCACGAAGCCCTCGCCGACGACGTGGTCGACCCCGTACCAGCCCGCGTACGCCACCCCCGCCGCGACGGCGCCGGCGCCGGCGATCCGCCCGACGACACCGACCGTGCGCCCGACGTGCTCGAGCCCGACGCGGCGCCGCATCATCACGAGCAGGACGACGGAGGCCACGACGTTCACGGTCGACGTCGCGAGGGGGATGCCCCAGATCCCGAGCCGGTAGAAGAACGTGTCGAAGACCGCGTTGAGCGCCACCGCCCCGAGCGCGATGCCCGTCGGCACCCAGTTCGTCTGCACGGCGTAGAAGCTGCGGTTGAGGATCAGCATCCAGCCGTTGAAGACGAGCCCGATCGAGAACGCCTGCAGGCACTGCGCGACGATCACCGTGTCCTCGGAGGTGAACTCGCCGCGCTGGTACACGACGCGCACGATCGGCTCCGCGAGCACGATCGAGACGAAGCCCGCGGGGACGAGGAGGAACGCGATCTGGCGCAGACCCCCGTCGAGCGCCCGTCGCAGGCCCGCGATGTCCCTGCGTGCCGCAAGCCGCGCGAGCGTCGGGAAGAGCACCGTCGTCACTGCGACCGCGAACACGCCCTGCGGGAGCATGTACAAGCGGAACGCCTTGTCGATCGCCGCCGGGGCGAGCTCCGGATCGAGCAGCCGAGAGGCGAAGAGCGTGTCGACGAGGAAGTTGACGTTGACGAGGCCGATCGTGAGCGTGACCGGGAGCATCAGGACGAGCACGCGCTTGACGGCCGGATCGCGCCAATCGATGACGAGCGTCAGATCGCCGTCGAGCTTGCGCAGCCACGGGATCGGCAGGAGCAGCATGACGAGCGTCCCGAGGACGACGACGCCCGCGTAGAGGTAGAGCTGCGCGCTCTCGCTCTCGATCTGCGGGACACCGAGCAGGAGCCCGACGATGATGATGGCGTTCCACGCCACGGGCGCGAGTGCCGGGAGCGCGAAGTGGTGGTACGTGTTGAGGATCCCGACGACGATCCCGAAGAGGCCGAGGAGCACGACGATCGGGAAGAGCACGCGCGAAAGACCGACGGCGAGGTCGTAGTCGCCGCCGGGATCGCCGAAGGGCTTCATCAGCAGGGGCGCGAGGAGAATGAACAGGGCGGTGATCCCGCCGAGGGCGAGCAGCGTCAGCCAGAAGAACGTCGAGGCGACACGCCAGGCTCGTTTCTTCTCGCCTTTCTCGAGAAGCTCGCTGAAGACGGGGACGAAGGCGCCGGACAGCGCCGCGTCGGCCACGAGCGCGCGCACCAGGTTCGGGATCTGGATGGCCACCGTGAACGCGTTGATGAGCCCCGAGACGCCGAAGAAGTAGGCGCTGACCATCTCACGCGCGAGCCCGAGGACGCGGGACACGGCTGTTGCAGCCGAGAACACCGCCGTGGAACGGGCGATCCGGCGGCTGCTGCCCGCATGCTCGGCGGACGCCGAGGAGGTGTCGTGGCTCGTGTCTTCGGGTGTCGTCATGGCACGGAGTCGCGGCCGATTCTCCCAGTCGTTCCTGCTACCATCGCCCGGCCCGCGGCAGCGGGCGTCCTCTCGAATGGCGAACATCAAGCAACAGAAGAAGCGTGTCCTGATCCAGGAGCGGCAGCGGACCGAGAACCTCCGCTACCGGTCGACGATCAAGACGCTCACGAAGCGCCTCGAGTCGGCCGTCGCGGACGGCGACGCCGACCGGATCGCGAGCGAGCATCGTGAGCTCGTGCGGACGATCGACCGCGCGATCTCGCGCGGCGCTCTTCATCGCAACACCGCCGCGCGCAAGAAGTCGCAGGCCGCGCGCCTCGTCGCAGCGAGCTGATCCCTCCGCAGATCGACGATCTGCGAGTGCAGAACGTCGATCGCGAACGTCGAAGACGCTCGCAGCGCAGGCCGTCATCGCTGCGGCCGAGCGCTAGCCAGGACGGCGATGCCGGGTCAGATCGACCAGCGCGCGCTGCACCTCGAGGTCCGGTGCGAGCCGGGACTGACCCTTCAGCGCGCCGTCGAGCGCAGCCAGCCGCACGACCGCGTCGTCGAGCTCCTCGGCCGAGAACCCCTCGGCCTGCGCCATGAGCTTCTGCGCGCGGAACGGGTGCAGCTTCAGGCGCTCCGCGGCGGCCTTCGAGCCGACCCCCTCCGCGGAAAGGCGTTTGAGAGCGCGCAGCCTCGTCACGTGGCTGCCCAGGGTGCCCGCGAGCCTCGGAGCGACGTCGCGGCGCGTACGCGACTCGTGGTCGAAGATGGACTCGCTCACCTCGAGCGCCCGGCCCGAGTCGCGGGCCGACCATGCCTCGGTGAGCTCGTACGTCGGAATGTCGGCGTTCGACGCCACGAGCGACCCGACCTCCCGCTCGCCGATGGGCTCGTCGCCTGCCCAGATCGCGAGCTTGTCGACCTCGACCTTCAGCGATGTCAGGTCGTCCCCTACGAGCTGGATCAGCGCGGACACCGCTTCCGGCTCGGCACGGACGCCGCGCTCGCGGAACTGCTCGGCCACCCAGCCGTGCAGCGCCTTCTTCGGCACCTCGAAGTGGAGGACGCTGCCCGCTTTCTCACAGGCCTTCCAGAGGACGGCGCTCGCCTTGACGTCGTCCGCGACGAGGGCGAGGACAGTTGCCGGCGCAGGGCTCGCCAGGTACTCGGCGACAGCGGTGACGTCGGCCGCCTTCCAGCCGCCCTTGAGGCGGCCCTCGCCGTCGCGCTGACCGTCGACGTCCCGGACGACGATGAGCCGGGCATCACCGAAGAGGCTTCCTGCGTTGCAGAGCCCGACCGCGGCGTCGCCCGACGTGTCGAGGGCGCTGACGGACTCGATCGCCTCGACTTCGAAGTGGCCGCGCAGCCTCGCGAGCGCCTTCTCGATCTTCGGGCGGTCGCCACCGGTGATGAGGTAGACCGGCTTCTCGGGAGCGTCCGCCACGCAGCCACACTACCGCTGCGCTCGCGCGACGAGCTCGTGCCCGTCCGACTCGATGACGACGCGGCCGTCCTCGTCCGTTCGGTAGACGGCGAGCCCCGGGAAAGCGTGCAGCGCGGCGAGCGTGTCCGGTCTCGGGTGGCCGTAGTCGTTGTGCCGGCCGCACGAGATCACGGCGACTTCGGGCCGAAGCGTCCTCAGCTCCTCGGCGAGGCCGGCGTCCTCCGACCCGTGGTGGGCCACCTTCATGACGTCGACGTCCGGAAGCGGGAGCTTCGCCGTGACGTCGGACTCGGCATCCGCCGACAGGTACACGTCGGTCTCCCTGTACGAGGCAACGAGAACGACCGCGTTCTGGTTCGGGTCCTCCGTCACGCCACCGGCGTCCTCCGGCCAGAGGAAACGGAGTCGGAGCCCGCCGGCACGGAAGATCGACCCGGCGCGGACGACGTCGATCGCGACGTGTCGATCGCGAGCGGCGTCGTGGGCCGCCTCGCTGTCGGGGCCGGTGGCCGCGAGCCCTGGATCCAGGAGCTGCCCGACACGCAGGTGACGGATCACGTCGGCGGCACCGCCGACGTGGTCGCGCTGCGGATGCGTGAGCACCATGGCCGTGAGCGAGCGGATCCCCATCCGCTCGAGCTGCGCTGCGACGTGCGCCTCCGGCGGCCCTTCGTCGACGAGGACGCGCGCGGTCGGCGTCTCGAGCAGCGTCGAGTCGCCCTGGCCCACGTCGAGGAACGTGACGCGGAAGGCCGCGGGGCGGTTCCACGCCGGAGCCGGCCGCGTGGCGAGCCACGCCCCCGCGAGCGCGGTCATGCCGCAGACCGCCAGTACGACCGGCCCGCGGAGCGGCGGCGCGAGACGAGCGCGCGCATGTCGTGCGGACAGCCAGAGTGCGGCCGCCCCGGCCGCGACCTCCAGCGCGAGCCGCGGCCCGATCTGTGCGGACGGCAGGTCTGCGACCACGCGCGCGACGAGCTCGAGCCACGCCGCGGCGAGCCCGGCGAGCGCGGCGAGCCCGGAAGCGGCCGAAGGCGAGGCGGGGTCGACGATCGCGGCGAGCAGCCCGAGGCCGAGGACGACCGGCGCAGCCGCGAACGCCGCGAGGTTCGCGGCGACGGTGTAGACCGGCGCCTTGTCGAAGTGGAAGAGCACGATGGGCGCCGTCGCGACGCCACATGCGAGAGACACCGCGAGCCCGTCCGCGATCCCGGGCGGCAGCAGGTACCCGTCGAGCCGGCGCCGCAGTCGCGGGACCGCGACGAAGATCGCCCCGACGGCGGCGAAGGAGAGCTGGAACCCCGGGTCGAGAACCGACGTGGGCATCCACGCCATGAGCACGAGCGCTCCGACCGCGAGCATGTACCAGCGGTCGCGCGGGCGCGCGGTGAGCCAGGCGAGCGACGCGAGCGCACCCGCGACACCGGCCCTGGCAACGGACGGCTGCCACCCGACGGCGAGGACGTACGCGGCGATCACGGCGAGCGTCGACAGCTCGCGCCAGACCCGCGACAGGCGCACGAGCCACCCGAGCCCGAGGACGCCGGCCGCGAGGAACGCGACGTTCTGGCCGCTGACGGCGAGCAGGTGGTACAGCCCCGATGCCCGGAAGTCCTGCTGCACGTCGTCCGGAAGGCCCTCGTCTTCGCCCAGAACGACACCGAGCACGATCCCGCGGCGCACGCCGCTCGTCCCGTGCCCGATCGCCAGCTCGATCCGGTCGCGCAGCCGGTCGCCGAGCCCGGCGATCCCGCCGCGACGCCCGATCTGGATCCAGCTCGACGCGTCGAGGACGACGTGTATCCCCTGTCGTTCGAGCCACGCGTGCTCGTCGAAGCCGTTCTCGGCGGGACGCGGCTCCTCGATGTCGACCGTCGCGTCGAGGATCGCGCCGCGCGGCGGCGAACGGCCCACTGGCAGGACGAGGAGCACGCGCTCGCGCACCGGCTCGTGCCGGAACTCCCGCAGCTCGGCGATCACGCGCGTCGACCACTGCGATCGCCGTGCCGGCGCGACGGTCACGAGGCTCGCCTGGCCCGTCTCGCCGATCCGCGCCCGGAGCACGCTCGCGCGGAGCGCCTCCATTCGCAGCGAGCCCCAGGCGAGCCCGAGCAGGGCGAGGACGACCGCGAGCGCGGCGACTCGCGCGGGTCCGCCCACGCACAGAGCCACGGCGAGCGCGGCGAGCACGGCCGCAGAGGCCGCGATGAACGGCACCGTCAGCACGAGCGACGCAGCGAGCCCACAGCACGCCGAGACGACGAGCAACGTCGGCCAGTGCAGCGCCAGCGTGTTCTTCACGGCGTCACCAGCTCGCGCAGCTGCTCGATGCGCGTGGGGCCAATGCCCGGGACGGCATCGAGATCGTCGACCGACGCGAACGGCCCGTGCTCCGTCCGGTAGTCGACGATCTTCTGCGCGGTGACGGGGCCGACGCCGGGTAGCTCGTCGAGCTGGTCGAGCGTCGCCGCGGAGAGACTCACGAGTGGCGCGGTCGGCGCGCCGCCGGCCCCGGCCACGCCGGCCGACGCCGACGGTGCGGCCCCCTCCGCGACCCGTGCCGGCACCGCAACCTGAATCCCGTCGACGAGCGGTGCCGCGAGGTTGACCGCAGAGAGATCGGCGTCGCGCAACGCTCCTCCTGCGCGGTGGACGGCGTCGGCGATGCGTGATCCCTCTCGCAGCCGATACAGCCCCGGCCGGCGCACCTCGCCGACGACGTGCACCACGAGAACGGACCGCACGGGCGCGGCTGCGACGGGCTCGAGAGCCGTTGCGACCGGCTCGGGCTCGCTCGCTGCCCCGGCATGCGCGAGCCGCTGACCGAGGAGCGCGAGCGCGGCCAGCGCGATGCACACCCCGACGAGCGCGGTCGAGCGGGACACGGCGAACGGCACGGGGCCATCGTGGCGACGAACCGCTCACACGTGGTACACGGCCTCGTCAGGAGACCGTGAAAACGCGCGTGCCGCAGCTAGAGCACGAAGTTGACGAGCTTGCCCGGGACGACCACGACGCGTGCCGCATCGCCCCCGTTCAGGAACGCCTGCACCTTCTCCGAGGCCCGCGCGAGGGCGACGAGCTCGTCCTCGGCGACGCTCGGAGCGACCTGCAGCCGGTCGCGGATCTTCCCGTTCACCTGCACGACCACCTCGACCGTGTCGACCTCGAGCAGCGCGGGGTCGGCTACCGGCCACGGCGACTCCCAGAGCCGCTCGTGACCGAGCCGCTCCCACAGCTCCTCCGCCACGTGCGGGGCGTAGGGCTGGACGAGCGAGACGGCGGTCTCCGCCGCGAAGCGCGAATCCGCCCCGGCCCGATCCTTGGACAGCTCGTTGACGAGCTCCATCACGGCGGCGATCGCAGTGTTGAACGCGAAGCGACGCCCGATGTCGTCGGTGACCTTTGCGATCGTCGCGTGCGCCTTCCGCGCGAGCGCTCCACCCTCGGGCTCCCCCGCCGGGGCGCGCTCCACGACCTCGTTCACGACCGACCACAGCCGGCGGACGAAGCGATTCATCGCCTCGACGCTCGTCTCCGTCCACTCCATGTCCTCGTTCGCCGGCCCGAGGAAGAGGATGTTCAGCCTGCACGCGTCGGCGCCGTAGCGGTCGAGGAAGTCGTCCGGCCCGACGATGTTCCCGGCGCGCTTCGACATCTTCGACTTGCCCAGCGTCACCCAGCCGTTCGAGAAGAAGGCCGCGAACGGCTCGCGGAAGCCGACCATGCCCATGTCGTTCAGCACCTTGATCCAGAACCGCGCGTAGATCATGTGCACCGTCGCGTGGTCGACGCCCCCGATGTAGAGGTCGACCGGGTTCCAGTAGTCGACGACCGCGCTGTCGAACGGCGCCGCGTCGTTCTGCGGGTCGCAGTAGCGCAGGAAGTACCAGGACGAGTCGACGAACGTGTCCATCGTCTCCACCTCACGCTTCGCGGGGCCTCCGCAGGACGGGCACGCGACGTTCACCCAGTCCTCGGCCTGCGCCAGGGGCGGGACTCCCTTCGGCTTGTAGTCCTCGATCTCCGGAAGGTGGACCGGCAGCTGGTCGTCCGGGACCGGGACCATCCCGCACGCCTCGCAGTACACGATCGGAATCGGGCAGCCCCAGTAGCGCTGCCGGGAGAAGCCCCAGTCGCGCAGACGGTAGTTGACGGTGAAGCCCCCGCGGCCGTCCGCGGCGAGAGCCTCGACGATCCGGCGGCCGCCCTCCGGCGCCGGCAGGCCGTCGTAGTCGCTCGAGTTGACCAGCACCTCGCCCTCGGCGTGCTCGACGTAGGCGACGCTCTCGTCCACGTCACCGTCCGGCGGCTTCACGACCTGCCGGATCGGAAGGTCGAACGCCCGGGCGAAGTCGAAGTCGCGCTGGTCGTGCGCGGGCACGGCCATGATCGCGCCCGTCCCGTAGTCCGTGAGGACGTAGTCCGCCACGTACACGGGCAACCGCTCGCCGTTCACGGGGTTGATCGCGTGCATGCCGGTGAAGACGCCGGTCTTCTCGGTCGCGGCGGCGCGTTCTGCGGTCTTCTTCGCCGAGGCGCGGCGGACGTACTCGCGCACCTCGTCGGAGTCGATGCGCGGCACGAGCTCGTGCTCGGGCGCGAGGACGAAGAAGGTCGCGCCGTACAGCGTGTCGGGTCGCGTAGTGAAGACGGCGATGTCCTCGTCGAGCTCGTCGATCCGGAACTGGATCTCCGCGCCCTCGGACCGGCCGATCCAGTTGCGCTGGCGCGCCTTGATCGACTCCGGCCAGTCCACCGTCTCGAGATCGTCGAGGAGCGCCTGTGCGTAGTCGGTGATCCGGAAGAACCACTGCTCCATGAGCCGCGACTCGACCTCCGCTCCGCACCGCTCGCAGCGTCCTTCCTTCACCTGCTCGTTCGCGAGAACCGTCTGGTCGTTCGGGCACCACTTGACGGGCGCGGCCTTCCGGTACGCGAGCCCCCGCTCGAGGAAGCGCAGGAACTGCCACTGCTGCCAGCGGTAGTAGTCCGGCTGGTGCGTCGACGTCAGCCGAGGCCAGTCGTACGCCCACCCCACGCGGCGGTAGGAGCGCGTGATCGCGTCGATGTTGCGCTCGGTGCTGATGCGCGGATGCACGCCCTCGCGGATCGCGGCGTTCTCCGCCGGTAGGCCGAACGAGTCGAAGCCCTGCGGGTGCAACACGTGCATCCCGTTCCGCGCGCGGAACCGCGTGACGACATCGCCGATCGTGTAGACCAGCATGTGCCCCATGTGGAGCGTCCCCGACGGGTACGGGAGCATCTCGAGGACGTAGCTCTTCGGCTGGATCGGATCGTTCGAGACCTCGAACGCCCTAGCGTCGGCCCAGCGCCTCTGCCACTTCTCCTCGATCACGCCCGGCTCGTACCTGTCCATCGCCTCACTCATTCGTCTCGCCATTCGGGTTGGGGGAACAAAAAAGCCTCTCGCGCGAGAGGCTCCACGAGAACGTCCGCGGCGGCGCCGCGCTCGTCCCCTGGTCTATGCAAGCAGCTGCCACACGAGCGGAAAACGGTACCAGGCAAGATCCGCTGATGCTCGACGTCCTGCCCGACTCCGCACGCATCGATGAAGGTCAGCTCGTCCTCGGCGGCGAGCGCGCAGCGGCGCTCGCCGAGCGCTTCGGAACGCCCCTCGTCGTCTACTGCGAGGAAACGCTGCGAGCGCGGGCGCGGGCGCTTCGCGCGGCCGCCGGCGACGACGGAAAGGTCTTCTTCGGGACGAAGGCGTTTGCCAACCTCGCCGTCCTGCGGCTCCTGCGCGAGGAGGGTGTCGGCGCGGACGTCGCCTCGTCGGGCGAGCTCGCGTACGCGCGCGCAGCCGGCCTGACGGGGAACGAGCTCGTCGTGCACGGCAACAACAAGGCCGAGACCTTCCTGCGCGAGGCCGCAGAGCTCGAAGCTCCCGTCGTCCTCGATGCGCCGGACGAGGCGGAGCTCGCGTCGGCGGCCGGCGTCCGGCGGGTGCTCGTGCGCGTGACGCTCGGCGTCGACGCCGACACGCACGAGGCGATCACGACTGGCCACCACGGATCGAAGTTCGGCCTGCCGCCCGCCGAGGCGCTCGAGGTGGTCGCCGACGCGCTCGCGCAAGGTCTCGACGTGCTCGGCCTCCATGTCCACGTCGGCTCTCAGCTACCGGACTTCACGGCCCAGGCCGAGACGATCCGGCGCATGGCGGCCTTCGCAGCCGAGTGCCGCGAGCGCCTGGGCTGGACGGCGCGTGTCGCCGACCTCGGCGGCGGCTTCGGCATCCGCCACCTTCCCGGCGAGACCGTTCCCGAGGCCGCCGAGCTCGCAGCGGCGGCGACGGCCACGACGCGCGAGTCCTTCACGGCGGCCGGCCTGGCCGCCCCGCTCGTGTGGCTCGAGCCTGGACGGAGCCTCGTCGGACGCGCGGGCGTCACGCTCTACCGCGTCGGCACCATCAAGCGCCTCCCGGGACGAACGTGGGTCGCGGTCGACGGCGGGATGTCCGACAACCCGCGCCCCCAGCTCTACGGCGCGCGCTACACGGCGCTGTCGGCGATGCGCGCGGACGAGGAGCCGGACGAGACCGTGAGCGTCGCGGGCATGCACTGCGAGTCCGGCGACGTGCTCATCGACGACGTCGACCTCCCCCACCCACGCCGGGGCGACCTCCTCGCCGTACCTGCCACCGGCGCATACACCCTGGCGATGAGCTCGAACTACAACGGCGTCGGTCGCCCGGCCGCGGTCTTCGTGCGCGACGGCGAGGCGCGCGTCGTGCGCAGGCGGGAGACGGTCGAGGATCTCCTCCGGCTCGAGACGTGAGCGGCCGGGTGCGTCGACCGGTGCCGAGCGTCCGCTCGACCGTCGAGCGCATGGAGTCGGCATGACGTTCCGGTTCTGCGACGAGCTCGGCGAGGATGGGTTCGGGTGGATCGCCGAGGAGGCGATGACCCGGACGTCGCACGCGCTCGCAGCGGACGGTCGCGTGTGGCTCGTCGACCCGCTCGACTGGCCGGAGGCGATCGATCGCGCGCTCGGTCTCGGCGAGCCCGCCGGAGTGATCCAGCTCCTCGACCGTCATCACCGTGACTGCGCCGTGCTCGCACAGCGGCTCGGTGTCCCGCTCTTCGTCGTCCCCGACGACCTTCCGGGCACGCCCTTCGCGTGCCTCCCGCTCGTACGCTGGAGGTACTGGCGTGAGTCGGCTCTCTGGTGGGAGGAGCGGCGCACGCTGGTGGTGGCCGATGCCGTCGGGACGAATCCGTACTACACGGGAGGCAAGGCGCCGCTCGGCGTGAGCCTCCCGCTCCGCCTCACGCCG
>DASUFC010000073.1:0-6491 GCA_036274755.1 Gaiellaceae bacterium
GCGACTCCCCACTCCGTGTACGCCGCGCCGCCGAGCAGAGCCAGCGCGGCGGCGAGCAGCCCTGCCGCGAGGTCGCTGAAGCCGACGAGCCTCCCCCGCTCCACAGGCGTCGCGTACGTCACGAGCTCCGCCGTCGCGGCGATGTACGAGAGATTCCAGCCGAGCCCGAGCAGGAACAGCGACAGCGACGTCCACGCGATCGAGTGGACGAAGCCGAGCATCACGGTCGACACCGCCATGATCGCGAGCCCCCAGAGCAGTGTCGGACGGCGCCCCACCCTGTCCACGAGCGCACCGATCACGAGTACGAGCGCGTACATGCCGACGATGTGCAGGCTGATCACCGTGAACACGTCGGCCTGCGCATGGTGGTGGCCCACCACGATGTAGCCGGTCAGGTTCATCACGCTGGCCATTACCGAGAAACTCGCGACGGCGGCG
The DNA here is from genome assembly GCA_036274755.1 of Gaiellaceae bacterium. Classification (GTDB taxonomy): domain Bacteria; phylum Actinomycetota; class Thermoleophilia; order Gaiellales; family Gaiellaceae; genus GMQP-bins7. The sequence continues at coordinate 442 of DASUFC010000073.1, forward strand.
ATAACCGCCGACGGGACGCCGGGCCGGCGCAGGATCTCCCGGAGCGGCGCCGCGGGAGCGACCGGCGCGTCGTCCGTGCTCGCCTGCTGGAGCTCGAGCGCGATCGTCCGCGGGTCGGGCCGGATGTTGAGGGCGATGATCAAGCCGACCAGCGCCATCGCCGCGGCGACGAACCACGGGATGACGAGCGTGTCGAGCTCGAAGTCCTTCCCCGCGAAGAGCGGCCGGAACACGAGCGGCCCGAGCGCGGCGCCAAAGAGCGCGCCGAAAAGGACGTAGGAGATTGCGCGCGCCTTTCTCTCCGGCGGATACATGTCCGCGGCAGCCGTCCTCGCAAGCACGACGGCGCCGTTCATCGCACCGATGCCGACGAAGCCGAAGATGACGAGCGGAGCGGCGTCGAACATGCAGCCGAGAGCAGTCAGCGCACAACCAGCTGCGCCCGTGACGAAACCGCCGGCGATCACCGGGACACGGCCGAACCGGTCCATGAGCCGACCTGCCGGGAGCGCGGCGAGCGCGCCGGCCGTGAGGAAGATCGCGGGACCGAGCCCAAGGATGGACTCGATGCCCGTGACGAGGACGAGCGTGATCGTGGCCACTGCGACGGCGAGCTGCAGGACGCCCGAGAGCGTCACGAGGCAGAGGCTCAGCAGGATCGTGTTTCGCCGGATCTGCTCAGCGCCTACCACAGCCGCGAGCATTCAAGCACTCGCGCCTCCTCCCGGAGCGGCGCACGCCGCGGTCGTTACGATATCCGCGACGTAACGGGGAGCTCGGGCAGCCGGGCTGAGAGGGCGGACACGTGCGCCGCCGACCCGCGGAACCTGACCTGGGTAATGCCAGCGGAGGAAGGCGTGTCGAACGAGGTGGTCGTGGTCGTATCCGGGGGCGAGCCTCCGGACACGCGCGTGGTGTGGGCCGTGCCGGCCGGGGCGGTGGTCATCGGCGCCGATCGCGGGCTGGGGTACGCGCTGGCGCTCGGCCTGGACGTGACGCTCGCGATCGGCGACTTCGACTCCGCCTCGGCCGAGTCGCTCGCGGAGGCCGGGGCGGCCGGGGTGCGCATCGAACGCCATCCCGTCGTGAAGGACGCCACGGATCTCGAGCTCGCGCTCGATGCGGCGGTCGCACTCGGGCCGGAGCGGATCCTCGTGCTCGCGGGCCGCGGCGGCCGACTCGACCACGAGCTCGCCTCGTTGCTCCTTCTCGCGTCGGATCGGTACGCGGGCGTCGTCGTCGACGCGCTCGTCGGTGATGCGCGGGTGCACGTCGTACGTGGCGCCCGCTCGCTCGAAGGCTCGCGTGGCGAGGTCGTGACGTTGCTGGCGGCGGGCGGCCCCGCCGAGGGCGTGCACACCGAAGGGCTCGAGTACCCGCTGCGCGGCGAGACGCTCGACGCGAGCTCGACACGAGGCGTCTCGAACGTCTTCGCCGAGCCAGTCGCGCACGTATCCGTCGAGCGCGGTGTGCTGCTCGCGATCCGGCCGGGAGAAGGCAAGTGACAACTTGTCACAAGCGGGCAGGGGCGCGTGCGCAAGGGATCCGCGGGCTTGTGACAAGTTGTTGCAAGCGCTCTGTGCCCGTCTTGGCGGCCGCGGTCGTGGTGGTCGCGGCAGCAACGGCGGCCGGGTGCGGGGGCGGCGGGAAGCCGGGCGAGGTCGTCCTCGTCACGCACGACTCGTTCGCGATCTCGCCTGCCGTAAAGCGGGCGTTCGAGGAGGAGACCGGCCTGAAGCTCCGCATCCTCCAGGCCGGGGACGCGGGCGAGGTCGTGACGCGCGCCCTCCTCACGGCCGGGAACCCGGAAGGCGACGTGTTGTTCGGCGTCGACAACAACCTCCTGGCGCGCGCGCTGTCCGGTGACGCTTTCGAGCCGTACGAGTCGCCCGAGCTCGGCGCGGTCGATCAGGCGCTCGTCCTCGACGAGAAGCACCGCGTGACGCCGATCGACCGGGGCGACGTCTGTCTGAACGTCGACAAGGTCTGGTTCTCGAAGCACGGGCTGGCGAGTCCAACGAGCCTCGACCAGCTCACGCTCCCGGCATACCGAAAGCTCCTCGTCGTCGAGAATCCCGCAACCTCGACGCCCGGCCTCGCCTTCATGCTGGCGACGATCGCGACGTACGGGAGCGGCTGGAAGGACTACTGGTCGAAGCTCCGCGCAAACGGTGTGCTCATCGTGGACGGCTGGGAGGACGCGTACCTGAACCGCTTCTCGGGCGCCGCCGGGAGCTCCGGCGACAGGCCGATCGTCGTCTCCTACGCCTCGAGCCCGCCGGCGGAAGTCCTCGGACGGAAGCCGGAGCCGACGGAGGCGCCGACGGGCGTCGTGGAGGAGAGCTGCTTCCGACAGGTCGAGTTCGCCGGCGTGCTGCGAGGGGCCGAGAACCCTGACGGCGCGCGAAAGCTCGTCGACTTCATGCTCTCGAGGCGCTTCCAGGAGGACATCCCGCTCGAGATGTACGTCTTCCCGGCGCGGGAGGACGCAGCGCTGCCGCCCGCGTTCGAACGGTTCGCCGTCGTGCCCGACCATCCCCTCGAGCTGCCGCCGGCGGAGATCGACGCAAACCGCGAACGCTGGGTCGACCAGTGGACGGACACCGTCGTGCGATGAGCAGCCGGGCGTGGCGGAGGCTGACGTACGGCCTCCCACTTGCCTTCTTCGGGCTCTTCTTCCTCTACCCCCTCGCCTCCATCGTGGAGCGTGGACTGCGGGGAGCAGGCGACTCGCCGCTCGATGTGCTGTCCAATCCCCTGACTCGTGAGGTGGTCTGGTTCACGGTCTGGCAAGCGGGCGCGTCGACACTGCTGACGTTCGTCGTCGCGTTTCCGGCTGCGTACGTCCTGGGTCGCTACCGGTTCAGGGGGCGGGAGCTGGTGAGCGCGCTGACGGTGGTGCCGTTCGTGCTGCCGACGGTCGTCGTCGCGCTTGCCTTCCTCGCCCTCCTCCCCGCCGGCATGGAGCGCGGCTGGCTGCCGATCCTCGTCGCTCACGCGTTCTTCAACGTCGCGGTCGTCGTGCGGATCGTCGGGACGTACTGGGCGAGCCTCGACCGGCGCATGGCGGAGGCGGCGGCCACGCTCGGTGCATCGCCGCTCGCGCGCTTCCGCGAGGTCACGCTGCCGCTCCTCGCACCGGCCCTCGCTGCCGCGGCGGCGATCGTCTTCCTCTTCTCCTTCACGTCGTTCGGCGTGGTGCTCATCCTGGGCGGGCCGCGGTACGCGACGATCGAGGCGGAGGTCTACAACCAGGCCGTCCGCCTGTTCGACCTGCGCGCGGCCGCGGTGCTCTCGCTCGTGCAGCTCCTGTGCGTGCTCGTGGTGGTGTGGGTGACGACGCGGCTCGAGGGCAGGCTCGTGTTCCTCGCGCCGCTACGCCCGGAGATCGACACGCTCCGCCGGGTGCGAAGTACGCGCGACACGCTCGTCGTCGCGTCCGGGCTCGGCGTGCTCCTGGTCTTCCTCGGCGTCCCGCTCGCGGTTCTCGTGGAGCGCTCGCTCGTCGTCGGCGGCGGGCACGGCTTCGACGCGTACCGACAGCTCGGACACGGCACGAGTGTCCTCCTCACCGAGCCGTGGCACGCGATCGTCAACTCTCTCGTCTACGCCACGGCGTCGACCGCCATCGCCGTCGTCGTGGGCGGTCTCGCTGCAGTCTCTGTCGCAGGCGGAAGCGGCCGCACCCAGGTGGCCGAGACCAGTGCACGCCCATTAGGGACCCGGCTGCTGGACGGGCTCGTCCTGCTGCCGCTCGGGGTGTCGGCCGTCATGCTCGGGCTCGGGTTCCTCATCGCCTTCGACACGGCGCCGCTCGACTTCCGCGCGTCGCCGTGGATCGTCCCCGTCGCGCAGTCGCTCGTCGCGATTCCCTTCGTCGTTCGGATCGTTGCGCCCACGCTCCGCTCCGTCGATCCGCGCCAGCGCGAGGCAGCGGCGCTGCTCGGTGCGCCGCCGGGGCGCGTCCGGCGTGAAGTCGACCTGCCGATCGTCTCGCGTGGGCTCGGGGTCGCCGCGGCTTTCGCGTTTGCGATCTCGCTCGGCGAGTTCGGCGCGACGGTCTTTCTCGCCCGCCCCGACCGCCCCACCTTGCCCGTCGCCATCTACCGCTTCCTCGGCCGACCGGGTGAGACGAACCTTGCGGAGGCCTACGCGCTCGCAGTCGTCCTCATGGTCGTGACGATGCTCTCTGTGCTCCTCGTCGAGCGGGTGCGTCCGAACCGTGCGGGGTGGTTCTAGTGCTCGTCGTGGACGACGTGTCGGTGCGCTTCGACGCGACGGACGCGCTGCGGGACGCATCGCTCGAGGTCGGCGACGGCGAGGTCGTCACGATCCTCGGGCCCAGCGGCTGCGGGAAGACGACGCTCCTGCGCGTGATCGCGGGGCTGCAGGCGCCGAATGCCGGCCGCGTGATCCTCGACGGACACGACCTCGCGGGCGTGCCCCCGCACCGACGCGGAATCGGACTCGTCTTCCAGGATCACGCGCTCTTCCCGCACCGTGACGTGCTCGGCAACGTCGCTTTCGGACTGCGGATGCAGGGAGACTCGCCCAGCGCGATCGAGGCACGCGCGACGGAACTGCTCGCGCTCGTCGGCCTCTCGGGGTTCGAGCACCGCTCCATCGGGTCGCTATCGGGCGGAGAGCAGCAGCGCGTCGCCCTCGCCCGCGCCCTCGCGCCTGCGCCGCGCGTCCTCCTCCTCGACGAGCCGCTCGGTTCGCTCGACCGGCGGCTGAGAGACCGGCTCCTCGACGACCTCGGACGGCTGTTCGCCGAGCTGGCCGTGACCGCGATCTACGTCACGCACGACCGAACGGAGGCGTTCACGCTCGGCGACCGCGTCGCGGTCATGCGGGAAGGGCGGATCGTGCAGGTCGCGACCCCCGACGAGCTCTGGGCGCATCCCCGCGACGCCGACGCCGCGCGCTTCCTCGGGATCCCCAACGTGGACGCCGACGAGGCGATCCGGCCGGAGGCCGTCAGCGTGCGGCCGACGAGGGCGGGCAACGGCACGGTCGAGAGCGCCGTGCGGACGGGACCGACGGTCGACCTCGTCGTCGTCCTCGACGACGGCACGCGCCTCGAGGCCGTCCTCGCCACGGTCGAGCACCCGGCGGCCGGCGCGCGCGTCGAGGTCGAGGTCGACCCGGAAGGCATCGTTCGCCTCCGATGATCCGCCGTCGCGTCGTCGTCCACGGTCTCGTGCAGGGCGTCTACTTCCGCGAGACGGTCCGGCGCGGCGCCGAGAGGAACGGCGTGCACGGTTGGGTCCGCAACAACCGCGACGGAACCGTCGAGGCGGTCTTCGAGGGAGACGACGCGGCGGTCGAGGCGCTCGTGGCGCTGTGTCGCGAAGGCCCGAGGGGCGCACGTGTCGACCGCGTGGACGTCGTCGAGGAGGAACCGGAGATGCTCGCCGGGTTCGTCGTGGGTTAGCGCGCTACCAGCGCTCCCAGTGGACGCTCTCGGACTCCGCGCGACGAGGCTTCGTGCGACGGCTGGTCACCGCGCTCCAGCCGGGATCCGGCGCCGGGACGCCGATCGTCACGTGCGCGACGATCGTTACGTCGGGCGGGACGCCGAAGGCCGAGGCGATTTCCGCAGCGAGCTCCTTCGGCACGCCGGTGAGCCCGGCGGCGAGGCCCTCGTCGATCGCTGCGAGCAGGACGAGCATGAGCGCAGCGCCCGCATCCACGTACCAGAAGGGAACGGGCCACTCGATCTCCTCGCCGTCGACGAGCTTGTCGTCCTGCCGGTAGCGGTCGTGGTAGTCCGCCTCGCGGACGCACACGAAGACGTGCACCGGCGCGCTCTCGAGCCACGGCTCGAGTCCCTCGTCAGCAGCCGACCACCCCGCCGCGGCGATCTGAACGAGCTCCGCACGTGCGGCCTCGTCCGTGATCACGAGCAGGCGCTGACCCTGGCTGTACCCCGCGCTCGGGGCGCGTCGCACGGTCGCGACGATCCGCTCGACGGTCTCGTGCGGCACGGGCTCGGGCGCGTAGTGCCGCACCATCCGCCGCTTGGGGAGGAGCTCACGGAACTCCAC
>DASUFC010000074.1:0-16283 GCA_036274755.1 Gaiellaceae bacterium
GCCTGGAAGCGGTTCGTCCGGAACCGATAGGCGCCACGGACCCGTTCGGCCGTGTCGTCGCGCACCCAGTCCTCGCCGACGAGCTCTTCGAGACGCGCGAGCGCGGCCTCCGCGCCGCGAATCCGCGCTTCCGCGTCCTCCCGCTCCTCGATGCCGTCGTCCTCGAGCCCGAGCCAGCGGATGAGGAGCGGCAGCGTCAGGCCCATCCCGACGAGCGTGAACAGGATGACCGCGAAGGTCAGGAAGAGGACGAGGTCGCGCCCGGGGAAAGGCTCGCCGGCGTCGGTGGTGAGCGGAAGCGCGAGCGCCGCCGCGAGCGACACCGCGCCACGCATCCCCGCCCAGGAGAGGAAGACGCCGCCACGCCAGCTCGACATCCGGCCCGCGAACCACTTCGGCGCCTGCAGGACGGCGAACACCCACGCGAAGCGCACGGCGACGACCGTGAGGCTGACGAGCAGCGAGTACCCGATCAGCGCGCCGGTCGAGATGCTCCCGAGCGCGTCCACGACGACGGGGAGCTGAAGCCCGACCAGGACGAAGAGGAGCGCGTTCAGGAGGTACTGCACGATCTCCCATACGGCCACGGACTGGAGGCGCACCTGCGCAGTGGTGAGCTCGGGCGTGAACCATCCGAGGTAGATGCCGGCCGTCACGGCGGCGAGGACGGCCGAGACGCCGAGGAGCTCGGCGGGGATGAACGCGAGGTAGCCGGTGAGCAGCGAGATGGTGATCTCCGCGGGCGGGTTGTCGACGCGGCGCCTGAGCTGCCGCACGAGCCAGCCGACCCCCAGGCCCACGCCGACACCGCCGACGACACTGAGGACGAACAGACCGCCGGCCTGCCACGCCGAGAACGACCCCGAGATGACGGCCACGACGGCGACGCGGTACGCGACGAGCCCGGTTCCGTCGTTGACGAGGCTCTCCCCCTCGACGATCGTCACGAGCTTGCGTGGGACGCCGAGCCGGCGGGCGATCGAGGTCGCCGCGAGCGGGTCGGTCGGCGAGACGATCGCGCCGAGCACGAACGCGCTGGCCCACGAGAGCCCGTCGACGAAGGCGTGGGCGACGACGGCCACGCCGACCGTCGTCGCGACCACGAGTCCGACCGCGAGCGCGGTGATGGGGCGCGCGCTTGCGCGCAGGTCGCGGAGCGACGTGAAGAAGGCGGCGCCGTAGAGGAGCGGCGGCAGCACGCCGAAGAACACGAGCTCGGGCGGGAGCTCGAACTCGGGCATCCCCGGGACGAGCCCGAGAACGAGCCCGCCCACGACCAGCAGGATCGGATACGGCACGCGCAGGGCCGGCGCGATGACGAGCATCGTCGCGATGGCCAGGATGAGGCCGAGCTCGACGAGCCCGTCTTGCACCTCGAGATGCATCGGCGCATCTTGCCCGCGGCGGCCCACCTGGACGGCCGCCGCAGGGGTCGACTCAGGTCACTCCCAGGTGACGAGCACCGCGTACAGCACGAGGAACAGCATCGCGACCATCGTCAGCGCGAGAAACGGCGCGAACGGCATCCAGTAGAACCAGCGCAGGCAGCCGATGGAGGCGGCCACGATCGCCACCCACCGCCCGAACGACCGGCCCTCGAGAAGGCTCTTGCCGGCGAGCGCGAAGAGCACCACGAGACCCGCGTCGACGAATCCCCAGAGCCAGTGCTTGTCGCCGAGGACGCCGTCCGAGACGTTTGCAAGCCACGCGGCGTCCGACCAGAGGTTGATCGCCCAGATGGCGCTGAACCCGGCGGCGACGAACATCATCACCGCCGCATACGTGAGCCAGCCGCTTCGCATTGCCGTCATGTGAGCTCCTTCTCGTTGTTCCATTGGGAGACTTCGGCGAGCAGGCTGACAGCTTCGACATGCCTCGGCAACCGGGAACCGCGCGTAGAGTCGGACGCGAGACCGACGAGGGAGGAGCGAGATGATCAAGCTGCTGACCGATCTGCCCGACGGCGTCCTCGGGATCGAGGCCGTCGGGCACGTCGAGGCCGACGACTACGCGAGCGTCGTCGAGCCGGCCGTGCGCGCGGCGCTCGAGCACTCCGACAAGGTGCGCCTCCTCTACGTCCTCGGCGAGGGGTTCGAGGGGTACTCCGCTGCGGCCTCATGGGAGGACGCGAAGCTCGGGATCGGCCATTGGAGCGCGTGGGAGAAGATCGCGATCGTCACCGATCGCGGCTGGATCCGCGACGCGCTGAAGGCGTTCGGCTGGATGTTCCCCGGCGAGGTACAGGTCTTCCCGACGGCCGAGCGCGCGCAGGCGGTCGACTGGGTCGGCGCGTAGCCGCGACACCGCTCGGAAGGCCTCGGGCCGGGACACGGCGCAGACTCAGCGGGACACGGTCTGCAGCCCGTTCGCGCGGTCGGCCGCGGGGACGCCCCGGAGCCGGACGACGGCATCGAGGCCGCCCGCGGGCGCCTGCCGGAGCTCGACCGAGCCGCCGTCGGCCTCCGCGAGCCGCCGGACGATCGCGAGCCCAAGGCCTGAGCCCTCGCCGTCCTGTCCCGGCGCACGCCAGAAGCGGTCGAAGGCCCGGCTGCGCTCGTCCGCGCCGAGCCCCGGGCCCTCGTCCGCCACGTGCAGCTCGATCCAACCGTCCGTGAGCGTCGTCGAGATCGTGATCGCGGTGTCCGCCGGTGACGCGTCGAGCGCGTTCGCGAGCAGGTTGTCGAGCACCTGCTCGAGACGGCCCGGCGTCACGAGCACGGCAGCGCCAGCGTCCACCCCGCGCCGCAGGACTACGCCGCGCTCTCCGGCGAGCGCGTGCCAGGCCGCGAGCCGCTCGTCGATGACGCTCGCCAGGGCGATCTGCTCCGTCGCCTTGCGGGCTCGGTCGGCCCGCGCGAGCGTCAGGAGGCCGTTGACGAGCGTCGAAAGCCGCTCGACCTCCGCGAGCGCCCCTTCGAGCTCGTCCTTGCCGGACCCGACGACGTCGCGGTCGAGGTTCTCGAGGCGAAGCCGGAGCGCGGCCAGGGGAGTCCGCAGCTGGTGCGAGGCATCGGCGACGAACACGTCCTGTGAGTGCACGAGCTGGTCGAGCTCGGCGGTCATCGTGTTGAACGTCTCCGCGAGACGCCGCACCTCGGGTGGCCCCTCGACGGTCGCGCGCGCCGTGAGGTCGCCCGCCGCGATCGCCTCCGCCGCCGCCTCGAGGCGCCCGAGCGGCTGGGTCATCCAGCGGGAGAGAACCGTCGCGACCACGGCCGCGGCGGCGAGGACGCCGGCGGCGATGATCGCGAGCAGCGTCCAGTAGCGGTGGATACGGCTGTCCACGGCCGCGGTCGGGTAGCTGATGCGCACGGCGCCATGGACGACGCCGCTCGACGCGACCGGGACCGCGACGTAGAGGAGGTCGACGCCGAGCGTGCGCGAGTGGCGGATCCCGCTTGCCACCTCGCCCGCGAGCGCCCGCGCTATCTCGGGGCGCGTCACGAAGTCGCGGCTCCCCGTGGGCGCCGAGTCGACGAGCTCACGGCCGCTTCGATCGACGACGACCACGCGTCCGCCGGTGTCCTGCGTGTAGCTCCGCGCGATTCCCGAGACGCGGGCCGGAACGATCGTGCCGTGCTCGAGCGCGTCCTCGACGAGGGTGGACAGCGCGACAGCGTCTCGCTCGACCTTGTGGGTGAGATCCTGGCGTTCGTTGTTCGCGTAGGAGATCCCGAGCGGGATCTCGAGCAGGGCCAGGACGAGGACGGCGACGGCGAGGTAGCTGAGGAGTAGCCGGCGCCTCACGACTGTGGGGCGAGCCGGAGGCCGACTCCCCGCACCGTCTCGATCCAGCGTGGGTCACCAAGCTTCTTGCGCAGCGAGGCGACGTGGACGTCGACGGTCTTCGTCGGCCCGAACCAGTCCGTCTTCCACACCTCGCGGAGCACGTGCTCGCGACTCACGACGGCCCCGGGATCGAAGGCGAGCAGTGCGAGGAGGTCGAACTCCTTCGGTGTCAGCTCCAGGTCGCGCCCGGCGAGCGCGACGCGCCGCGCGCGGACGTCGATCTCGAGCGATCCCGCGACGAGCTTGGAGTCCCGCATCCCGCGCTGCGTGCGGCGGAGGACCGCGCGGATCCGCGCGAGCAGCTCGCGGAAGCCGAACGGCTTCACGACGTAGTCGTCCGCCCCGAGCTCGAGACCGACGACGCGGTCGACCTCCTCCCCCTTCGCCGTCACGACGATGATCGGCACCTCTGAACGCGCGCGAAGGCGTTGGCACACCTCCGTACCGTCCATGTCGGGCAGACGCAGGTCGAGCAGGACGAGATCGGGCAGCGGCGCGGCGAGGGCGGCGCTGCCCGTCGCGACGCGCTCGACGTCGAAGCCCTCGCGCCTGAGCCCCTCGGCGAGCGGCGCGGCGATCGCGTCCTCGTCCTCGACGAGCAGGATGTCCATGTCCTGATGGTCGCAGCAGCGGCGGCGCCGGGCCTCGGTGGAAACCCGAATCCTTACCTCGGCCTGGGGATGATTTACCCAGCCCGGGTGCGATCCTGGGGCACGCCGCCGTACCGTCGAGGCATCGAACCGAAAGGACGGATCCCGATGCCCCGCAAGCACCTCTTCCCCCTCGTCGTCCTGCTCGCCGCCGCCGCGATGGCGGGACTGCTCGCGCTCGGGCGCACCGTCGACCTCGGCCGCGCAGCGGGTGGGTCGACGAGCGAGCAGCCGGCGATCGCGTTCCGCATCGCGCAGCTCGACAAGGCCGAGAAGTCCCTGCGAAGCCAGCTCGCCGACCTGCGGAAGAGGCCCGCCGCGGGACCGCGGACGGTCTACGAGCGCGCGGCGACGCCGGTCGCCACCCACGCGGCGGACGACGAGCACGGCGACGACCACGGCGACGACGAGCATCACGAGGCCGGCGGCCGCGATGACTGACCACGTCACACGCCTCTACGTCCTCGCGGCCTCCATCCTCGCGCTCTTTCTGGGCTGGCTCGGCATCGCGGCTCAGCCCTGGGCCTCCTCGAAGCCGTCAGCGCAGGCCCAGTCGCCTGCGCTGACGAGCCTCGAGCGCCGGCTGAATCAGGACGCCGCGCTCCTCGCACAGGTCGGCGCAGCGCGACGGAACGCCCCGCAGACGGTGCGGGTCGTCACGCTGCCGCCCCTCACGACGACGAGGACGTCCTGATGCTTCACCGCTCGTTCCGGGCGATGGGGACGGAGATGGAGCTCCTGCTCGACGCGGACAGCAACGCCCCGCTCGCGGGGGCTGAGGAGGAGCTCCGGCGGCTCGAGAGCCTCCTCTCGCGCTTCCTCCCCGGATCGGAGCTCTCGCGGCTCAACGCGGCGGGCTCCCTCGACGTCGGGCCGGAGCTCCTCGAGCTCGCCGAGCTCGCCCTCGCCGCACGCGAGCGCACCGATGGCCGTTTCGACCCGACCGTCCACGACGCGCTCGTCGCGGCGGGCTACGACAGGCCGTTCGACCTCCTCGACCCGGCGTCGCGTCCGGTCGACACCCCGCGCGCACGTTGTGCCGGAGCCGTCGCCGTCGACCGCCACGCCGGGCGAATCGCCCTCGAGCCGGGCTACCGGCTCGACCTGGGCGGGATCGCCAAGGGCTGGGCGGCCGACCGCGTGGTCGCCTTCCTCTCGGAGTCGGGCCCCGCACTCGTCAACGCCGGCGGGGACGTCTCGGCGGCCGGCGCGGCCTGGCCGGTCGGCGTCGAGACGCCTGCCGGGACGTTGACACTCGAGCTCGAGGCCGGCGGCATCGCGACGAGTGGGCGCGACCGCCGCGTCTGGCAGCGCGATGGAGAAGAGCGCCACCACGTGATCGACCCGGTGACCGGCGAGCCGGCGACGAGCGACGTGCTCACGGTCACCGTCGCCGCAACGAGCGCCGCGGAGGCAGAAGTGCTCGCCACGTCTCTCTTCCTGGCCGGAAGCCTCGAGCGCGCAGCCGCCGAGGCGGACGCAAAGGCGATCCCGGCGGTCGTCGTCGGCGCGGGCGGCGAGGTCCGTCTCGCCGGGGGTCTCTCGTGAAGGCCGACCCGTCGTTCTGGTACCTCGCACGCGCCAGCGGGCTCCTCGCCTACGCGCTCCTGACTGGATCGGTCCTTGCAGGACTCGTGCTCAAGGCGCGGCCGTTCGACCGGCTGCTGCGACCCGCGGCGATCACCGACTTCCATCGGTTCGTCGCGCTGCTCGGCCTCGGGTCGATCGCGATCCACGGGGCGGCACTCGTGCTCGACAGCACGGTGCAGATCTCACCGCTCGCGCTCGTCGTCCCGGGCCTCGTCTCCTACCGCCCGCTTGCGACCGCACTCGGGACGCTCGCCGCCCTGGGCATGCTCCTCGTCTACGTCTCCTTCCCCCTGCGCAAGCGGATCGGCGCTCGCGCCTGGCGGCGGCTGCACTGGCTCACGTACGCCGTGTTCGCCCTCGCCACCGTCCACGGCCTCGCCGCCGGCAGCGACACGCGGGAGACATGGGCGCTCGCGCTCTACGGCGCCGCGACAGGAGCGGTGCTCGGCGCGACGGCCTGGCGCATCCTCGTTCCCCCGACCCGAGGAGGTAAGCAACGTGTACCGGATCGAGATCGACCGCTCCCTGTGTAGCAGCTACGGCTCATGTATCGACGCCGCCCCGGAGCTCTTCGAGCTCGGACCGGACGGGGTCGCAGTCGCCCGTGTCGACGTGACGAAGGCGCCCGAGGCCCTCGAGGCGGCGCTCGCCTGCCCGATGGCCGCGATCACCGTGAGCGAGGCGCGAGAGCGCGCAGCATGACGCACCCGATGCTCGGCCGGTTAGGGCGCCTAAGCCGGTGCGCCGGGCGCGCCGGCAGGCGGCTGCTCGCTTTGCTCCGGGGCCCGCCCGACCGCCGTCGTCGGGATGCGCTGTGCCAGGAACAGCGCGACCAGGTCGAGCAACGCGAGGATCGCGAGCGCGGCCCGGAGGCCGTCGATTCGCGCCTCGCCGTAGGCCTCGAGCGCCGCGTCGGTCGTCCGCCGGCTCACGTGCGCGTCGTCGAGCGCCGCCTCGAGGTCGGCGTCCGAGACGAAGGGCACGCCGCCCGCCAGCTCGACCTGCGCCTGCTCCTTCACCCGGTTGGGAATGTCGGGGCTCGCGAGGATGCCGGCGACGAACGACGAGGCGACGGCGCCGATCATGATCGACCCCGCGAGCGCCGTCCCCATCGACGCGCCGAGGTTCGTCATCGTGTTCTGGATGCCGCCGACCTCGGGGCTCTGCTCGTCCGGGACGGCGGACACCGTGATGGCGCCGAGCTGCGAGGCGAGCGCGCCGATCCCGAGGCCGATCAGCAGCATGGGTACGAGCACGATCTCGGCACCAGAGTCCGGCTCGAGCGCTGCGAGGAGGACGACCGTCCCGGCCAGGAGCGCCAGGAGGCCCGCGCGCACGACGAGCCGGGGGGAAGCGTGCGGGAAGAGTCGCGGAACCCCGAGCGCCGCGACGAGCAGCGTCAGCGACAGCGGGAGTAACCGTGCGCCGGTCTCGAGCGCCGTGAGGCCGAGGCACACCGAGAGGTAGAGCGGAACGACGAAGAAGAGCCCGGCCTGCGCGAGGAACTGGAAGAAGAACATCGCGAGGCCACCGTTCAGCTGCTTGTTGCGCAGCATCTCCGCGCGGACGAGCGGCTCGCCGCCCCGGGCTTCCACCCGTTCCTGCCAGCGGAAGAAGATCCAGATCACGAACATCCCGGCGAGGACGAGCCACACGGTCGGTGACAGGCCGGCCCAGGAGGGCCCGTCGGGCTTGGGCTGGATCCAGCCCCACTCGCTCGTCCGCAGGACGCCGAAGACGAGCAGGCCGAGGCCTAGAGCGGAGAGCACGGCACCGACCACGTCGAGGCGCGGCCGCTGCTCGACCGGCGCGTCGGCGATCCGTCGCGTCATCAGCAGGATGGCGAGGACGACGACGACCTCGCCGGCGAAGACCCAGCGCCAGGAGAAGTACGTCGTGCAGAACCCGCCGACGAGAGGGCCGACGGCGACGGCGATCGCGCCCGCGGCCGCGACGAGCCCGTACGCGGCGGGACGCCGCTCGGCCGCGAAGTTGCCCGCGACGAGCGCGACGATCGCCGGCAGGATCAGCGCCGCGCCGACGCCCTCGAGGAACGACCAGCCGAACAGCAGGACCGGAAGGCTCTGCGCGATCGAGGTCGTGAACGAGCCGCCGCCGTAGATCACGCAGCCGATCGCAAACGCGCGCTTGCGGCCGATGATCGCCCCGATCTTTGCGCCGGTGATCATCAGGGCGGCCATCACGAGCGTGTAGGCCGTGATCGCGCCCTGGATCCCCGTCACCGTCGTGCCGACGTCCTTCGCCACGGTCGCGATCGACACGTTCATCACCGACGTGTCGAGGGTCATCAGGAACTGCCCCGCCGCGAGCGTGAGCAGCACGACCATCGCACCGCTCGCGCGGCCGGAGGAGCTTTCAACCGTCGTCACGTGGTCGATTCTCCGGTGTCGCCCGGACGACGATCACGCGTCGTGGTCAGAGGAAGTACGTCAGCTTGTCCCAGAGCCAGCTCTCGAATTCCGCGCGGGTGCCGGTCGGGGGCTTTCCGGGGTGCGAGCGGGCGATGTCCCGCTCGAAGAGCCGCTCCTCGAACAGCGCCGCCGCGGCGGGGCTCCGTGCGATCATCATGATCTCCGAGTTGCGGTAGAGCGCCCACGCGTCGAGGTTGACGGTGCCGAAGCTGACGACGTCGTCGGCGACGACCACCTTGGCGTGCACGACCGTCCCGGGGAGCTCCCAGATCTCTGCACCTGCTGCGATCAGGTCGTCGTAGTGGTGTCGTAGCGCCGCGCTCGCCTGCGCGTTGTTCGACGTCTCCGAGACGACGAGTCGCACTCGGACGCCGCGGCGGGCGGCCGCGACGATCCGCTCCAGCATGTCGCGATCCGTGAGGTACGGATTCATCACGTCGAGCCGCCGTCGTGCGCCGTCGATCTGCTCCCTGATCGCCTGCGAGGCGGCGACGAAGCCCCCGGGGATCACCTGCGCCAGCGCGATCGGCGTCGTGCCGGGATCGGCAGGCGCGGGGAAGTACGGGCCGAGGTCGGCCGGCAGCGGGCCCCCGTGGCCCCGGAAGCTCGTGAGAAAGGCGGCCTGCGCCTGCCGGACGACGTCGCCGGTCACCCGCACCATGACGTCGTGGAAGCCGCCGTTCTCGAAGTGGTCCTCGATGCCGGCGCCGCCGGTCCAGGCGACCTTTCCGTCGATCACGTACAGCTTGCGGTGGTCGGCCCGGCCGACCTCGTCCTGGCGCCAGTCGAGGCGGCGGTCGTCCGGGTAGAGGCCGTCCCGGTCGAGCGGGACGGTGTCGTTCACGACGATCTGCGCCCCTGCGTCGGCGAGGCCTGTGAACATCTCGCGGGCTGCGCCGTTCGGCCGGGAGCCGAAGGCATCGACGATTACCCTGATCTCGACCCCTCCCGCGAGCTTCCGCTCGAGGAGCTCGGCCATCTTCGTCCCGACCTCGCCCTCGCGCCATCCGAACATGAGGATGTGCACCGACGACCGGGCGGCCTCCACATCCGCGAAGATGCGCGGGAAGAAGTTCCTGCCCTCGACCCAGGGCTCGATCGTCGCGGCCGTCGACCAGGCGAAGTCGAGCGCGGCGTCGTGCGGACGGGGCGAATCCCGCGCAGCGAACGCCTCGGTCGCGGCCTCTGCTTCGGCTGCCGTCACCGCATCGGCCGGCGGCGGCCAGCTCGGGCTCTGCGTGATCCCGAGCACTTGTCGGAAGACGACCACGAAGACGAGCGCCAGGACGAGGAGGACGACCCCACCGACGCCTCGCCCGCGACCCGGGGAGCGTGCGCCGGCCGGATCGCGGAGCAGCGACAGGCCGCGGAACACGGCGGCGGACGCCAACACGGCGCTCGCGGCGACGACGAGCAGCAGGCCGTAGGAGGCGCCCGCCCCGAGCACGCGTCGCCCGTCGACCCAGTTCTCGGCCGTCGTCCAACCCATCACGAGCGAGCAGGCGAGCACGCCGGCCACGCCGACGCGCGAGCCATGCTCCATTCGCGTGGCCCAGAGGAACGCAGGCCCCGCCAGGAGGACGCACAGCCAGCCGTTGTTCGGGCCTTCGGTCCCGTTGAGGGTCAGAGGGCCGTCGGTGAGCCAGGTGCAGAAGACCCCGACGAGGACCACGGCGATCGCGACGCGTGGGACGACGCCGTAGGCGACCGAGCGACCCGACGCGACGGGGGCCGTCACGTCAGGAGCTTCCACGCCCGGCACGCCGCATGCGGCTTCCCGCCCGGACGAGCGCGGTGTGCAGCTCCACGCCTGCCAGCACGCCGAGCGCCACGGCCGCGATCGAGCCGATGATCGCGAAGACGTCCGCCGCCGACGCGGACTCGGGGAGGGCGAGCACCGTCGTGAGGCCGATCAGGCCCAGCGTGCCAGGCACGAGGAGCCAGAAGCCCGCCAGGAAGACGGCGTACACCGGCATTGCCGTCGGCCTCCGGGCGAGGAGGTACGCGGCCGCGGTCATCACGAGCGCGCCCGTGAAGCCGCTCGCATAGGCGCCGAGCAACTCGTTGCCCACGACCTGCCCCGCCCAGGCCGCGGCGAGCACTGCCAGGAGCGACGGCAAGGCGTCGGGCGGCGCGGAGTGGGCGATTGTCACGCCGACGGCGAAGACGAGCACCCCGAGCCACGGGGCCCACCAGCCGAGCAGCGCGTCCGAGCTCGAGAACGCCCGCTGCGCGGAGACGCCCGCGATCCCGACGCCGGCGACGATGCCGAATGCGAGCAGCCCGAGCTGCGTCGCCCCCCAGACGAGACGGCTGGAGCCCGCGACCATCTGGCCCTCCGTGAGCTCGAGGAACGCCGTCGTCAGGGCGACGCCCGGGATGAAGACGACGAGCGATGCGATCATCGCCCGCAGGCCCGGGTCGGTGACGTCGTACTTCACCGCGAGCGCGACGATCGCGGCGACGCATGTCGCTGCGATGAACGGCATCAGCGCCTCGATCGTCCGCCGGTCGCGACCGAGCCGCCGCAGGACGCCGACGAGGGCGCCGAGCACCGCGGCGCAAGCGACGTCGCGCGCGGCCGGGTGCAGGACGAGCGCGAGCCCGACGGTGAGCACGGCGTAGCCCACGACGCTCGCGCCCTCGCCGAACCGGTTGTCCATCGCACGGATCTCGTCGAGCCGCTCGATCCCCGCCGCCGGGCTGACGGCACCTCGCGCGGCCTCGGAGGCGAGCTCGTGGACGGCGGCGATCTGGTCGAGGCGCGGCGTCGCCGAGAGCCGCGTCGTCGGCTCGATCGTCGCGGCCTTGCCCTGGCCGAGCGTGAGCAGGACGAACGTCGGGAAGGCGCTGAACCTGGCGTCGCGCATCCCGTACGACCGCGCGATCACGACGAGCCGCGTCTCGACCGCGTCCACCGTCTCGCCGATGGCGCTCAACGCCCCACCGAGCGTCGCCAGGAAGCGCAGGACGTCGTCGTCCTCGTGCCTCGTGACCTCCTCGACTGCCGGCATCGATGTCGCCGAGCGCCGGACGCGCTGCGGCTACCCCTCGGCGGTCGAGGTGACCAGCGTAGCCGCGCCGGCGGGCGGCTCCCCGCGAGACCGCTTCCACGCGATGTCGAGGACGATGGAGAGCGCCCCGAGGGCGAGCATTGCGACAAACGTCTCCGGCGCGTTGCGCGCCGTGTCGATCGCGAAGAAGACGAGGACGACAGCGGTCGCGGCCATCGCGACGACCACGATCGCCGTATTCGCACCGATCGCGCTGCGGAGCCGGAACGCCGTGAGGCCGATCAAGAGAAATACGACGAGCGAGCAGGCGCTCCCGACCGACGCGATCGCCGAGAGATCGACCGCGTTCGCGACCACGACGACGATCGCGGCCGTCGCGAGGACACCTGCGTGCTTCCCGAGCCGCGACTCGCGCCCCAGGATCGGGGGGAACTGGCCGACCCCGGCGAGCATCGCGGTGAGACCGCCGGCTGCGTAGAGAGTGGCGTTGACCGACGACGCAGTCGCGAGCAGGGCCGCGATCGCCATCATCACGAAGCCGGCCTCGCCGAGCGCGGGCCGAGCCGCCTCGGCGATCGCGGTCTCGCCGTATCCGATCGCCTCGGCGACGGTCAGCGTTCCGAAGACCCCGAGCGAGATGAGGACGTAGAGCATCGTGGTTACCGCGAGTGCCGTGTACATCGCCAGCGGCAGCTCCCGCTCGGGGTTGCGCAGATCCCCCGAGGCGAACGTGATGACGCTGAAGCCGAGGTACGCGAAGAAGGTCAGCGCCACGCTCGCGACGATCGTCGACACGCTCGGGTACGTGCTGAACGCGAGCAGGTCGAAGTCGATGTCGAAGATGGTCACCGCGATGAACACGGCGAAGACGATGAGGAGCAGGAGGACGATCACCGACTGGGCGCGATCCACGATGCGCGAGCCGACGACGTTGACGCCGACCATGGCGAGCACGATCGCCGTCGCGAACACGTTGTCCCAGGCGCTGCCCGCGTCGTCGCCGACGAAGAGCGCGGTCGCATAGCTCCCGAACGCGACCGCCACCATCGAGCAGACGATCACGATCGCCGAGAAGTAGCCGAGCCACGAGGCGATCCCGACCACGCGTCCGTTCCCGAAGCCCTGGATCAGGTATGCGAACAGCCCGCCCGAGGAGGGGTAGCGCACCCCGAGCTTCACCACCATGTAGCCAAGCAGGGCGGCGACCGCGCCTGCGAGCAGGAACGAGAGCCACACGGCCGAACCGGCGACGACCGCTGCCTCTCCCAGCAGCGCGAAGATGCCGGCACCGACCATCGCGCCGATGCCGAGGAACGCCGCCCCGCGGACGCTCACGTCACGGGGTCGGTGTCGTTGGTGTCGGTGGGGCCGGCGTGTGCCCGCCGAAGAAGAGCCAGACGACGGCCATCCCCGTAATCGCCGTGACGATCCAGCAGATCTGCAGCGGCACCTGGAAGGAGTGGTCGATGACGCGCTTGCCGAGTGTCGTGGTGCCGGTCTCGTCTGCCTCGGCGGCTGCGATCTGTGTGCCGTTGGCGGGGAGGAGCAGCACGCCGACGACGGCCGTCCACATCGCGATCATGTAGCCGGCGCCGATCCCGAGCGCGAGCCCGAGCGGGACCATCGTCCGGGTCGCGGCGGACTGGCTCGTGGTCAGCGCGGCGACGAGGAAGATCGCGACGGCGATCATGAACGGCAGGCTCTCAGCCATGCTCCCGAGCGCCTGGACGATCGCGTCCTCGTTGTTGGCGATGAACGTGTCGGCCATCCAGGCGATCCCGAACAGCGCGATCATGGCGACCATTCCCGACTTGAAGATCTGCGTGCCGGGGATGTCGCCGGCGCTGACGTGGCAGAGCAGCACGATCAGGGCGGCCGCGGTCAGCATGATCATCTGGATCAGCGGCGTGACGGACATCGGCTCGACGCCGCCGCCCTCGGCGGCGACCGTCGGGCGAATGCCCTCGAAGAAGCCGAACGCGCAGATCGCGACGACGCCCGTGAGGAAGATCGCGACGCTCCGCTTCGCGTACGGCTGCAGGACGACCTCCGCCGCCGGGGCGGGTGGCTTGACCTCGCCCGCCGCCAGGCGCCGCTGGTACTCGGGATCGTCGTCGAGCTCCTTGCCGTAGCGGCTCATCACGATCGACATCGCGAGGATCCCGACGATGCTGGCCGGGATCGTGATCAGCATCACGTCGACGAGGTCGTAGTTGTAGACCTCGACGAGCGGCAGGAGCGTCGCCATTGCGGCCGCTACCGGGCTCGACGTGATGCCCAGGGCGTTGGCGACCGTCGAGCTCGCGAGCGCGCGCTCGGGCCGGATCTTGTTCGCGTAGGCGACCTCGTTGATCACCGGGATGATCGAGAAGAACGTGTTGCTCGTGCCGGTCAGGATCGTGAGCACGTAGGAGATGTACGGCGCCACGAAGTTGAGCGCCTTCGGTCGTGCCCGCAGCGCATTGCTCGCGATCATCACCATGTAGTCGATCCCGCCGGCCGCCTGCATCGCGGCGGCGGCCGAGATGACCGCGATGATGATCAGGATGGCGCTGATCGGCGGCTCGCCCGGATCGAGCCCGAAGAGGAAGACGAGGACGAGCGTGCCAACGCCGCCCCAGAGGCCGAGCCCGATGCCGCCGCTGCGAACGCCGAGCGCGATGAACCCGATGACGACGAGGCCCTGAACCGCGACGAGGATCCAGTCCATGGTGCTCATGAGGTCGTCTCCTCGCGCAGTTGCTGACACGTGCTCGAGTCCCGCAGCGCGGCCGCGAGCTCGGGATCGGTGCGACCGACGTCTGCGACGGCCTTCACGCCGCTCGTGACGGCGCCGGTGATGGCCCGGGCCGCGTCGGTCAGCTGGGCGATCGCTTCGGCGAGCGTGTCGGCCTCGTCGTCGAGCGAGTCCTGCGCGTCCTCGAGGTCGTTCCGCGTCGCGTCGGCCCAGCCGGAGATCGCGTTGGCGGCCTGCTCGCCCTGAGACGTGTCGGGCACGCCGGCGTTCTCGACCCCGGTGATCATCGTGTGCGTGGCGCGCACAGTGCGCTCGAGACCCGAGCGGACGAATCCCGTCCTGCCTTGGGGCGTCTCCGACTGAGGCTCCTCGCTACGCGGGAAGCCGGTGGCACTCGGCTGGCGGATCTCGTCGACGATCGACTGGATCTCCCCGCGCCAGACCGCGACCGACCCGCAGACGCCGTCGGCCCACTCCCCCGCGGACACGGTCTGGTTCTCGCTGTCGTCGCGCCCCACGATCGCCGTGACCCCGAGCACCGCGACGACGCCCGCGACGATCACGACGACCCAGAGCCACCCGCCGCGCATCCTCACGCCACCTTTCCAGGCCTGGATAGCTCGTCCACGAAGGCGACCATAAGTCGCCAGAACCGTTCGACGGTCGGGATCGAAACCCTCTCGTCGGGTGAGTGCGGCGCCTCGATCTGCGGACCGAAGGAGATCATGTCGAGACCGGGCACCTTGTCTCCGATCACTGCGGTCTCGAGACCGGCGTGCACCGCGGTGACGATCGGCTCCTCGCCGAACAGGCCCACGTAGGAGGCGTGCAGCGCCGCGAGCGCAGGCGAGTCGAGGTTCGGGCGCCAGCCTCCGTAGTTGTGCTTCACCTCGAGCTCGCCGCCTGCGAGGCGTGCAGCTGCGTCGAGAGCGCCGATCACCTCGGGAAGCGCCGAGTCGTTTGAGGAACGCGAGAGGCTGTGCAGCGTCAGCCGGTCGCCGTCGGTCAGGGCCTCGCCGAGCGAGGTCGAGGTCTCGACGAGCCCGTCGAAGTCCCGGCTCATGGCCAGGGGGCCCGTGGGGACGAGGGCGATGGCGTCGAGTAGCCTCGTCGTCGCGGCGTCCGTCCACGGGTCGCCGGTCGCGTCGGCCGCGTCCACCGTCACGTTCACGCGGGCGTCGGTCGTCGAGAAGGCGTCGCGGATCGTCGCGGCGGCCGCCTCGATCGCCGCCCGGAGGTCAGCCTCGCGACCGCCGTCGACCGACACGGTCGCCGTCGCGTCGCGCGGGATCGCGTTGCGGCTCTTCCCGCCCGCGAGCGAGACGAGGCGGAACGGCACGGCTGCGTGCGCCTCGCGCAGGGCACGCCCGAGCACCTTGATCGCGTTCGACCGGCCGTACTCGATGTTCATCCCAGAGTGGCCGCCGAGCCCGCCGGACACGGTGACGGCGAGGGTGGCGGCGTCCGCCGACGCCGGCACGCGCGGGGCATCGACGTGGATCCACGTGTCCGTGCTGCCTGCGCAGCCGACGGTCAGCTTTCCGTCCTCCTCGCTGTCGAGGTTGACGAGGATGCGGCCCTCGAGGAGCGACCCGTCGAACGCGTTCGCGC
Source organism: Gaiellaceae bacterium (assembly GCA_036274755.1). Classification (GTDB taxonomy): domain Bacteria; phylum Actinomycetota; class Thermoleophilia; order Gaiellales; family Gaiellaceae; genus GMQP-bins7. The sequence continues at coordinate 15,824 of DASUFC010000074.1, forward strand.
CCTCGAGACCGACCTCCTCGGCGACGGTCATCAGCAGCTCGAGCGGCCCGTGCGGCAGGGAGGCGTCCTCGGCGAGCGCCATCATCGCGGCGATCGCGACGCCGTCGTCGGCGCCCAGCGTCGTACCGTCCGCCTTCAGCCAGTCGCCGTCGCGCACGAGCTCGATCCGTCCCTCGGCGGGGTCGTTCGTGCTCGAAGGCTCGCGCTCGCAGACCATGTCGAGATGGCCCTGGAGCGACACGACCGGCGCGCCCTCGCGGCCCGGCGTGGCCGGGACGCGGAGGACGAGGTTGCGGCCGGCGTCCTGGTGGAGCTCGAAGCCGTGCTCGGCCGCCCACGCGCGCACGTGCTCGATCACCGGCTCCTCGTGCCGCGAGGGCCGCGCGATGCGCGTGAGCGCCTCGAAGTGCGCCCAGAACGACGCGGGCTCGAGGCCTGCCAGGATCGTGGTCTCGGTCAT
>DASUFC010000075.1:0-2185 GCA_036274755.1 Gaiellaceae bacterium
GAGGACCTGTTCGTGATCGCCGAGCAGGTCAACGACGACGGCACGGTCTTCTTCCGCATCTTCGTGAAGCCGCTCGTGAACCTGATCTGGCTCGCGGGGCTCGTCTTCGTGCTCGGCTCGCTGATCACGCTGTGGCCGGACGCGCGTGAGGAGCGTCGGCTCGCGACGCGGTACGCCCCCGAGCGCGAGCGCGCGGACCGCACCGCGACGACGTGAGTCTCTGGCTGCTGCTTGCCGCGGCGCTCGTCGTCGCCGGCGTCGTCGTGGTCGCGCTTCCGTTCCTGCGCGAGCCGGCGCCCGAGTCCGACGCGCTCCACGAGCTCGACGCCGCCGAGCGGGAGCGGCTCGACGCGGAGGAGGAGCGGGATCGCGCCCTCGCCGCGCTGAAGGAGCTCGAAGCCGATCACCGCGCCGGCCGGATCTCGGACGAGGACTACCGGGGGGTGGTCGGTGTGGTGCGGCGCGACGCGGCAGAGGCCCTTCGTGCGCTCGACAGGCTTCGCGCGGGAGACGGGGAAGGGACTCGGAAGGACGCCGCGAAGACCGCATGATGGGTCGTCGAGCGGGCCTCGAGGCAACCGCCGCGGGCCTGGTGACTCTCTGCATGCTGCTCGTGGCCGGCACGGCCGCCGGCGACCCGGGCACGGAGAAGGCTCACGTCGACGGGCGGATCGAGACGCTTCGCGGACAGGCTTCCGACGCCGATCGGCGCGCCGGCGTCCTCACGGAGGAGTTGAGCGCCGTCGCCGGGCGGGTGCGGGAGCTCGAGGCGGGTGTGAACGCGCAGCAGGCGCGGCTCAGCGTGCTCGAGGGCCAGCTCAGCTCCGCGCGCGCGCGGCTCGGAACGCTCGACCGGACGATCGCCGGCCAGTCGAAGCGTCTCGAGCGGCTCCGCGGGGAATATCGGATCGCGCTAGTGCGGCTCGAGCGGCGCGTGCGTGAGCTCTACATGACCGACGGCCCCGACACGCTCGCCTTCGTGCTCGGGACGGCGAGCTTCACCGACCTGCTCGACAACCTCGACCTGCTCGACCGCATCGGCCGTCAGGACGAACGGATCGCCTCGAGCGTCAAGTCGGCGCGCGACGGCGTGGCGGACGCCCGCCGAAGGACGCGCGCGGCCCGCGTGGAGGCGGCTCGCGTCGAGGCGACCGTCTCCTCGGCGACGACCGAGCAGCGCGGGATCGTGACGCGGCTCGTCGCCAGTCGCGATGCGCTCGTCGCTGCCCGCAGCGAGAAGACCACCACGCTCGCGTCGATTCGGTCCGACCGTGACTCGACGCTCGCCGAGATCGACGCGCTCGAACAGCAGAGTGCCGCACTGGCGGCACGGATCCGGGAGGCGCAGCAGCGCTCCTCGGCTCCCGCGGTGGTCGCTGCGTCGGGCAGCGGCGTGCTCGGGTGGCCGGTCTCCGGGCCGGTGACGAGCGGCTTCGGAGTCCGCTGGGGACGGATGCACGAGGGAATCGACATCGCGGTCGGCGAAGGGACGCCCGTCAGGGCGGCCGCGGCCGGGACGGTCATCTACGCGGGTTGGATGGGAGGCTACGGCAACCTCGTCGTCGTCGACCACGGGAACGGGCTCTCGACCGCGTACGCGCACAATTCGTCCCTCGCCGCCTCGGTCGGCCAGTCGGTCGCGGCGGGCGAGGTCGTCTCCTACTCCGGTAACACGGGCAACTCGACCGGGCCGCACGTCCACTTCGAGGTGCGGGTCAACGGCAGTGCCGTCGATCCGCTCAGCTACCTCTAGGACATCCTCGTCGACACGATGCAGTGGACGTCGGATCGTCAGACACCGATTCTTGTCAAGATGTCCGCTGCGGACCCGTCACGCAAGGCACAGGGACGATGCGACACGACATCCACTCGGATCGCGCGCCTGTGGACGAATCGGCACACAATCGGCACCCTCTTCCCTTGACAGAGATCGGTGTCTGACACCGATCGCCTGCCGCGGCACGAGCGCGGGCGCTTGCCGGCGCCGCGCTCCGGTCTACGCGGCGTCGATCGCGGCGGGGAGCTCGTCGGCGACGACGACGTGGAGATCCGGGAGGGCGCGCCAGCGCTCGTCCAGGCCGAGGCCGTAGCCGGCGAACAGCTCGTCGGGCACCGTGAAGCCGATGTGCCGGAGAGGGATGTCGTCCACCAGCCGGCGGTAGGGGCGATCGAGGAGCGTCACCGC
>DASUFC010000076.1:0-4561 GCA_036274755.1 Gaiellaceae bacterium
CAGCGTCTGGCGTCCCGGCGCGTCGAGCACGAGGACGAGCCCGCCGATCGCCGCCAGGGCGTAGACGACCGGAAGCGTCGCCCAGCCGGCGAGCGTCACGACCGCGAGCGCGATCGACACGATCATCGCCGCGGCCTGCGTTGCGAGGAGGAGCCGGCGCGTGTCGAGCCGGTCGATGACGACGCCGGCGACGAGGCCGAACAGGAAGAACGGGACGAAGCGGCAGAACGCGAGCGCGCCGACGGCGAGCGGGGAGCTCGAGAGCTCGATCACGAGCCACGCGAGCGCGATGTTCTGCATCCATGTACCGGCGACGGAGACGATCTGGCCGGCGAAGAAGAGCCGGTAGTTGCGGTGGCGGCGGAGCGAGCGGAAGGTGCGCCTGCGGAGCGCGATCGAGAGGAGCTTCACGGGCGCTCCAGCATCCGGCGCAAGGCCGGGAGCGCCTCCTCGACGCGCTCTCGATCATCGTCGGAGAGGTGGGCGAGCCGATCGGCCAGCCAGGTCGTACGGCGTGCGCGGACCCGCTTGAGGATCGTGCGGCCCTCGGGCGTCAACTCGAGCCCGACGCGCCGGCGGTCGTCCTCGGACCGCACGCGGCGCAGCAGCCCCGCCGTCTCGAGCCGGTCGACATGTCCGGAGAGCGATGGTGCGGAGATGCCCTCCGCATCGGCGAGCTCCCGCAGCGAGAGCCCCGGCCGGCCGTCCACGAGCGCGAGCAGCGTCGCCTGGTGTGAGGTAACGCCGAGCGCGGCGGTCTCGCGGCGGAGGTTCCGAGCGAGGCGAAGAAGCGCCGGACGAAGCTCTCCGGCGATCTCGAGCGGTGAACGCGTAGCCTCACGAATCATTCGTGAGACTAATGATAGCTGCTCAGTCCCTACTTGCGCTCGGCCTCGAGCTTGTAGCCCACGCCGTAGCGCGTCTGCAGGAACGTGTGCCGCGATGCGCGGCCGTCGATCTTCTCGCGGAGCTTGCGGACGAAGACGTCGACCGTCCGGTCCCGATGGGACGCGCGCCGGCCCCAGACGCGTTGCAGCAGCTCGTCGCGCGTCAGGACCCGACCGGTCTCCAGCGCGAGCGCGTAGGCGAGGCGGAACTCGGTGGGCGTCAGGTCGGCGCTCTCGCCGTCGACGTAGGCCTGCACGTTCCTGGGGTCGAGGCGGAGCTCCTCGATCACGATCTCCTCGCCGCGGCGCGGATCCTGCGCGCGCGTGCCGCGCCGTGCCGCAGCCCCGACACGCGCGACGAGCTCCTTCATCGAGAAGGGCTTGACGAGGTAGTCGTCGGCGCCGATCTCCAGGGCGTGCACTCGGTCGTGCTCGGTTCCGCGTGCCGAGACGACGACGATCGGCGTGCCGATGCCCTCGCCGCGGGCCTGCTCGATCACCTTCCATCCGTCGACACCCGGGAGCATGAGGTCGAGCACGCAGACGTCCGGCCGCTCGTACCGCAGCCGGGCAAGGCCGGTCTCGCCGTTCGCGACGCCGACTGCGTCGAAGCCGGCCGCCTGGAGATGACGCGACATCCCCTGGGCGATCACCTCGTCGTCCTCGATGATCAGGATCTTCGCCATTCTCCCGCAAATTGTGGCGATCGGCGCGCGCTCCGAGGGCTTCGCGCTGGTGAAGGAATGGTAACCGGGTGGTGAACGAAGAGGGGCGTGGTTGAAGCCACGCCCCTCTGCGTCGTGGATGTCGGGCGTGGCCTTCAGCCTCGCCCTCCTTCCTTCAGTCCGCGTCGGCGTCCCGGTCACCCTCCGCGGCCTCGTCGTCCGCGCTCGGCTTGACCACCACCATGACGGTCTCGCAGCCCCGGAACGTCGTGCTCGAGCGCTCGGAGGCGAGCACCCAGGCCGTGTCGCGGCCAGGGCCGCAGTCGAGTGTGTCCGCCGCGCCATCCGCCGCGAGCGCGTGCAGCGTGTCGTCGCCGACACCGCCGTGGGCGACGTCGTGCCCCGGCCCGGCCCAGAGACGATCGTCACCCGGTCCGCCGCGAACCGTGTCGTCACCCGTGCCACCGTGGAGCTCGTCGGGGCCTTCTCCGCCGTAGACGGCGTCGTCGCCGGAGCCGGCCCACACGACGTCGTCGGCACCGCCTGCGTTGACCCGGTCGGATCCGATCCCACCGAAGACGATGTCGCTGCCGCGGTCGCCTTGCACGACGTCGGCGCCTGCGCCGGCCCGGACGAGGTCGTTGCCTGCCCGCGCGTTCACGAAGTCGTCGCCGGCGAATGCGCGGATCACATCCGCCTGCATGGTGCCTCGCAGGTGGTCGTTCCCCGACGTTCCGTCGATCGCCGCCGCGAGCGCGCCCGAGGCGAGCGCGAGCGAGCCGATCGTCGCGAGTATGGTCACCTTCCACTTCATCGTTGCTCCTCCCGTCGTTGACCGCTCCCTATTCACCGCCGACGGGTTGAGGCGCTCGTGAGCGGCACGCAAGCTCTGCGTCAGGCGTCTGTTAGAACGCGGTGAGCATGGACGCCGACGCCGCGCGGGCCAGGGTGCTGCTGGAGGAGAGCCGCGAGGCCGTCGTCGTCGTCGACGGCGACGACCGGGTGCTCGTTGCCAGCCGTCGCGCCCGCGAGTCGATCCAGGGGCTCGAGGAAGGCGGGAAGCTCCCCGACGGCCTCCTCTCGGGCGAGGCGGGGATCATTCCGCTCGTCGTGCCGTACGACGTCAACGGGCGACGTGAGCGGCTCGTCTATCTCTCGCGGGGCGGTGACCTGACGGCTTACGAGGAGCTCCGCGCCGGCTTCACCGCCGCGGTCTCGCACGAGCTGCGGACGCCACTCGCTCGACTGCTCTCGCTCCTCGAGATGGCGACCCTCCCGGGCGAGAACGTCGCGGAGCTCGTCGACCGTGCGCGCGCGGAGGTCGAGCAGATCCGTGAGCTGATAGACGAGGTGCTGTTCCTCAGCGAGCTCGAATCCGGCACCCGTGTGGTGTCGCTCGGAGCCGTGGCCGTGCGCCCCGAGCTCGACACGGTCGCGGCGGAGCTCGAGGAGCGCGCGAGCCGGGCGGGCGTCGCGGTCGTGGTCGAGGGCGACCCGGCCATCGAGCTGGCGATCCGTCCGCGGATGATCCGCGTCGTCGCACAGAACCTCGCCGAGAACGCGATCCGCTACGCGGGGCCGGGAGCGACGTTCACCCTCGCGATCGAGCGTGTCGGCGACGCGGTCGTCCTGCGCGGCACCGACGACGGCGTCGGCGTCGAGGAGGCGCAGCTCGGACGGCTCTTCGAGCGCTTCTTCCGCGCCGACCGGGCGCGCGCCTCGCGCGGGACGGGACTCGGCCTCGCGATCGTGAAGCACGTCGTCACCCAGGCGGGCGGCACCGTCGAGGCGCTCGGCGGCCTGGGGGCCGGCCTGGAGATCCGCTCTACGTTCCCCGCCTCGTAGCGACGCGCGTTCCCGTCCGCGAAGTGGGATTCCGCAGAGGCGGAATCCACCGCGGCGATCCCCCGCCTGCGGCGGGGGCAGATCCCTGAAGGCCGCCGCTGTCGCGGCGGCGCGGGGTGACTCCGTCGCAAAGCGGCTCGTTCACCGGTTTCTCACCAGACGTTCACCTGACGGCGCCCCATGCAGAGGCCCGTCGGCCGGACACTGACGTCGATGTCGCTGACGACGACGAAGGCCCCCGTGTCCACCGGAATCGACCCGTCCAAGATCGGCCAGCTCGCGAGTCAGCTCGACTCCGACAATCGCGGCCGCGAGGTCGTCTTCGGCGTCGAGGACCTCGCGGTCTCCTACAGCGGGGCTCTGGCGCTCGACGGCGTGTCGCTCGAGGTCCGGAAGAACTTCGTCACGGCTTTCATCGGCCCGTCGGGCTGCGGCAAGTCCACGTTCATCCGGTGCTTCAACCGGATGAACGACCTGATCCCGGGCGCCGTGGTCGGTGGTCGGATCCTGTACCACGGCAGGGACCTCTACGCGTCGAACGTCGACCCGGTGGAGGTGCGCCGGCGGATCGGGATGGTCTTCCAGAAGCCGAACCCCTTCCCGAAGTCGATCTACGACAACATCGCGTTCGGCCCGCGGGTGCTCAAGATGACGAAGAACCTCGACGAGCGGGTCGAGCGCACGCTGCGCCACGCCGCGCTCTGGGACGAGGTGAAGGACCGCCTCACCGAGAACGCGCTCGGCCTCTCCGGCGGCCAGCAACAGCGCCTCTGCATCGCGCGGGCGCTGGCGGTCGAGCCGGACGTGATCCTCATGGACGAGCCCGCGTCGGCGCTCGACCCGATCTCGACTTCGCGGATCGAGGACCTGATCCACGAGCTGAAGCGCGAGTACACGATCGTGATCGTCACGCACAACATGCAGCAGGCCGCGCGGGTCGCCGACATGACCGCGTTCTTCAGCGTCGAGGTCCGCGAGGACGGGACGGGCCGGCACGGGACGCTGGTCGAGTACGACCAGACGACGAAGATCTTCACGAACCCGTCCGACCGGCGGACGGAGGACTACGTCACGGGGCGGTTCGGCTAGCAATGGCACGGGTCGAATACCAGGCGAGCCTCGAGGCGCTCGAGGCGGATCTCCAGGAGCAGGGCGAGGTCGTCC
>DASUFC010000077.1:0-4590 GCA_036274755.1 Gaiellaceae bacterium
GCGAGCCGTCGGTCGGATGACATGGCGATCGGCGACAAGGGATCCTGTGGACGGCGGATATCGGGACTCGTCCGGGCTGGCACGGGTGCGAACGATCCGTCCCCGCGCTCTTCCTGTGGACAGATCGGCACACATCTGGCCGTTGGCTTCCCTTGACAGAAATCGGTGTCTGACACCGTTCTCTGTCAAGTGCCGCCTCGGACAGGTGAGTCTTCCCCAACCATCTAGCCTGCCGCCGTGGCGATGCCGCTCAGCCAGCGTCTCGGCGCCCTGCAGGAGCGCGACTTTCGCCTGCTCTTCGCCGGGACGGCGATCACGACGATCGGCGACCGGCTCGCGAGTATCGCGCTCGCGTTCGCGGTCCTCGACATGGCCTCGGCGACGGCGCTCGGCATCGTCTTCGCCGTCCGTCAGGGGGTCCAGGCGCTCGTCGTCGTCGGCGGGGGAGTGCTGTCCGACCGGATCCCGCGGAACCTCGTTCTCGTCGGCGCCTCGCTCGTCCAGGGCACTGCGCAGGCGGCGACGGCCGCGTGCGTCCTCACCGGGACGGGCGGGGTCGGGGCGATCGTCGCGCTCCAGGCCGTCTACGGCATCGGGCTCGGGCTCGTTCTGCCCGCGGAGGTCGGTCTCGTCCCGCAGACCGTGAGCCCGGCCCGGCTCCAGCAGGCGAACGCCCTCCAGGGGCTGTCGCGGAACATGATCGGCGTGCTCGGGCCGGCGGTCGGGGGCGTGGTCGTCGTCGCCTCGAGCCCGGGGATCGCCCTGGCGATCGACGCGGTCAGCTTCCTCTTCTGTGCCGACCTGCTCCGCCGCATCCGTGTCGCGCCAAGCGGCACCGCGGGCTCGCACGGCTTCGTTCACGACCTCCGCGAGGGCTGGCAGGAGTTCACCTCGAGGACGTGGCTCTGGGCCTCGGTGATCCTGTTCGGGATCGGGAACCTCGCCTTCGCCGGGTGGATCGTCCTCGGGCCTGCGATCGCGGACGAGCGGCTCGGCGGCGCCGGGCCGTGGGCCGTGATCCTGACCGCGGGCGGTGTCGGGGCCGTGGTCGGCGGCATCCTCGCCATCCGCATCAGGCCCCGGCGTCCGCTCGTCGTCTGCGTCCTCGCCGCGACGCTGATCTCCCTGCAGACGCTCGCCCTCGCCCTGAGCGCGCCGACGGCGCTGATCGCCGCGGCGTCGTTCGTCGGCGGCATCGGGATCGCCGTGCACCTGACGCTCTGGTTCACGGTCTTCCAGCAGCAAGTGCCGGAGCACGCGCAGTCACGCGTTGCCTCGTACGACACGCTCGGGTCGTTCATCCTGATGCCGCTCGGGATGGCACTCGTCGGCCCGCTCGCCGACGCGATCGGCATCGTCGAGACGCTCTGGATCGCGCTCGTCGTGATGTGGGCGTCGTGGGGGGCGATCCTGCTCCTGCCGTCCGTGTGGGCGATCCGGCGGCCGGCCGCAGTGCCGGCGCCGAGCCCCGCCTGACCCGGGATAGCATCCCAGCGCGATGAGCGTCCGCGTCCGCATGGCACCGTCCCCGACGGGGCTCCTCCACATCGGCGGCGTGCACACGTTCCTCTTCAACTGGCTCTTCGCGCGAGGCAACGGCGGCGAATGCCTGCTGCGGATCGAGAACACCGACACGAGCCGCGAGGTGGAGGAGGCGACGGAGCAGATCCAGCGCTCGCTCGCCTGGCTCGGCATCGACTGGGACGGGCCGGTCACGTTCCAGCTCGACGCGATGGACCGCTGCCGCGAGCTCGCTGCGCGGCTCGTCGGCGACGGGGTGGCATACCTCGACGAGGGCGCGATCCGGTTCCGGATGCCCGACGACGGCGTCACCGGCTGGGACGACGCGGTCCGGGGACGCATCGAGTTCCCGAACGAGCAGCTCGAGGACGTCGTCATCGTGCGCTCCGACGGCCGCCCGACCTACAACTTCGCCTCGCCGGTGGAGGACATGGACGACGCGATCACGCACGTGATTCGCGGGGACGACCACATCTCGAACACGCCCAAGCAGCTTCAGATCCTGCGGGCGCTCGGGCACGAGCCGCCGGTGTACGCGCACATCGCAAACATCCTCGGCACCGACGGCAAGAAGCTCTCCAAGCGCCACGGCGCGGTCTCGGTGGACGAGTTCCGCACCGCCGGCTATCTCCCGGAAGCCCTCGTCAACTTCCTCGCGCTGATCGGCTGGGCGCCGGACGGCGAGACCACGATCCTCTCGCGCGACGAGATCGTCGAGCGGTTCACGCTCGAGGCGGTCAGCACGAGCCCCGGCACCTTCGACTATGCGAAGCTCGACTGGATGAACGGCGTCTACCTCCGGGCGCTGCCGACCGAGGAGTACGCGGAACGCCTCGTCGAGTTCGTGCACGAGCACGGCACCGACTGGCCCGACGACGGGATCCGGGCGTCGGCGCCGCTCGTGCAGGAGAAGATCGGGCGCCTCGGCGAGTTTCCCGACTTTGCCGGCTTCCTCTTCGAGGACGTCGCACCGCCCGCCGACGACCTCGACCCGCGCATCCTCCGCGCCGCGGACGAAGCGCTGACTGCGACCGAGCCCTGGACCGCGGCAGCTATCGAGGCCACGCTCAAGGAGCTCTGCGACGAGCTCGGCGAGAAGCCGCGCACGGTCTATGCCCCCATCCGCGTCGCGATCACCGGCTCGCGTGTCTCACCGGGCCTCTACGAGTCGCTCGAGCTGTTGGGCCGTGACACGTCGCTCGCCCGCCTGCGGCGGGGCGCGGAGGTCGCGGCATGAGCACACTCGATCCGCAGCCGTTCCAGGAGCGGCTCGATATGTACCTCCAGGAGCGCTCCGAGGAGGCGCGGGCGGTGCGCGTGGGGGAGAAGGAGACCTCCGAGCAGGCAGCGATCGTCGCGCGCTACGCGGACCTCTTCACCCGCGAGCAGCTCGAGACGCTCGCCGGGGCCGAAGCGGCGGCGAGCGGCGACGGCCGCGAGGAGATCGCCCGCCTGCGCCTCACCTGCCAGGAAGGAATTGCCGACCGCGAGCTCGCCGAGCGCGAGGATGCGCTCGAGAACGCGCTCCTCGCGGCCCGCGTGACCTGGGGCGACGACGAGCTTCCGCTTCGCTCGGCCCAGGCGCGGCTCGCCGTCGAGCCCGCCTACGCGGACCGCGATGCTCTCGGCGCCGCCGTGCTCGAGGTCTCGGCGTCCTACAACGACGAGCGCCGTTCGCTCCTCGCCGCGAGGAACCAGCTGGAGGCCGACGTCACGGGTGTCGCCGACCCCGTCGCGCGCAACGAGGCGGAGAAGGGCGTCGCGCTTCGCCCGATCCTCGACGCGGTCGACCGGGCCCGGGTCGAGAGCACGCCCGCGTTCACGCCGCTGCGGGAACGGTGGCTCGACCGCCTGCTCGGGCCCGATCGCGAGACGACGCCCGCGCACGCTCACATGGCGTGGATCCGGCGCCTCTCGCCGCTCGAGGCGACGTACACGAAGGAGCGGAGCGTGCCTGTCTGTCTCGCCACGCTCGAGGCGCTCGGCTTCGACCTCGAGGCCGAGCAGGGCATCCGGCCGGATCTCGAGGACCGGCCGCAGAAGTCCCCTCGCGCCTGCGTGATCGCCGCCGACCCGCCTCGCGTCGTCCACTTGATCACGCGTGCGCAGGGCGGGCTGCACGACTACGAGGCGTTCCTCCACGAGGCAGGGCACGCGCTCCACTACGCCGGCTGCGACCCGACGCTGCCACTCGCGTTTCGCCGCCTCGCGCGCGACCACGCCCTCACGGAGATCTACTCGTTCCTCCTCGACTCGATCTCGGGCGAGCCGGGCTGGCATGCGGAGCACTTCGGGCTCTCCGACGAGGAGGCGCGTGAGAACGCCGACGCCGCGCGGTTCTCGAACACCATTCTCTTCCGTCGCTACTCGGCGAAGCTCGGGTACGAGATGGACTTCTGGACGCGCTTCCCGAGCGACGGCGGCACACCGGACGGGTACGAGGAGCGGCTGACGGCCGCAACGGGCGTCCGGTACCCGGCCGCGAACCATCTCGCCGACATGGACGCCGGCTTCTACTCGGCCGACTACCTTCGTGCCTGGATCCGCTCGGCCCAGCTGCGCGCGCACCTCCGCCGCGAGGTGGGAGAGGACTGGTGGCGCCGGCCCGAGACGGGCGCGCTCCTGCGCGGCCTCTTCCGCGAGGGCACGCGGCCGACGACGGAGCAGATCGCAGAGCGGATCGGCTTCGATCCGCTCGACACCGCGCCGCTTGTCGCCGAGCTCGACACCGCCTGAGCGCGGCGCCCGCCCGGCCCCAACCGCACGCCGCACCCCGTCGTCTCAGTGTCTGATGCCGTCGGCGGCCGGGCACGACGGGTGCGCACCACACCCTTGCCTCCGCTGCCGATGCGCGCTATAAGACACCTGAATCGGGTCTCAGGTTTCAGATCCGGACACGTCCAATGGAGGACCACATGCAGCGGTGGCACAAGCTCGTCGCGCTCGTCGTGGGGGTCGCGGTGCTGGCAGGAGCCGGCGCCACCACGCGGGCTGCGGACGCGGCTCCGAGCGCGTCTGCGCCGATCCAGGTCGGCATCGTCTACTCCCGGACGGGGCTTCTCGCCTCGT
>DASUFC010000078.1:0-108709 GCA_036274755.1 Gaiellaceae bacterium
CCTCCCGTCAGGTCCCAGTTGGCCCGGTCGAAGCCGAGGTCCTTGTTGAGGCCGAGGAACGAGATCCGGTAGCCCTGCGTGGCGATGATGTAGAAGATCTGCCCGAAGAAGAGCGTCACGATCGCGAGGTAGTCGCCCACGAGGCGCCGCGACGGGAGCGCGAGGAGGAAGCCGAGCAGCGCGGAGACGGCGACGACGAGGGGGAGCACGAGCCACGCCTGCCAGTGGATCCCGAACTTCTCGGAGGAGAGGAAGGCGTAGCCGTAGGCGCCGATCCCGTAGTACGCGATGTAGCCGAGATCGAGGAGCCCGGCGAATCCGACCGCGACGTTCAGGCCGAGCGCGAGCAGTGCGAACACGAGCGCGACGGTGCCGACCCGCAGGAAGTAGATGTCGTTGTCCGTCTGCGCCGTGAGGAGCGGGATCAGCGCGGCGAGGAGGACGGCGAGCGCGAACACCGCCGGCTTCGGCATGCGGTCGTAGAGCCTCTGGACACGGCCGGCGACGCCCCCGCGCTGCTCGGCCCGCTCGCCGGAGCGCGCAACCCACTCGTCCGCACCGATCGCGGGACCGGATGACTCGCGCTGGGGGATCTGCTCGCTCACGTCAGACCTTCTGCGGGGCAGGCGTGCCGAAGAGCCCCGAGGGTCGCATGAGCAGGAAGCAGATGAGGATCGCGAAGACGATCACGTCCTGGTACGAGGACGAGACGTAGCCGATCGAGAAGGCGCGGCCGATGCCGATGGCGAGCCCGCCGATCATCGCGCCCGGAATGCTCCCGATCCCGCCGACGACGGCGGCCGTGAAGGCGACGAGCCCGATCTGGAACCCCACGTAGGGATCGACGTTCTGGAAGATCAGCCCGTTCATGACCCCGGCGGCGCCGGCCAGGACCGACCCGATGAAGAAGGTCGCGACGATCACACGGTCGACGTTGATCCCCATCATCGAGGCCGCCTCGAGGTCGAAGGAGGTCGCGCGCATCGCACGTCCGATCTGGGTCCGGGCGATGAAGATCGTCAGCGCGGCCATCAGGCACACGGTGGTCACGATCACGAACAGCTGCATGTACTGGATCTCGAACGGTCCGATCGTGACGCTGGTGAAGAGCGACCCGCCGTCGAACGCGAAGGAGTTGTACTGCTTCGGCGCCGACCCGAACAGGATCACGGCGAGCTGCTGCAGGAAGAAGGAGACACCGAGCGCGCTGATCAGCGGCGCGATCCGGCCCGCCCGCTTCTCGCGGAGCGGCCGATAGGCGAATCGCTCGATCACGACGCCGAGCGCTCCGGCCCCGAGCATCGCGGCGAGGAACATCAGCGCGATCGTGGCGGCGACCGGGATGCTCGGATCCGCCGCGCCACCGAGCCAGGTCAGCACGAAGTAGCCGATGTACGAGCCGATCATGAAGACCTCGCCGTGGGCGAAATTGAGGAGCTTCAGGATCCCGTACACCATCGAGTAGCCGATGGCGATGAGCCCGTACAGGCTCCCGAGGGTCAGGCCCGCGACGAGCTGGTCGAGGAAGTAGCTCCACGTGAGCTGGAAGTCCTGAAAGTATCCGACGAGCTCCACCGGCGAAGCCTCTCAGAACGACGTGCGGCCCACCACGAGGATGGGCCGCACGCTCGACACTGTCGGTTCCCTACTTCTGGACGAGCTTGTAGGAGCCGTCGTTCTGGATCTGGAAGATCGAGAACGGAATGCCTCCCTGCACATCTCCTGCCTTGGTGAATGCGAACGGCTTGCCGAAGATCGAGGTCTTGATCTTGACCTTGCCGATCTCACGCCGCACTTCCGCACGGCTGATCCTGCCGTCCTTGCAGGAGTTCGAGATGCCCATCGCGATCATCTGAACCGCGATGAAGGACGGCGCGCCGAACGAGATCGTGTCGCCGTAACGCGCCTTGAACTGCGTGACGAACGGCTTCGCCAGCGGCTCGGCGTTGATGTCGGGACCGAACGCCGAGACGTACGCGCCCGGCACCTTGAAGTCGTCCGAGTTGTTCGTGCCGTCGGTCCCCATGAACGCACCCGTGTACCCACGCGACTTCAGCTGCTGGTAGAAGAGCTGCGCGTTCGACGCGACCTGGGTGGCGTACAGCACGGCCTTCACCCGCTGTGCGACCGCCCTGTTGGCGAGAGCCGTGAAGTCGGTCTGCGTCACGGGCTGGGACTGGCGATCGACCTCGATCCCGGCCGCGCGGAACAGGTTCGACGCGAGCGTGATGAGCGGCACGGAGTACGCCTCCGCGGAGTCGACCGTCATCACCCTGTCGTTCGATCCGACGCCGGCCTTCTGCCGCAGGAACGTGACGTCCGTGCGCGCCTGGAAGTTGTCGTTCGGCACGACACGGCGGAAGAACCCGTTCTTGAGCACGCCGCCGTCGGTCGTCGTCGGGTCCGTCAGGCTCGCGCGCGTGGCCGAGCCGGAGACGAATGCGAGACCGCCGCGACGGAGGATCGGGCCTCCGGCGACGTTCTCCTGGCTTCCGGAGAAGGCGTTCGCCGCAACGACGTCCCTGTTCGAGCGCAACTGCACGGCAACCGTCGCCGCGACCTGCGGATTCAACTGCGTGTCAGCCTCGATCGCCTTCAGTTTCGTGCGCTTGAAACCCTTCGGCACACCGGGAATCGCCCTGCCGGCGTTCCAGTTCGAGATGAAGATGCGCCCCCAGTTCCGCTGATCCAGGCCCGCCCCGCCCGCCGGTCCCGTGTACGGCCCGGTGAGCGCGATGGTTGCGAGCTTGCAGTTCGGAGCCGCAGGGCTCGCGACACGTGACGAATCGGCCGTTGCGACCGAGGCCGCTATAGCGGCAACAGCGGTCACGGCCGACACCGCCACGACGATGGCCTTCCTCATAGACATGCCCTCCTTCGGTCCCCCGCTACGTATACGTCTGGTTTGACGTCGAACACCCGCGGGAGTTGCCGGAAGCGTGTCGACGACGAGTGCCTGCCCGCTCTCGCGGGGGCAATGTGACACCCGCCCCGTGACATGTCAACAGGTCGGGTGGCGAATCAGGCCGACAGCGCCTCGTTCCAGCCCGCGGTGTCGAGGAACTGCCGGAACCTGACCGCGCGGCGGTCGGCGAACGTCCACACGTGGACGAACGGCACGTCGAGCCGCTTCCCCGTGCCGCGGGCGAGGCCGCGATACGTCCCGAGCACGACGACGATGTCGCCGTCCTCCACGAACTCCTCGGGCGTCACCACGAACTCGTCCCACCAGTCGCGGTCGAGGGGGTCGAAGACGTTCCGTCGGACCTCGTCCACGCCGCGGTAGATGCCCCCGTGCGGCAGGCCCTGCGCCTGATGCCACACGATGTCCGGGTGGACGTGGGCGAGCACCGTGTCCATGTCGTCGCGCGCGAACGCGTCGTAGGACTCCTTGACCAGCGCGATCGACATCGCGCCTAGAAGTAGAACTGCTTCCAGGCCTCCCACCACGTGTCAGCGCGAGAGACGATCGTGCGCTCGTCCACGCGCTCGACGCCGTGGCGGTAACGGAGGCGATCCGGCTCGTCCGTCGTCTTGAACTCGGCTTTCACCTCGCACGGCCGCCCGGGATCGTAGGGCGCGACGGCTGTCAGGTCGGAGAGCGCGGTCCGCGCCGCCTCCTCGATCAGCTCGCGCGCTCGCGCCGGCGTGAGGGAGCGGGCGGAGTGCGCGCCGAAGCCCCACTTCACCGCCGCCGTCGTCAGCCCGTCGCCGAGAAGCTCACGGCCCTCGCGGCACGAGGCTTCGTCGCCGGTCACGAGCAGGACGGGGCAGCCCCAGGTACCGCAGAGCGCGGCGTTGATGCCGGTCTCCCCGACGAGCGTGTCGTTGAACCACAGGTTCTGGTAATCCCGGCCCGAGATCGTGTGGTTCATGACGCCGTCAGGCGTGCCGGCACGCGCGTGCATGCCGACGAAGAGCGCAGCGTCGCAGCCCTGCTCCAGGAACTCCGTGTACTCGGTCCACTCGTCCTGGATGACGAACTGGCAGTCGGGGTCGAGGTCCTCGGCGACGAGGGAGTTGAAGGTCCAGCCCTTCCCCGCGCCGTGGCAGTCCATGACCAGGATCTCGGTCGCACCGGCGGCCTTGGCGCCGCGGACCGCCGCGTTGATCTCCTCGGTGTAGAGCCTGCGTCCTTCCTCGTAGAGCGACTCGCCACCCATCGTCTGCTCCCACTTGACGATGCCGGCGACGCCCTCCATGTCCGAGATGACGTGGACGCGCACAGCGCCACCCTAGAGGAGAAGTGCGGCCCGCGACCGCGAAGCGGTCGCCTTCAGGGATCCATGGCGCGGCCGAGATTCGCGCTAGCGAATGTCGGTCTTGCGCAGAGCATTAGCCTACGCCGGATCGAGACGGGGCTTCGGGACAAGGGCGTCGTGGTGACGGGCGCGTCGAGCGGGATCGGCGCGGCCTGCGCGCGCGCGTTCGCCGCGGAGGGGGCACGCGTCGTCGTCCACTTCCATCGGGGCGAGGAGCGAGCACACGCCCTCGCCGCCGAGATCGGCGCCGTCGCGGTCGCGCAGGCGGACCTCCGAGTCGAGGCCGATGCCGACAGGCTGTTCGACGAGGCACGCGAGGCGCTGGGCGCGATCGACGCGTGCGCAGCGGTGGCCGGCGTCTATCCGTCCGACGACCTACCGGTGTGGGAGCTCCCGCTCGACCGCTGGGAGCAAACGGTGCGCGCGAACCTGACCTCCGCCTTCCTGACGGCGCGCGGATTCCTGCGCGAGGTTGCGCGGACCAGTCAGGGCTCGCTCGTCCTCGTCGGTTCCACGGCTGGCGTCTTCGGCGAGGCGGGGCACGCGGACTACGCGGCCGCGAAGTCGGGCATCCTCGGCGGTCTGCTCCTGTCCGCGAAGAACGAGGTGGCTCGGATCTCGGGGACGGCACGCGTCAACGCCGTCGCGCCGGGGTGGACCGCGTCGCCGATGACGCGCGGCCTGCTCGACGACGCGATCGTCGAGCGAATCACGCGGACGATGGCGCTGCGCAAGGTCGCGACCGCCGACGACGTCGCGGCACAGGTCGTCGTTCTCGCGTCCGACGTCCTCTCGGGACACGTGACCGGGCAGGTCGTCGTCGTCGCGGGCGGCATGGAAGGCCGCGTCGTTCACCCTGACTGAGGAGGCGAGATGCCCGAGCCCCACGGCCGAAAGTCCGTCAACGCCCACACGACGCCGTTCCTCGAGTACGACCTCGAAGGGCCGGTCCAACCCGAGATGACCTGGCTCCCGCTGAGCTTCGACCGCGAGACGCAGCACGGCACGTACCTCATGCGCATGCAGCCCGGTGCGGTGACGATCGCGCACGACCACCCCGGCATGGAGGAGTTCCTCGTGCTCGAGGGCGACCTCGTCGACTCCGACGGCACGGTCTTCGGCCCGGGTGACTTCGTGAGCTACGAGGCCGACACGCACCACAACTCGTGGACGGACGGAGGCTGCCTCCTCGCCGTCTTCGAGTGGCAGCGCCCCTGACCAGGTGTAAAGCCGTCACCCCGCCGTGCCGATAGCGAGAACGGCTCCCGGTTGGGACTGACGGCAATCAGCCAGGCCTGGAGCGTCGAGAAGGGGCGGCGGACGACGCCGCCCTTCTCATTGCCCAAGAGTGAGATTCACGAGTGTGAATCTCACCCGGGCGAAGATCTTCGAGACGCTCGCGGTGCAGGTCGCGGCGCCTGCGGCCGAGGCCGTCCCAGGACGGCCACCGTCTCGGTCGAAGAACTGGCTCGTCTGTCGCCGCGACCGGCCGCGCAAGCGGCCGCTTCAGGGATCTCGCGGGGTGGGATTCGCCACTCGGCGAATCCCACCCTCGCCAGGAAGGGACGTGGAGACGGAGCGGGGTAGCCGCCAAGCCCCGCTCACTCCGTCCCCGGCAGGCTCCTCCTCGGAGGAACTGCTCTTCTACCCCTCGGTGATCTCACGCGAGCTGCCGCCGCATCGCTGCCCGTCGTGAGTGACCGCACTGTGATCGATTCCCCTACGGCGGGCGACACCCGCGGGCGCTTGACCGTTCCCCCGTTCGGCGTTGACTGCGCCGCTTGACTAGGCGTACCCGCCGGAACGAGCCAGCTCGAGCGCGACGTGCAGATCCTCGGCTCGTCCGCTCGTGGTGGCGTGCTCGAGAGCGGTCGATATCTCGGCGGGCAATGGCTGCTGCGAGTCGTCGATCATCGCCCGAGCATGCTCGAGGGCGGCCTCGACATCACCGTTGGCGAGCGCAACCCCGAGCAGTGGAAAGCGTGCCGTCCATTCGAACACGCGAGAGCCGCTTCGAGCATCCGTTTGCCAGTCTGCGAGCGCCTCGGCTCCGCGTGCCACGGCACGCTCGAAATCACCGTCTCGATACGCAACCCACGCTCCGGTGGCGGCCGCGAGACCCTGGTAGCCGTGCAACTCGTCCAGTGCATCGAGCGCGGCGAGCCACTCGCGTGTCCCCTCCACATCGTTCTGCCGCCGCCGCGCGATCGCCCCGTACACGAGGCACCGCGTCTCGACGATGACCGGGCCTGTCGAACGGGCCGCCTCACGCCCGGCCGCGAAGTGCTGCTCGGCCTCGTCGAGCTTGTTCCGCCAGAGCAGGCAGAAGCCGAGGACGAAGTCGGCCCCCCAGTCGTTGAGCTCGAGCGCCCGCGCGTACGCCTCCCGCGCGAGCGCCTCCGTCTCGGCCGACGGCGCGTAGTTCTCCCGGCGGTACGCCTGCTGCACCCTCAGATGCAACAGGTCGACCTGCTGAATCGCCGTGCCGTGGTCGCGAACCCAGCCGTCGAGCTGCTCGACAAGCGCATAGAGCTCCGCCTGGCGGTTCTCGAAGTAGAAGAAGGTCGCCTTCGTCAGCCCGAGCTCGACCCATCGCTCCCACCAGGCGGCGCCGCGGTCGGTGATCCCTTCCAACGCCCGCTCCGAAGCTTCGAACGCGTCGAGCGCGTCCGCCGGATGCCCCTGGAGCCGGAGCACCCGGCCGAGGGCCTCACGAAGCCAGGATTCTTCGAGCGGTCCAGGGTCGAATGCGAGACCCTGCCGAACGACGTCCGCAGCCTCGGCGTACCGTCCCCGTGCCTGGTGACTGATCCAGAGCGCCATTGCGAGCGCGACGACATCGTCGGCGAGAGCGCGGTCGACCGCGAGCTCGAACGCGGCCCGCAGATTCGCGACGTCCTGTTCCATCCGGGCGAGCCAGCCCTGGATGTCGGGTGTGTTCGAGTCGGCGCTCCGGCGGAACTCGCGCGCCCGATCCGCGAACCAGCGCAGGTGGCGCTCGCCCACGTCGTCTTCACCCGACACACGAAGCTGCTCCGCCGCGAACTCTCGGATGGTCTCGAGCATCCAGTAGCGCGGCTCCGCCGCGTCCACGTGGCTCTCGCGGACGAGGCTCTTCGAGACCAGTGAGAGCACGTCGTCGATGTCGGCCCGGCACACGTCCTCGATCGCGGCGAGAGACCCACCACCGACGAAGACCGCGAGCCGGGCGAAGAGCTGCCGCTCCGGCGGCTCGAGGAGGCCGTGGCTCCACGCGATCGTCCCGCGGAGCGTTCGTTGCCGCTCGTCGACGTCGCGCGGCCCTTTCAGCATGTCGAACCCGGACGAGAGCCTCTCGAGAAGGGCCGGCGGCGGAAGCACAGCTGCCCGGGCGGCGGCGAGCTCGACGGCAAGCGGCAGATTGTCGAGGCGCTCACAGAGCCGCCCGACGAGCCCGTTCGTCTCCTCGGCGTCGAGAACTGCTCCGGCAGCGCGCGCACGCGTGCGAAAGAGCTCCACCGCGTCGTCCTCGACGAGCGGGGAGACCGGGACAACGTGCTCCCCCGAGATCGCCACCGGCTCGCGACTCGTCGCGATGACGAACACCTCGTGCGACGAGCGAACGATCTCGGACACGAGACTCGCAACCGGCTCGACGACGTGCTCGCAGTTGTCGACGACCAGCAGCAAGCGCTTGTTGGCGAGGGCATTCGCGATCGCGTCCGTGATCTCGCGATCGGGCTCCTCGTCGACGTCGAGCGCACGGGCCGTCGCGGAGGCGACGAGCGTGCCGTCTCGAAGGGGGGCGAGCGGAACCCACCACGTGCCGTCGGGATAACCGTCCGAGAGCTCAGCCGCGAGCTGGAGCGCCAGACGCGTCTTGCCCGTCCCCCCTGGCCCGGTCAGCGTCAGCACGCGCACCCCGGGTTCGCCCGCGAGCACGAGGAGCTCGGCGAGCTCTCGTTCACGTCCCAGAAACGGCGTCGCGGGAACCGGCAGGTTCGTCCGGAAGAGAGCCTTGAGTGGGGGATGACTTGCGTCGCCGAGCTGGGAAAGCACGACCGGTGCAGCAAGGTCCTTGAGCCGATGAGCCCCGAGCTCGTGCACGACGAACTCGTCGGGGTCGAGGAGCGCAACGGTTGTCGGCGAGAGCACGACCTGTCCCCCGTGGCCGCAGGAACCGATCCGCGCTGCCCGGTGCACGTCCATCCCGACGTAGTGCCGGTCGACGACGAGCGCCTCACCCGTGTGGATGCCCATTCGGACCCGAACAGGCCCCGGAGCGAGCGCGGCCTGTACTTCCGCCGCGCAGGCAGCGGCTGACCGCGCCGAGCCGAACGCACAGAAGAAGGCGTCACCCTGCGTATCCACCTCGACGCCGCCATGGTCGGCCAACGCGGCTCGGACGATCTCGCGATGCCGAACGAGCTCGACGGCGTAGGCCTCGGCGCCGAGGTCCTCGAGGAGGCGCGTCGAGCCCTCGACGTCCGTGAACAGGAAGGTGACGGTCCCTGTCGGGAGATCCGCGCTCACGGACGGGGAGCGTACGACGCAGGTCGCTCCGGGGGAAGTGCTGGAATGCCGCGGTGAGCCGGTTTCTCGAGCGTCTCGCGGATGGCCCTCCGCTCGTCGGCGACGGCGGCATGGGCGCGCTCGTCTCGAGTGCCGTCCCGCGCCTGCGCTGTCCCGAGGAGGCGAACATCCGCGCGCCCGAGAGCGTCCTGTCACTGCACCTCGGGTTCATCCGGGCGGGGGCGGACATCGTCGAGACGAACACCTTCGGGGCGAACAGGCGGAAGCTCTCCGAGCACTACCTCGAGGACGACCTGCGCGTGATCAACGAGGCTGCGGTGAAGCTCGCGCGCGATGCCCGCGAGGTGTCGGGCGCCGACGTCTTCGTCGCCGGCTCGATCGGCCCACTCGGCGGACCGGTCAAGGATCGCGACGCGACCTTCGCCGAGCAGGCCGAGCTCCTCGAGGGCCGCGGCGTCGACCTGTTCATGGTCGAGACCTTCTACGAGCTCGACGAGCTCGTCGCAGCCATCTCCGCCGTCCGCGCCGTCTCCTCGCTGCCGATCGTCGCCCTCCTCACCTTCGACGAGGACTCGCAGACGCTCGGCGGCGTCTCGGCCGAGCAGGCAGCCGCGACGCTCTCCGGCCTCGACGTTGCCGCGATCGGCGCGAACCACGGCGTCGGACTGCAGGCGGCGCTCCGCGCGATCGAGCGCATGGGCGACGCCGGCAGGCCGCTCGCCGCGCTGCCGAACGTCGGCCTCGCGAGCCTCGCCGGCGACCGCGTCGTCTTCCCGCACGCGACGCCGGAGTACTTCGCCGAGTTCGCGGCCCACGCTCGCGAGCTCGGCGCGCGCATCATCGGCGGCTGCTGTGGCACGACGCCGGTGGAGATCGGGGCGATTCGCGCCGCGATCGACGAGGACCGTAGCCCGCGCACGCGGCTCGTCGTGCGCGAGCGCGAGATCGTCGTCTCGGCTGCCGAGCCGGGCGGCGAGACGCTCCTCCAGCGGAAGCTCCGCGAGGGCGAGTTCGTCGTCTCGGTCGAGATCGACCCGCCCCGCGGCGGCAACGCCGCCGGAATGCTCGAGCTCGCCCGCACGCTGCAGGCGTCGGACGCCGTCGACGTCGTCGACGTCAACGACAACCCGCGGGCGCGCGCGCGGATGAGTGGGCTCATGGCGTCGGCGACGATCGAGCGCGTCGTGGGGCTCGAGACGATCCCCCATCTCACGCCACGCGACTCGTCCATCGCCGGCCTGGAGTCCCTTCTCCTCGGCGCGCACGCGGAGGGCATTCGCAACGTGCTCGCCGTCACGGGCGACCCACCCGAGGCCGGCGACTATCCGGGCGCGAGCGGCGTCTACGAGATCGATTCGATCGGCCTCGCGCGGATGATCACGCGCATGAACGCGGGCGAGGACTACAACGGCCGCGAGATCGACGCGCCGACGTCGTTCTTCCTCGGGGTCGCCGTGAATCCGGCCGCCGACGACCTCGACTACGAGCTCGAGCGCTTCGAGCGCAAGCTCGAGGCAGGCGCGAACTTCGCGATGACCCAGGTCCTCTTCGATCTCGCCTATTTGGAGGCGTTCCTCGACCGGCTCGGCGGCACCTGCCCCGTCCCGCTCCTGGTCGGGATCTTCTACGTGCGGAGCTACCAGCTCGCACTTCGCCTCCACAACGAGGTGCCCGGCATCGTCGTCCCCGAGCACGTCCAGGAGCGGCTGGCCAAGGCCGGCTCCGACGCCGCGGAGACCGGCCTCGCGATCGCGCGCGACCTGCTGGAGGCCTCACGTGAGGTCGCGGCGGGCGTCTACGTCATCCCGCCGTTCCGCCAGCCACACGCGGCGCTGGATCTCTTCGCATAGCTCAGTCGGCGCAGTCCGTGCTGCCGACCGAGCGATCGCCCGCCTCGGCAAGCACCTTGCGGACGAGATCCGTCGGGATCCCGTAGCCGCCCGTCTCGCGCGGCCGGCGCGCGAAGACCGTCGTGCGGACGCGTCCTTTCCCGTCGACCCCGGGGCTCCCCGAGCCTCCCGGCTGCACCGATCCGCGAATCGTGGTCATGCGTCGCTTGACCGGTCCGTGGCCGTACGCGTCTCTGCTCAGGACGTCCGCCGTGCCTCCGAGGCGCGCGGGCGTCCGGGTCAGGGGACCGTTCTGGGGGTAGCCGACGAGCGCGACGGGAGTGCTCCGCTCCGGCTCCGCGAGCGGGAGAGCGCGCGCGCCGAGCCCAGGCACGCGCAGCACGGCGAGGTCGTTGGTCGAGTCGAAGGCGACGACGGTGGCGGCGAACGTGCGATTCGCGGCGGTACCGACTCGCGGCGTCTTGATCCCCGCGACCACATGGGCATTCGTGACGACGAGCCCCGGACGCGCGACCCAGCCTGACCCCTCGACGCCGAGACCGCACGCGATGCCCGTCACGCGGACGACACTCCGTGACGCACGCACGACGTCCGGATCCTTCGCGATCCCCTCCTCCGGAGGGGCGACGATGGCAGGCGGCCCGAGGAAGACGCCGATCGGATCCACCCGTTCGAGCTCCTCGAGGAGGCGCTCCGGCGGCACGACGTCGTTGATCTCGGACAGGATCACCGAGCGCTGCACGGACCGGCGAAGGTCCGTCTCCCCAGGGAGGTAGAGCAGCACCGCGCCGATCGCCCAGCAGAGGAAGACACCGGCGACGAGCCCGAGCACGAGCCCGGCGAGGCGGTCGAGGAACCGCATCCCGGGAATCACGCCGATGCTCGTCCGCAGGGCGCCCGCGACCAGCGCCGCGACGCCCCGCATGAGCATCCCCGCGAGCACCGCGCCGCCGAGCGCGACGACGGGGATGTACGGCGAGCCGTCACTCAGGATGAGCGGCGCGATCCGCGCACCGAGGTACGCACCGAACGCGAAGCCGGCGAGCGAGAACGCTCCGCGGAGGAAACCGGTCGAGATCCCGTAGAACGCCGAGACCGCGACGACGACGATGACGACCCAGTCGGCGTTCGACACTGTCTCGTGAGCTACGGCCCGCGAGCTCCGATCCCTGCAGCCCGGCTACACTCTGCCGGCCCAGGGGGCGTAGTTCAGTTGGTTAGAACGCCGGCCTGTCACGCCGGAGGTCGCGGGTTCGAGTCCCGTCGCTCCCGTCTCGCACGTCCAGCATGCACGCTGCGATAGCGCCGACCGGCGCACGGGGCTGCCGCGTCACCTCACGCGGCGTTCGATGAGCTTGACGGCCTCGTTCGCCCAGAGGACGACGCTCGCGAGCCCGGCGCAGACGAGCCAGTCGTCCAGCCCGAGGGGGCTCGTGCCGAACGCGTCGTTCAGGAAGGGAAGCTGCACGACCGCGACCTGAAGGAGGAGCGAGAGCGCGATCGCCCCCCAGAGCCACCGGTTCGTGAACAGGTGCAGGAACGCGGTCGCACGATCCGAGCGGGCGTTGAAGCAGTTGAAGAGCTGGGCGAGCACGAGCGTCGTGAACGCCATGGTGCGTGCCTCGTCGATGTCGCCGGAGCCACCGAGGAGCCCGCCGGCGAGGCGGAGGTCGAGCGCGACGAGCGTGACGACGGCCATCACGAACCCGACCCAGAAGATGCCGAGCCACATCCTCCCGTCGATCACACGGTCGGTCGACTTCCGCGGCGCCCGGCGCATCACGTCCTCGGGCGGCGGGTCGACTCCCATTGCGAGCGCCGGTCCGGTGTCGGTGAGCAGGTTGATCCACAGGATCTGGGTGGCGAGCAGGGGCACGGCCAGAGCCTCTCCGGTCTGGTCGAGGCCGATCACGCCGGCGAGAACGACGCCGAGGAACATCGTCAGCACCTCGCCGATGTTCGAGGAGAGCAGGAAGCGGAGGAACTTGCGGATGTTCGAGAAGATTCCGCGGCCCTCGCGCACGGCGGCGACGATCGTGGCGAAGTTGTCGTCGGCCAGGATCATGTCCGCCGCCTCCTTCGTGACGTCGGTGCCGGTGCCCATCGCGACTCCGATGTCCGCGGACTTCAGCGCGGGTGCGTCGTTGACGCCGTCCCCGGTCATCGCAACGATCTGGTCGTTCGCCTGGAGCGCGTCGACGATCCGCAGCTTGTGCTCGGGCGCGACGCGAGCGTAGATCGCCACGTCTCGCACCGCCGCCTCGAGCTCTGCCTCGTTCACGGCCTCGAGCTCTGCCCCGGTGAGGGCGCGGGCGCCGGGCTCCACGAGTCCGAGGTCGCCGGCGATCCGCGCGGCCGTGCGCGGATGGTCGCCCGTGATCATGAGCACCCGGATCCCCGCCGCGGCTGCCTCGGCGATCGCCGTCTTCGCCTCCGGCCGGGGCGGATCGATGATCCCGACGAGCCCGAGGTAGACGAGCTCGTGTTCGAGCGATTCGTCGGCCCGCGGCTGCCCGCCGTCGGGCAGCGGTCGGTAGGCGACGGCGAGCGTGCGCAGCGCGCGGTCGGCCAGCCTGTCGACGCTGGCGAGGACCTCGCGTCTGCGCGCATCCGTCAGGAGCCGCACAGCACCCGCGGCGCGCTCCGACGCGCACCGTGCGAGCAGCACGTCCGGCGCGCCCTTCGTGACGACCGCGAGGCCGAACTCGCCCTCGACATCGCGCTCGAGCGCGCTCATCAGCTTGCGCTCGGAGGTGAACGGGACCTCGCCGACCCGCTCGAACCGGGCCTCCCGCTCCTCGTGCAGGCCCGCCATCTTCGCCTCGGCGACGAGGAAGGCGGCGTCCGTCGGATCGCCCTGGATCGTCCACTCCCCGCCGCCCTCGCGTAGCACGGCGTCGTTGGCCAGACTGCCACCGACGAGCACCGCTCGCACCTCGTCGAGGAGCACCGGGTCTCGGTCGAGGGGGCGCCCGTCGACCAGCAGCTCGCCTTCGGGCCGGTAGCCGCTCCCCGTGACCTGAACCTCCCCGGAGGCCGTGACGACGGTCTCGATCGTCATCTCGTTCCTGGTCAGCGTCCCGGTCTTGTCGGAGCAGACGACCGACGCCGACCCCAGCGTCTCCACCGACGACAGCCTCTTGACGATCGCGTGCCGTCGAGCCATCCGCTGAACCCCGAGCGCGAGAACCACGGAGAGCACCGCGGGGAGTCCCTCGGGAACGGCCGCGACGGCCAGCGACACGCCGACGAGCAGCACCGAGACGACGTCCGAGGCCGTCTCGATCTCCGACGCGAGCATGATCGCCGTGACGACGACGGCGGCGATGCCGATCACGGCGATGCCGAGCATGCGTCCGATCCGGTCGATCTCGCGCTGTAGAGGAGTTCGCTGCTGCTCGGTCACGCCGAGCAGGCGGGCGACATTTCCCATCTCGGTCGCCATGCCCGTTGCCGTCACGATTGCCCGCCCTCGGCCGCGGGTGACCGCCGTACCGTCGAAGACCATGTTCACCCGATCACCCAGGCCGGCCGGCTCCGCGAGCGGCTCCACGGTCTTCAGCACGGCCTCGCTCTCCCCGGTCAGCGCGGCCTCGGCCACGGTCAGCGAGGCTGCGCGCACGAGCCGGGCGTCCGCGGCGACGGCGTCCCCCTCGGCGAGCATCAGCACGTCCCCCGGGACGATGTCCGCAGCCGGGACGCGCTGCTCGCAGCCGTCCCGTACGACCCCGGCCGTCGCCGCTGCCATCCGCTGGAGCGCCGCGACCGCGTGCTCGGCCCGGGACTCCTGCACGTAGCCGAGAACCGCGTTCAGGACGACGATCACGGCGATCACGAGCGCCTCGTAGGGAACGCCCTCGGCACCCTCGGCAAGCCAGGCCGCGATCGACACGGCCACCGCGGCGAGCAGCAGATAGATCAACGGATTGGCGAACTGGCCGAGGAACCTGCTCCACCCGGGGACACCCGCTGCCGCCTCCAGCTCGTTGGGCCCGCAGCTGTCGAGACGGGCTGCGGCCTCTTGCGCGGTCAACCCACGCTCGATGTCGGTCCCGAGCTCGTCGGCGACGTCGGCGGCTTCGCGGCGCCAGGGCTCGTCGGTGGGGGCAGGCGTGTTCAACGAAGGGCGCACGGCGTCGGGTTGCTCCGTGGCATACCACGCAGCCAGAAGGCGTGCGGTCGGCGGTTACGTGGCTCGCCGAGACGCGGTCGCCGGGCCCTTCACGGCCGCGGCAAGACGGTGAGGACGCGAACGACGTAGATGTGGAACTCGGCCATGAAGTTGGCGAGGAACTCCCTGGTGGAGTCGTTCGTGACCTCGCCGTCGTCGGCGAAGATCTCGGGTGAGAACTGGATGTACGCCTCGGGCGTGGTCATCTGGCGTGCGTTGCAGAAGCTCAGGACCCCCCGCAGGCTCTGCTGCGCCAGGGCCGTGCCGATCCTCCCGCTCGACGCGCCGATGACGGCGGCGGGCATGTTGTCGAAGGCGTTCTGGCCGAAGGGGCGGGATGCCCAGTCGATCGCGTTCTTGAGCGCGCCGGGTATCGAGCGGTTGTACTCCGGGGTGACGAAGAGGATGGCGTCCGACCGGGTGATCGCGTCCTTCAGGGCGACGGCCTCGGGCGGATAGCTCGCGTCGTAGTCCGGGCTGTACAGCGGCAGGTCGCCGATCGCGATCTCCGTGAACTCGAGCTCCTCGGGAGCGAGGCGGATCAGCGCTCGCGCGAGGACACGGTTGATCGACCTGGAGGAGAGACTGCCGACGAAGTAGCCGACCTGGTAGGTCATCGGGTCGCCTTTCAGTCGAGGACGCCGATCGTACCCCCGGTGCCCACCGCCCGCCGTGCCCGAAGCCAGGAGTGACGACCTGAGGTCTGCGGGTTCTCCGCGCACGGTTCCGGGGAGAGGACGGACGGTCCTCGGATCTCCGGGCGCGACCATGGGCACGAGCGACGAAGGAGGTCGTCATGCAAGCGCTCGTCTACCACGGGCCTGGGGAGCGCAGCTGGGACACGGTCCCGGATCCCACGCTGCAGGAGCCCACGGACGTCATCGTCCGCATCGATTCGTCAACCATCTGCGGGACCGATCTGCACATCCTCAAGGGAGACGTGCCCGAGGTAGCGCCCGGCACCATCCTCGGCCACGAGGCCGTCGGCACGATCGTCGAGACCGGGCCGGCTGTGACCGCGCTCGCCCCGGGTGACCGCGTGCTCGTCTCCTGCATCACGGCGTGCGGCCGCTGCCGCTTCTGCAAGGAGGGCCACTACGGCCTGTGCACCGGCGGAGGCGGCTGGATCTTCGGCCACCTCGTCGACGGGCTGCAGGCCGAGTTCGCACGGGTGCCGTTCGCGGACACCTCCGTCTACAAGATCCCGAGGGAGCTGTCCGACGAGCAGGTCCTCTTCCTCGCCGACATCCTCCCCACCGCGTACGAGGTTGGCGTGCTGAACGGCAAGGTGGAGCCCGGTGACACGGTGGTCGTCGTCGGAGCCGGCCCGATCGGGCTCGCGACGATCATGACCGCGAAGCTGCATACGCCCGGGCAGATCGTGGCCGTCGACCTCGACGACACGCGGCTCGGCAAGGCGCTCGACTTCGGCGCCGACGTCGTCGTCAACAACGGCGTCGAGGACGCAGTCGCCCGCATCATGGCCCTGACGGACGGCCTGGGGGCAGACGTCGCGATCGAGGCGGTCGGCGTGCCCGAGACGTTCGAGCTCTGCACTGAGCTCATCCGCCCTGGCGGCCGCGTCGCGAACGTCGGCGTTCATGGACACGCGGCCACGTTGCACCTCGAGAAGCTCTGGATCCGCGACGTGCTGATCACGACCGGGCTCGTCGACACGAGCACGACGCCGAAGCTGCTCAAGCTGATCGCGAGCGGCCGGCTCGACCCGACGGTGTTCGCCACGCATCGCTTCCCGCTCGGGGAGACGATGGAGGCGTACGACGTCTTCGGGGCAGCCGCGGAGACCGACGCCCTCAAGGTCGTGCTCGAGGGAGCGAAGCACCTCCAGCTCGTGCCCGTCGAAGCCGGCACAGCGGCCGGCGCGACGGTCTGAGCCACGTCCCGGCGCGCGGCGGCTTCCCGCCGCGCGCCGGATCAGTCCTTCAGCTCGACGAAGATCACGTGCGTCGGCGTGTCGCCGATGTTCTCGCCCGAGTGCGTCTGCGCGTCGAGCCAACGCACCTCACCCGGCTCGAGGTGGACGTCGCGACTTTCGCCGGAGGCGCCGACGAGCCGGCGGCCGAACGAGCTGAGCGTGACCATCACGCTGTCCGGATGGTCGTGCGGGCTCGTGGCCTGCCCCGGGGCGTCCTTGTACTCGAGCACGCGGACGCGCTCGTTCTCGAAGACGACCCGGTACTTGTCCGGATCGGTCGCAGTCGGATCCGCCATCGGCTCGAGCTCAGCCCTGGACGTGCGCTTCGACGAACCAGAGGTGCTTGTCGATCGCGCGCGAGATCTCCGTGAAGAGGTCCGCCGTGTCCTGGTCGCCCGCCTCGCTCGCCGTGTCGATCGCCTCGCGCGCGGAGGCGCCGAACGCTGCCAGGCGGTCGGCGACGATCTCGACCGTCTCCTTGCCGGAGTGCGCATCGAGCGGGAACTCGTCGAGCGTCGTCGCGGACGCCGCCATGCGGGCCGTCCCCAGCGCGACCCCGCCGAGGGCCGTCGCGCGCTCGGCGACCATGTCGACGAACTCGAGCACGGACTCGGCCACCGTGTCGTACAGCTCGTGGAGCTGGATGAAGTCGCTGCCCTTCACGTTCCAGTGGGCCTGCTTGATCTGCGAGTAGAGGTCGAAGTTGTCCGCGAGGCGTGCGTTCAGGAGCTCGATCATCTGCTCCCGCGTCTCCTCGGGGATGTCGTTGCGAGTCGCGAACGTGTGGGTGGTCTGCGTGGCCACGTCAGTCTCCTTCGGTCGACGTCTCGGACAACGTACCCGCCGAACGGGGGCGGACAAACGGTCGCCGTCAGCGGGGGAAGAGCCGTGCGGCCGTCGCCTTGAACGATGCGGTCGCAGGCACTCCCGGGCGGAGCCCGAGCCGCTCCGCCGAGGCCGCGGTGATCTCCGCGACGATCGGGCCGACACGGACGCGCGTCCGGTTACCCATCGGCGCGACGGAGACGACCGCCCCGGTCACGTGGTTCATGCGCGAGTCGTCGGGCGCCGCCGAGCCGAGCGACACGTCCCACGGGTACACGGCGACGTTGACCGGGCCGCTCGCGTCGTCGGCGCTCCACACGGAGAGCCCTCCATCGAGGGCGACGTGGCTCAGCCCGTCACGCGTCTCGACGACCTGGCCGGGCAGGACCGTCGCGCCGGTGAAGCTTGCGACGAACGCGTCGCGAGGAGTCGCGACGAGATCGGTCGGCGTCGCGAGCTGAAGCACCTC
Source organism: Gaiellaceae bacterium (assembly GCA_036274755.1). Lineage (GTDB taxonomy): Bacteria > Actinomycetota > Thermoleophilia > Gaiellales > Gaiellaceae > GMQP-bins7. The sequence goes on from DASUFC010000078.1 coordinate 18,026, forward strand.
GCCGTGACTGATGACACCGACGCGGTGTGCCAGCGTCGCGGCGTCCTCGAAGTCGTGCGTGACGAGGATCGCCGGCAGCCGGAGGTCGCCGAGGAGCTCCCCCAGTTCGACCCGTACTCCCGCGCGCGTATGTGCGTCGAGCGCGGACAACGGCTCGTCGAGCAGCAGCAGCGCCGGATCGCGGGCGAGCGCACGGGCGAGCGCGACCCGCTGACGCTCGCCGCCCGACAGCTCCCCGATCCGCGCTTTCGCGAGGCCGGCGATGCGAAACCGGTCGAGGAGCGGCTCGACGTCCTCGTCGCGCCGGGCGCCGAAGCGCACGTTGTGCCAGACATCGAGGTGCGGGAAGAGCGCGTACTCCTGAAACAGGTAGCCGACGCGACGATCCTCGGGCGCGACGTCGACCCGCCTCTCCGTGTCGAGGAGTACGTCGTCGTCGAGCGAGACGAAGCCCTCTTCCGGCCGCAGCAGGCCGGCGACCACCCGCAACACCGTCGTCTTGCCCGCACCCGAAGGGCCGACGAGCGCGACGGTCTCGCCGCGCTCGACCGTCAGGTCGGCCGACGCGCGGTAGCTGCGAAGAGCGTGAGAGAACCTGACCCGGAGCGCCATCGACCCAGGAGCTTGACGGACAGGAGCACGAGCGCGCTCATGACGATGAGGAACGCGCTGATCGCGAGCGCGACGTCGAAGTCGATGTCGAACTGCTCGTAGATCGCAAGGGAGAGCGTCTGCGTCACGCCCTGGAGGGAGCCGGCGAACATGATCGTCGCGCCGAACTCGCCGAGCCCGCGCGCGAACGCCAGTGCCGCCCCCGCGCCGAGCCCCCCACGAGCGAGCGGCAGCATCACGCGGGCGAAGACGCGCGCCGGCCGTGCGCCGAGCGTGCGGGCGGCCGCCGGCAGCGTCGGGTCGACGACCTCGAAAGCTGCGATCGCCGTCCTCACGTAGAACGGGCTCGCGACGAAAGTCACGGCGAGGACGACCGCGACCTTCGTGAACGCGATGTCGATGCCGAGGGCGTCGAACGTCCCGCCGAGCAGGCCGACCCGGCCGAAGGCGACGAGGAGGCCGATCCCGGCGACGGCCGGCGGCAGCACGAGCGGCAGCTCGACGAGCGTGACGAGCGCGTCACGGAACGCGCCTCGCCGCGTCGAGATCCAGTACGCGGCCGGGGTCCCGAAGAGCAGGATCACGAGCATCGAGATCGCGATCGTCTCCGCGGTCACGCGCAGTGCGTCCTTCGCGGCATCGGTCCCGAGAGCGGACACGAGGTCGCCCGGCGGGACCTGCAGGAAGATCGCGACGACCGGGAGCAGCAGGAAGGAGAGGGCGACCCCCGCGGCCAGAGCGAGCGTCGCCCGAAAGAGCCCGTCGCCTACGCGCCGAGCGGGGGAAGGAATCCGTACTCCTTCAGCGCGGCCTGGCCGCGCTTCGACAGCAGGGTCTTGATCCACGCCTGAGCCGCCGCTTTCCTCGACGAGGTCGCGACCACCGCGATCTCGTAGCGCACGCGCGGCTGCGCCCACGCCGGGATTCGGACGACCTTGACCCGATCCGAGACGGACTTCGCGTCCGTGGCATAGACGAAGCCTGCGTCCGCCTGGCCGAGCGCGACCTTGCTCGTCACGGCGCGCACGTCCGTCTCCTGGCTCACGACCTTCGAGAGAACCGAGGAGAGTCCCAGCTTGCGCAGCACGGTGCGTGTGTACGAGCCGACGGGCACCGCCGCCCCCGCGATCACGAGCTTCGCCGGCTTGCGCCTCAAGTCGTAGATCGAAGTGATCCCGGAGGGGTTCGAGCTCGGCACGATCAGCGCGAGCCGGTTCGATGTGAAGGTGACCGGCTTCCGGACGAGCCCCTGTCTGTACAGGCGCTGCGTGTTGAGCGGCGCGGCCGAGGCGAAGATGTCCGCGGGCGCGCCGTTTCGGATCTGCGTCTCGAGCGCGTTCGATCCGGCGAAGCTGTACTTCGGCGCCGGATCGAGCTTCCGGAACGCATCGCTGAGCGACGCCGCCGCGTAGATGGTCAGGGAGCTCGACTGCGAGCGCGCAGCGGATGCCGTCACCGAGCTCGCAAGCACGGCGAGCGCGAGGACGATGAGTGTCAGACGCTTCGTCACGGCTCCCCTCCTGTGGCGCCCGTCGGGAATAGGCGTCGGTTCAAGATGGATCACGCTAGCACAGCAGTAGTCAATTCCGAACTACTATGCTCACGCGATGAGCCGCTCGCCCCGACTCGAGCCATCGCTCGCCGAGTGGGCAGCACTCGGCCTGCTGTGCGAGCAGCCGCGTCACGGCTGGGCGGTCGCCCGCGAGCTCGCCCCCGACGGCGACCTCGGCCGTGTCCACTCGAGCACGCGACCGCTCGTCTACCGCGCGCTCGCCCAACTGCGCGAAGCGGGGCTCGCCGAGGAGCGCGGCCGTGCGCCGAGCGACGCCGGCCCATCCCGCACGACGCTCGGGCCGACACGACGCGGCAGGGAGGCGTTTCGCCGCTGGCGCTCGGCGCCCGTCGAGCACGTGCGCGACCTCCGCTCGGAGCTCATGCTGAAGCTGCTCTTCCACGACCGCGCCGGCGTCGACGCGGACGACCTCCTCCGGTCCCAGGCCTCGTTCCTCGCTCGGGCGGAACGCGTGCTCGAGGTGCAGACGCGCGCGGCGAACGACTTCGACCACACGCTCGCCCTGTGGCGGCTCTCCGTCGTGCGGGCCGCACTCTCCTTCGTCGAGGCTCTTCTCGACCAGCGCACCGTCGAGCCGGTCGTCTACCGCCCGATCGGCCTCGTCGTGTCAGCGCACGACGACCTCGACGGCATGCCGCTGCAGCCGATCGCCGACACGAGCGGAGAGTCGCGGATCGAGATCTTCGAGGCACATCGCGGCTGTGTGGAGGACCTGGACGGCTTCTCGCACATCTGGGTGCTCGCGCACCTGCACGAGACGACCGGCTGGGATCCCGCGGTGCGAACGTTCCTCGACGACACGACGCACGGCACGTTCGCCACGCGCTCTCCGCGCCGCCCGAACGCGCTCGGCCTCTCGCTCGCTCGCATCGTCGCCGTCGAGCAGCTCGCCATTGTGGTCGACGCGATCGACCTCCTCCACGGCACGCCGGTGCTCGACGTCAAGCCGTACGTGCCGCTCTTCGACATGCCCGGTGAGGATGTTCGGTCCGGCTGGTTCGAGAGCCGCGCGGAACGCGTCTTCAGCCGTCGCTCGGACGACCGCTTCGAACCGCGAAGCCGGCGCGGCGCCTAACCCTGCTGGTCGTCGAGCACGAACGCGACCTCGTCGACGAAGCACCAGAGCCAGTTCTCGTACGGCTCGACGGAGCGGATGACCGGATGGCCGGTCGCCTGCCCGTGCGCGGTCGCGTGCCGGTTCGGCGAGTTGTCGCAACAGAGGATCCGACCGCAGCTCGTGCACCGGCGCAGGTGCACCCACCAGCCGTCGATCTCGAGGCAGTCCTCGCAGCCGGGGATGTCCTCGGGTACGTCGGCGAACTGGATGCTGTCGAGATGGCTGCACGCCGGGGGCACGTCGCGCGGACGGTACCTGCACCGACTAGCGTTGCGACCCGTGGACGCAGCCTTCGACGTCAGCCCGCTCGAGGGCTCGGCGCTCGCGCTGGAAACGCGCGTCGTCGCCTCCGGAATGGCTGCGACGCTCGCAGATCCGAGGCGCGACTCGCTCGTCTACGTCTCACGCGGCTCGGGCTCGCTGACGCTCGCCGGCGCGTCCCATGCGCTCGGCGCGCGGAGCGCTGCGCTCGTTCTCGCAGGTGAGGAGGCGGCGATTTCGGCCGAGGGAGAGATCGAGCTCGTCGTGGCGACCGTCAGCGCCGAAGTCGACCTGCACGCGCCGATGGGACTGCGCGACGTCGTCTCCTCGCTCGACGACGCGGACGCGCAGAAGGCGACGGGCGGCCGCTCGTTCGAGATCCTCTTCGGGCCGCACAACGGCTCGACGCGCGCGACCTTCTTCGCAGGCTTCATCCCGCCGGGTAAGGCTCCCTGGCACTACCACCTGTACGACGAGATCGTCTGGGTGCCGGAGGGCCCGGGCCGGCTCCACCTGGAGCACGGCGACGCGGCGCTCGGCGTCGGATCCGCGTTCAGGCTCCGCCCTCGGCAGGTGCACATCGTCGAGAACGCGAGCGCCAGCGAGCTGACGATCATCGGAGTCTTCACGCCCGCGGGCAGCCCGTCGGCGGCGTACCTCACGGCCGACGTGGCCGCCCAGTACCGCATCGCGGGGTAGCCGTGCCGCTCTCGATGCCGGTCACGTGGAGCGACGCGCATCGGCTCCACGCGCCGGAGTCGGCCGTCTGGGTCGGAGTGCCGATCGCGGCCGACGAGCTGCCCGAGCGCGCCGAGCTCATCCGCGACGGGCTCGTCGGGGCGGGCGCAGAGGTCGTCGGCGCCGTCCCCCACTCCGACGATGCGCTGCTCGCCGTTCACGACGCCGGCCTCGTCGAGTTCCTGCGGACCGCCTGGGCCGAGTGGCAGGCAGGCGGCATGACCGAGGAAGCCGGCCAGCCCGACGTCGTCGGCTACATCTATCCGACTCCCGGCCTGCTCGACGGGCTCGACCCACACGTTCCGGCGGCGCTCTCCGCACGAACCGGCGCCTGGGCGTTCGACACGATGACGCCGATCGCACAGGGGACCTGGGAGGCTGCGCGAGCGGCCGTCGACACGGCGCTGACCGCCGCCGACCTCGTCCTCGACGGCACTCCGGCCGCGTACGCCTGCTGCCGGCCGCCGGGCCACCACGTCACCCGCACGGCGTACGGAGGCTCCTGCTACCTCAACAACGCCGCGATCGCTGCGCAGCACCTCCGCGCGCGCGGACTGGAGCGCGTCGCGATCGTCGACGTCGACGCACACCACGGCAACGGTGCGCAGGCCATCTTCCGCGAGCGCGCCGACGTGCTGACCACCTCGGTGCACGTCGATCCGGGCGCGGGCTGGTTTCCGCACTTCCTCGGCTTCGCCGACGAGTCGGGCCCGTCCAACCTGAACGTTCCGCTTCCTCCCGAGTCGGGCGACGCCATCTGGCTCTCGGGCGTCGACCGGCTCGCGGGAACGGTCGAGGAGCACGGATCCGACGCGCTCGTCGTCGCACTCGGAGTCGACGCCGCCGGCGGTGACCCGAACTCGCCGCTTTCCGTGACCGAAGACGGCTTCCGGCGTGCGGGCCAACGGCTTGGCGCGCTCGGGCTCCCCACCGTCTTCGTCCAGGAGGGCGGCTACGTGCTCGAGACGGTCGGGCCGCTCGTGCGCGCGACGCTCGAGGGTTTCGAGAGCGTCCGCTGAGGGCTGCTCAGCCGAGCCACTCGCGGATCGGCACACGGGTGCCGAGTGCGGAGAAGTCGCCGTCCTCGTGGATCGCACGCGCCGCGTCCGCGAATGCCGATACGGCGACCCACGCCAGCCCGCCTCCGACGCTGATGCGCTGCGCGCCCGCGCCGGCAATCTCGGCGAAGGAGAGCCCGCCGAGCGCGAGCACGTTCACCGGCCGGCTCACCGAGGCGCACACCTCACGGATCTCCTCGCCCGTCGTCAGTCCCGGCGCGTAGAGGACGTCCGCGCCGGCCTGCTCGTACGCCTGCAGCCGGGCGATGGTGTCGGCGAGGTCCGGGTTGCCACGGATGTGGTTCTCCGCCCGTCCCGTGAGGACGAACGGGAACCCGAGCCCGCGCGCCGCCTCGGCGGCGGCAGCGACACGCTCGGCCGCCTCGTTCCGTTCGTACAGCCTGCCCGACGGGTCATAGTCCTCGATGGAGCCCCCGACGGCGCCGGCTTCGGCCACCCGGCGGATGGCGTCCGCCGCGGCCTCGGGCGCTGCGCCGTAGCCGTTCTCGAGGTCGGCCGAGATCGGAAGGTCCGTCGCCGCCGCGAGCGCGGCCACGTGCGCGGCCACGTCCTCGAGGCCGGCGCCGCCGTCGAGCCGGCCGAGCGTGAACGCGAAGCCCGAGCTCGTGGTCGCGAGCGCCTCGAACCCGAGCGCCTCGAGCACGCGCGCCGACCCGGTGTCCCACGGGTTCGGGATGACGAACGGCGCGCCGTCGTGGAGCGCACGGAACGCCTCTCCCTTCCGCTTGCTCGCCGTCACGCGGCGCTCGATTCGACGAGACCGACGACGCGGATGCCGGGCCGGAAGCGCTCGAACGAGTGCTCCCACGTGTACCCCGGCCACCGGTAGGCGACCGTGCCTCGCACGACGTCGTAGACGGCGGTGTACAGCGTTCCCATCCCGGAGGCATACGCGTCCGAGAAGATCGGCGGTCGGAGGAACGCGTCGGCGAACGCATCCGGGTCGCCCGACGTCGCGAGGGCCGCCCCGATCGCCCGCTCGCGCTCGAGGGTGCGCGTCGCGCGGGCATGCTCGTGCCACTCGACCTCGCCCTGGTGGTTCGTCGCGATGCGGGCGTCGCTGAAGAGCGCGCCGCGATCGGGTGAGAGGTAGGCCGTGACCACGTCACCCGAGCGGTCGACGACGGTGAGCGTGTGCGCGAGGTGGTACGGGAGACGCGCCAGCACCTCCCGCGCCTCGACCACCGTCGCGCACGTCTGGAGGAGGTAGCGCAGCACGACAGGGATGCCGAACCCCTCGCCGACGACGGGTCTGCCGCCGAAGGCCAGGGAGACCGCGAGCCCGGCGTCGTTCACGCCGTCGAGGAGGCCCCAGAGGCAGTCGCTCGTCCCCATCACGCGCCGCCCCTCCCACGCCGTCGAGAGGATCGTCCCCTCGAACCGCTTCGGCGCGTAGTCGTAGTTGCGGACGAGGACCGGCGCGCCCGGCGTCCACACGCCCTGCGAGCAGCCGGAGAGGAACGAGGGCGGACGCCACATGGAGAGCATCCGCGCCTCGAGGTCGCCACCTCCGGCGAGCTCGCAGAGCCGCTCCCACGTCGGGACGAGCTCCGGCATGTGCTGGCGCAGCGTCCGCGCGCACTCCGCGTAGCTCGCCCGGGCGCGCTCCCCCTCGTGCAGGAACCACGGCCGGTAGCGGGGCCAGTGGCGCTCGAACAGCGAGCGCCACACCGCTCCGGGCGCCGCTTCCTCGACCGCCTCGAAGGTCAGATGAACGGTCACAGCATCTTGAACGAGAAGGGCTCGGGCGGCGGGAGCGGCGCCGCGAGCGGAGGTGCCGTGCCCTGGAACTGGGACTTGATCCCCCAGATCCACATGAGCGCGCGCTCCGTGAGCTCGTGATCGTCGGTCTGCAGCCGTCCTCGTGTCACGAGGATCCCGAGGTCCGCGCCCGGGTAGCGGAACTGGTCCTCGGCCGCGATGCGCAGGTAGAACGCCTCGTCCTCGCTCGAGACGGTGTGCCAGTCGGTCTCGCGACGGACGAAGCGGATGCCGCCGGGCGCCTTCGTGTCGAGCCGCCAGACCCCGGAGCGCGGAGCGTGCGTGATGAGCTCGACGTCGTCGTCGGTCTGCTTGAGGATGAACTGGCTCCACTCGTCGACGGCGCCGGGGTGCGCCCAGGCCTCGTTGAGCGCTGCGACGTCGATCTCGTACTCGACGTCCGCGAACTCGAGGAGATGGAAGAGGAAGAGCGGCATGTCCCCGTACGCGACCGCGGTGACGTTCGTCATCGAGCTCGCACCGGTGACTCGCGGGTTGAGCTCGCCGAGGTACAGCTCGCCCGAGTCGACGTCGGCGAGGAAGTCGAGCTCGAAGTAGCCGCGGTAGCCCTCCATCCGAAGACGGTCGCCCATCCGCTGCGCGTATTCGCGCGCGAGCTGCCTCTGTCGCTCGCTGAGCGCGGTCGCGAAGACGTCGTTCCCGCACCAGCCCCCTCCGTAGGGAGTGAGCTCGGGAAAGCCGGTGAGCTCGGTCATGAGCGGCCCGACGAGCGTGCCGTGCCGCGTGATGACGCCCTCGATGGCCGCCTCGAGCGGGTCGATGCGCTTCATGACCTTGAGGTCCTGCGCGACGAGATCCGCGGCGTGCCGCTCCCAGTCGTCCGCGTTCGCGAGGAAGAACGTCGTCTGCCCGGAGTCGCCGTAGGGCGTCTGCACGACGAGGTCCTGACCGAGGCCGGCTCCCAGCGCGAGCTCGAGGACGTCGCCGTAGGACTCGGCACGCCCGAGGACGTTCGGGACGCTCGGCACGCCCGCGTCGTCGGCGAGCCGCGTCGTCTCGATCTTCGAGTCGAGTCGCGTGCGCAGCGCAGCTGAGGGGAACGCCAGCTCGAGCCCGGCCTCCTGGGCGAGATGCTCGGTCTCCTCGTCGAACATGAGGAACACGGCCTTGCCAGGCCCGTTCTCGCCGATGAAGTCGCGGACGTCCTTGTGGGCTAGGAGGTAGTTGCAGATCTCCTCGATCGACTCGAACGCGGGCGCCTCGTGATGGCGTGGCACGAACACGTTCGGGTGGTACCCGTCGAACGAGTCGTAGTAGTTGACGTAGCGCATGGTCGGGATCCAGCGATCGATCCCGAGCAGGTTGAAGGCCGTCGCGGAGACGAAGTAGACGGGCGTCGTGGCAGTCCGGAAGAACCGCCGGATCTCGGACATCGTCTGCAGTGGCCGCGCGGTCGCGCTCATGCGACGCCGCACCAGTCGCGAACGAGGAGCGCGAGCACCTGCGCAGTCTGCACCACGGACGGGAGGTGGACGCGCTCGTCGACGCCGTGGATGTGCTCGGCGTACGGGCCGATGCACGCGGTCGGCATGCCCTCGCCGACGAACGCGCGCGCGTCGGTGGTCGCAGTGGTCGGGCCGGTCGCCACGTCCTCTCCCGCGACCGCCCGCCACGCAGCGGCGAGCGCTCCGAAGACCGGCTCGGACTCGTCGAGCACGGTGCCCTCGTTCGCGAAGCCCGAGTACCTGACGACCGGAGGATGCTCGGCGAGGTAGGCGTTCGCGACCGCGGCACGCGCGACGGTCTCCTCGACGCGGCGCCGGAGCTCATCGATCGAGGCGCCGGGATACGTCGCAACACGGCACGAGAGCGTGCACTCGGCCGCGACGGTCGAGGGCCAGTCGCCGCCGGAGATCACTCCGACGTTCAGGTTGATCGGGTGCGGGACCGCGTCGAACGGCGAAGGAGGATCGGCGTTGAGCTCGTCCTCCAGCACGTGCAGCTCCTGGACGACGGCGTACGCGGCCTCGATCGCATTCACGCCCTCGGCAGCCTCGGCGACGTGCGCGGGCGAGCCCGCGATGTCGACGTGGAACCAGAGGACGCCGACCTGCGCGGTCGGGATGAACCCGGGGTACGGCTCCGGGATGACGACCGCGTCGGCGTGAAGACCCGTGACCGCGCAGAGCAACGCGCCGTTCCCGCCGCACTCCTCCTCCACGACCGACTGCAGCTGGAGCGGCGCGAGCGGTGCGAGGCCGAGGCGCTGCAATCCCGCAATCGCGCCGACCATCGCCGCGAGCCCGCCCTTCATGTCCCCCGAGCCGCGACCGTAGAGCCACTCTCCGTCGCGCACGGCGGAGAACGGCGGCGTGCGCCAGAGCCGTTCCGATGCCGGGCCGACCACGTCGACGTGGCCGTTGAGGACGAGACTCCGGCCGGTGTCGCCCGCAGCAGGCCAGTCCGCGACGACGTTCCGCTTCCCGGTGACGTCCCACTCGAACGGGGCGGCGCGCGGGTGTGACCGCAGCAGCTCCGCGTCCATGGCGACGTCGACGGGCTCGAGGCCCAGGATGCCGCGGAACGCGTCCGTCATCACGACCTGCCCGGGCTCCTCGTTGCCAAGCGTCGTCGGCGCCTCGACCAGGCGGGACAGGAGCTCGACCATCACCGGCTCGCACGCAGCGACCGCGTCGACGATCTCGCGGTCGGAGGCCACCATCGGGCCGCGATCCTATCCGCGCCCCCGGTAGCGTTCCGGGCCCATGAGCGCGGTCGACGTCAGGACGCTTCCGTGGAGCTGGTACACGGATCCAGCCGTTCTCCAGCTGGAGCGGGAGCGCATCTTCCGCCGCTCCTGGCAGTACGTCGGACACCTCGGCGACGTGCCCGAGCCGGCGACGTTCTTCGCGACGGCCGTCGGAAACGTCCCGGTCGTCGTCGTCCGCGACCGCGAGGACGACCTCCGCGCGTTCCTGAACGTGTGCCGGCACCGCGGCTCCATCGTCTGCGAGGGATCCGGGCAGCGGGAGACGCTCCAGTGCCCGTACCACGCGTGGACGTACGGCCTCGACGGCCGGCTCATCACCGCCCCGCGCGGGAACAAGGAGGGCGGCATCGAGAAGGGCGAGCTCGGCCTCGTCCCGCTCCGGCTCGGCACGTGGGGGCCGCTGATCTTCGTCAACCCCGATCCCGACGCGGCGCCGCTCGAGGAGTTCCTCGACGGCGTTCCTGAGCGGATCGCGGACGCCGGCATCGACCTCGACGGGCTCCGCTTCCTGCAGCGCTCCGAATCGGAGCTCGCGTGCAACTGGAAGGTCTCGGCCGAGAACTTCCTCGAGTGCTACCACTGCCCCACAGCGCATCCCGGCTTCTCGGCCGTGATGGACGTGTCCGTCGATGCCTACCTCCTGGAGACGAGCGCGGGCCGGATGACCCAGCATGGCCCGCCGCGTGCGGAGCCGCGAGGGGCCTACGACCCGACGGGAGAGGTCGAGCGCGGGCAGTTCCACCTGCTCTTCCCCGGCACGGTGATCAACGTCATGCCGGGCCGACCGAACTTCTCGATCGGCCCCATCGTCCCGCGAGCGCCGGAGTCGACCTTCCGGTTCCTCGACTACTTCGTCGACCCCGAGGCCGACGAGGCATGGATCGAGGAGTCGCTCGCGTTCGACGCGCAGGTCGGCGCCGAGGACAGCGTGCTCATCGAGCGCGTGCAGGCGGGAATGCGCGCCGGCTTCATCGAGGAAGGACGCCTGCTTCCCGAGTCCGAGCAGCTGATCGCGCACTTCCAGGCGCTCGTCGTCGACGCGCTCGCCTGACGGCCGCGCCGCGAGCCAGGTCCCGACAGAGCGAACGCGCCCGATCGTCTAACGTCCCGCGCGCATGCGGATCAGCCTGACCCCGCGCACCTCCGAGTTCTTCACGCTCTTCGGCAAGGCCGGCGAGAACGCGCTCCAGGTCTCGCGCCTGGTCGAGCGGCGCTTCCGCGAGCACCCGAACTCGGGCATCACCCAGGAGCAGGTGAAGAAGGAGGAGACCGAGGGCGACGCGATCACACGCGACCTCATCACGCTCCTCAACACGCAGTACGTGACGCCCTTCGACCGGGAGGACATCTACTCGCTCGCGACGGAGGTCGACGACGTCGTCGACTACCTCGAGGAGGCGTCCGACCTGCTGGGCCTGTACGGCGTCGAGATGCCGACGCGCCATGCGGTCGAGCAGTGCGGGATCATCGTCCGCGCCTGCGAGCAGCTCGCGGTCGCGTGCCACAACCTGAAGGGCATGCGCGGTGTGCAGGACGCGCTCGTGCAGGTGAAGGCGTTCGAGGACGACGGCGACCGTGTCCTCCGCGACGCGCTCGCAGCGCTCTTCCGCGACGAGGGCATCGACCCGCTGATCGTGATTCGCTGGAAGGACATCTACGAGGCGCTCGAGCGCGCGCTCGACGCCTGCGAGACGGCCGCCAACGTGATCGCGAACATCCTCGTGAAGAGCTGAGGCCGCTTCGGTGGACTTCACGCTCGTCGCCGTCGTCGTCGTCGCGCTCTTCTTCGACTTCACGAACGGCTTTCACGACACGGCGAACGCGATCGCGACGAGCGTCTCGACACGTGCGCTGCCGCCGCGCACGGCCGTCCTCATCGCGGCGATCCTGAACTTCGTGGGCGCCTTCGTGTCGTTCGCCGTGGCGGCGACGATCGCGAAGGGGATCGTCAACCCCGATGCGATCACGCTCAACGTGATCCTCGCGGGGCTGGTCGGTGCGATCACATGGAACCTCATCACGTGGTTCCTCGGCCTGCCGTCGAGCTCGAGCCACGCCCTCATCGGCGGAGTCGCCGGCTCCGCCATCGCCGCGTCGGGGACGGACGTGATCAACTGGGACGGGATCTGGGACAAGGTCGTGAAGCCCGGGATCCTCTCGCCCGTGGCCGGTTTCGCCGTCGCCTTCGCGCTCATGATCGGGATCGTCTGGATCGTGCGACGCCGTTCTCCGTCGAGGGTGAATCGTGTCTTCCGGCGCGGGCAGATCGTCTCCGGCAGCTTCGTCGCCTTCACGCACGGCACGAACGACGCGCAGAAGACGATGGGGATCATCGCGCTCGCACTCATCGTCTCCGGCCATCTGAACGAGGACTTCAGTCGACCACCGAGCTGGGTCATCGTCTCGTCGGCGACCGCGATGGCGCTCGGCACGTACGCGGGTGGCTGGCGGATCATCAAGACGATGGGAACCCGGATCGCGAAGATCGACCCGCCCCAGGGGTTCGCCGCGCAGACGGCGTGCGCGGGGATCCTCTGGACGACGGCGCACTACGGGTTCCCGGTCTCGACGACGCAGACGATCACGGGCAGCGTCATGGGCTCCGGCGCGACGCGCGGCTTCAACGCCGTGCGCTGGGGGATCGCAGGGAACATCGCCGTCGCGTGGGTCCTCACGCTGCCCGCCGCCGGCCTCGTCGGCGCGTTCATGGAGGAGGTCACGCATCTCCCGGCCGGCGATCTGGTCGTCTTCATCCTCGCGGGTGCGATCGCGGCGGCCGCGTTCCTCGCACGCCGCTACGAGACACGCCGCCTCCTTCCCGCGCACGCGTAGGCGCTTCACCGGAAGCTCACCCCACGGGGGTCGCTGCCGATACACAATGCAGCGATGGCGACGCGCGCCAAGACCGAGCCGGTCGAGATGCTGCTCAACCGCGAGCTCTCGCATCTCGAGTTCCACGCCCGCGTGCTCGAGCTCGCGACCGACGAGTCGCTGCCGCTCCTCGAGCGCGTGAACTACTGCGCGATCTTCTCCTCGAACCTCGACGAGTTCTTCCAGGTTCGCGTCGCCGGGCTCCTCGGTCAGGCGGAGTCGGGTCTCATCGTCCGCTCGGCCGACGGCCTCACCCCCCAGCAGACCCTCGCCCGAATCCGGGACCGCGTGCTCGCCCTCACCGCCGCTCAGTCGCGCCTGTGGAAGCGGGAGCTGCGTCCGGCCCTCGCTGCCGAGGGCATCACCGTCGGCGGCATCGAAGACCTCTCGGAGAAGGAGCTGAAGGAGCTCGACCGCCGCTTCCACCGCGAGATCTACCCGGTGCTCACGCCGCTGGCGGTCGGCCCGGGGCAGCCGTTCCCGTACATCTCCGGGCTCTCGCTGTCGCTCGCGATCTTCGCCGAGCACCCCGAGACCGGAGAGGAGCGGTTCGCGCGCGTGAAGATCCCGGAGGCGCTCCCGCGCTTCTACGAGGTCGGCGCCCGGGGACTCTACGTCCCGCTCGAGCAGGTCATCGCACACTTCCTCCCCTCGCTCTTCCCCGGAGTCGACATCCTCGAACGCGCCGTCTTCCGGGTGACCCGCGACGCCGACCTCGAGGTCTCCGACGACGCCGACGACCTCCTCGAGGCAGTGGAGAGCCAGCTGCGCCGCCGTCGCTTCGGCGATGTCGTGCGAGTGGAGGTGAGCTCCTCGGCCTCGTCCGAGATGGTTGCGCGCCTCCAGAGCGGACTCGACGCGGACGAGACACAGATCTATCGCGTCGAGAGCCCGCTCGATCTGTCGGAGCTCCGCGAGCTCGCGGCAGTCGACCGTCCCGACCTCAAGTTCGAGCCGTGGATCCCCGTGATCCCCCCGCGGCTCGCGGTCGCCCAGACCGACAGCGCGAAGATCTTCGACGAGATCCGCCGCGGCGACGTCCTCGTCCATCAGCCGTACGGCTCGTTCCTCGCGAGCTTCGAGGTCCTCGCGCAGGCCGCCGTTCGCGACCCGAACGTGATCGCCATGAAGACCGCCGTCTACCGGACGAGCGAGGACAGCGTGCTCGTCGGCTCGCTCATCCAGGCGGCAGAGGAGGGGAAGCAGGCGGTGTGCCTCGTCGAGCTCAAGGCCCGCTTCGACGAGCTGCGCAACATCGAGTGGTCGAGAGCGCTCGAGCAGGCGGGCGTCCACGTCGCCTACGGCTTTCCCGACCTCAAGATCCACGCCAAGATGACGCTCATCGTCCGGCGCGAGGGCGACCAGCTACGCCGCTACGCACACATCGGTACCGGGAACTACCACGCTGCCACGGCCCGTCTCTACGAGGACCTCGGGATCTTCACGGCGGACGAGGAGATCACCGCGGACGTCGCGGACCTCTTCAACTACATCACGGGCTTCGGGCGCCCGCAGAAGTTCCGCAAGCTCCTCGTCGCGCCGTTCACGCTGCGCAGCGGTCTCGTCGACGAGATCCGCGCGGTCGCGGCGGCAGCGAACGACGGCAAGCCCGCACGCATCCGGATGAAGCTGAACCACCTCGTGGACCCGAAGATCGTCGACGAGCTGTACGCGGCCTCGCAGGCCGGCGCGCAAATCGACATCGTCGCGCGTTCGACGTGCGCGCTACGGCCCGGGGTCGAGGGCGTCTCGGAGAACATCCACGTCCGCTCGATCGTCGGACGCTTCCTCGAGCACAGTCGCGTCTACACCTTCGAAGCGGGCGAGCGCGTGGCCATGTACATCGGCAGCCCCGACCTCATGCAGCGGAACCTCGACCACCGCATCGAGGTGCTCGTCCCGGTGGAGAACGCACGCGTCAGGCAGGAGATCCACGCCGTCCTCGACAGTGCGTTCGAGGACGACACCAACGCGTGGTCGCTCGACGCGGACGGCGAGTGGACGCGCGTCACGACCGCGAAGTCGAAGCCGCACTCGCACCACGAGACGATGATGCGCCGCTCGCTGAAGCGAGCCCGGCGCGGTGCGCGCGAGCGCAGGGCCGGCTGAGTCGTCTCAGGCGGGCTGGCGCAAGCCGGCGCGAGCGATCGCGGGAGCCTCGAGATGGAGCGTCGGCACGAGCTCCCTGTCGCGACGTTCGAGCACCCACGCGGCGCCCTTCTCGAACGGCGCGTCCCAGCCGAGGAGTTTCTCGCCGACCTCGCGGTGCGTGCACGCCAGCGTCGTGTCCGGAAGGTCGATCAGGAGCGTCAGGACGTCGTCGAGATCCGAGTCGGGGCTGAGCTCCCAGTGCTGGTCGACGGCCAGCCCGAGGCTCGCGGCCAACGGCACGACCGTCTCGACACACCGCGGGAACGGGCTCGACACGATCTTCGTGATCTCACGGTCCGCGTAGGTCCACACGAGCTGGCGAGCCGTCATCCGTCCTGCCTCGTCCAGTGGACGGAACCGGTCCACGCCGGGCGACGACAACCTCTCGCCCGCACTCGCATGACGTAGCAGCAGCATCGTGCCCCTCTCGGTTGTGACGGGTTCTCCCCCACCCGTGCAGGGATTTTTCACGTCGGACCCGTTCGGGTCAAGAGGGTGAATCGTCACTTCCCCCTTTCCGGGAGAAAGAACCTACGAGCCCTCGAGCTGACGCCGCTTCCGGCCGGCAAACAGCTTCGCGAGAAGGTCGACCGTCGCGAGCATCGCGAAGGACGCAAGCCCCTCAGACTGGAGCGGGGGCCGTCTCCATTTGCTCCTCCATTACTGGACCGTCTTTGTGGCGGCGATCCTCGGGGTTCGGCAGCGCGGTCGCGACGAGCCAGGCCATGGCCGCCGCGAGCACCGCGATCGGCGCGACGTCGAACGCCGACGAGCCCATGAGGAGCGTCGCCAGCAGCACCGCCGTGAAGGGCACTCGCAAGACGGCCGTCGTCCCCGCCGCAATGCCCGCGGCGACCGCGGGCGTCGTGTGCAGCGACGGGAAGACGTCAGCGGCAGCCATCGCAGCCGCGACTCCGAGCGCGATCGCCGGAAAGACGGGACCTCCTCGGAAGCCCGAGCCGAGCGAGAGCGCATATGCGAGCCCCTTGGCCACGACGAGGAGCACCAGGACCCCCGCCGACCCCTCTGCGACGATCGCCGGCAGCTCCGTCTGACCGGAGAAGAGGACGAGGTCGACCGGCCGATCCGCGATCGAACGAAAGACGAGCGCGAGCGCGCCGACGCCGAGACCCGCGGCGACGAGGAGCGCGACGGGATTCACGGAGGGCTGCGCGGCGATCCGGTGCGCCAGGTGCCTGATCGCAACGACCACGATCGCGACGAGGGCGGCGAGGACCAGACACCAGGCGATGTCGCTGATGCGCACGCTGTCGTACGCGGGGAGCCCCGGCACCGAGAGAGACGTCTGGTGCAGTCCGTCCCAGCCCGCGACGCCGGTGAAGACGAGCGCGCCCGTCCCTGCGGCCACGAATCCCGGCAGGAGCGCGCGACCGATCTGCTGCGCCGGGATGTTCCCGCTCGCAGCCGTCACCTCGAACAGCAGGAACGCCGCGACGAGGGGCCCTCCGAAGAGCGCGGCTATCGCCGCGAATGCGCCCGCGAACGTGAGGAGCTGTGCGCTCGTCCCCTCCAGCCGGATCATGCGCACCGCGAGCGCGCCCAGCCCGAGCCCGAGCGCGATCAGGGGTGCCTCGGGGCCGAGCACGAGCCCGAGGCTCAACGTCGCGAGAGCCGCCGTGAGAATGCTCGTCAATGCGATCGGAGCGATGGGCTCCGCGCCGAGGCCCTCGAGCGGCGAGTGTCCCCCGTGACCCGGCAGCCGGACCGCGGCCGCGACGAGCAGTCCCGCGATACCGGGGACGAGGAGCACGTACCACCAGGCAGGCTCGCTCCAGCCGAATTCGTCCGGGACGACGTCCCACACGACGTGCGTCAGATCGTGGATCGCCGTCTGGAAGAGCACGGCGCCGAATGCGACGGGAAAGCCCAGCAGCGCCGCGAGCACGAGCGTCTTGACGTACGCGAGGGCTTCCTTGTCGGCCACGCGCGGACCCTACTGAGCGCGCAGGTCAGGCGCGCGGGTCGGTCGTCACGAGCGGACGCGCCCAACCGTGGGACCGGAGGATCCGCGAGCCCTCGCTCGCCCGGTGATCCCAGGTGAACGCCGAGACAGGCCGGAAGCGGAGAGCGACGTCGTCGGACTCGAGAAACGACAGGGCGGTCGGATCGCCGGTCGCGGCCTCCGTCACCACGTAGCGCGCATGGACGCGATCGATGAGCTCGCTCGCTGCGGGTGAGCGCACGATGTCGACGGAGCCGACGATCGAGGCGCCGCACACCTCATAGCCGGGACGCGAGTCGTGGAGGACGAGCGTCGCCGTCGGATCCCTTTCGAGATTTCGGACCTTGCGGCTCCGCGACGACGTCGCGAGCAGAACCGCGCCGTCGTGAGAGGCGTACCACATCGGAATCGCGTGGATCACTCTCGCCGAGTCGAAGGTCGCCAGAACGCCGATCAGTCGGGCGTCGAGGAGCTCCGCCACGAGCGTGTCCTCGAGCACCGCCTCGTCGCGGAGGACCCGGCTCTGCCCCAGCTCACTCACCCGAGTGACACTACGTTCTTCCTGTATAGTTCGCTTAGTTAATGGTTAGCGAAGTTACGCTTAGCGCCGAGACGGTCGCAGCGGAGCTGCGGCCCGTTCTCCTGCGCCTCGCGCGCGAGCTCCGCAAGGAGACCGAGCAGCTCGGGATAACCGCACGGCAGGCGACGCTCCTCTGGCTCGTGAAGAGAAGCCCCGGGCTCTCGCTCGCGCAGCTCGCGGCAGAGGAGGGGATCTCCGCCCCGGCCATGTCAGGTCACGTTGACCGGCTCGAGCGTGCCGGCCTCCTCGAGCGCGTTCGCTCGAGCGACGACCGGCGACGGGTCGGCCTCCGACTAACGGACGAGGGCGAGCGACTCACGCGCCGCATTCGCGCGCGTCGGACGACGTGGCTCGCAGATCGACTGAAGGCGCTCGAGCCATCCGAGCTCGAGGCGATCGAGGTCGCCGTCCCGGCGCTCATGCAGCTCCTCGAGGCGAACGCGTGACGACGCTCGCCTTCGCGCTTCGCGCCCGCACGTTCCGCAGCCTCAGGCGGCACCGTAACTACCGGATCTTCTTCACGGGCCAAGTGGTCTCACTCGCGGGCACCTGGATGCAGAACGTCGCGCTGGCGTGGCTCGTCATCGAGCTGTCGGGCTCACCGCTCGCGATCGGCGCGCTCGCGTTCTGCCGCTTCGTGCCGTTCACGCTGTTCGGCCTCGTCGCCGGGGTCGTCGCCGACCGGATCGAGTCGCGAAAGCTCGTGATGGTGACCCAGGCGGCCGCGATGGCGATCTCGATCGCCCTTGCCGTCGTCACGCTGACGGGGACGGCGACGCTGGGAATCGTCTATGCGCTCGCCGCGATCGGCGGAGTCGCGCTGGCGTTCGACGCGCCGGGACGGCAGTCGCTCACCTTCCAGATGGTCGGCCCGCGCGAGCTCCCCAACGCCGTCGCGCTGAACTCCGGCCTGTTCAACGGCTCGCGCGTGATCGGCCCTGCGATAGCGGGGCTGCTGATCGCAGCGGTCGGGACCGGCGTGTGCTTCGCACTCAATGCGGTCAGCTTCCTCGCCGTCCTCACCGCGCTCGCGCTCGTTCGCGAGGAGGAGCTCCGCCCGGTGGTGCGCGATCACTCGGCACGACTGGTCGACGGGATCCGTCACGCGTTCTCGTACGCCTGGCACGACCCGGAGCTCCGGCTCGTCCTCGGCGTCGTCACCGTCGTGTCGACCGTCGGCTTCAACTTCCACGTGCTCGTGCCGCTGCTGGCCGCGGACACCCTGCACGTCGGTCCCGAGGGGTTCGGCCTCCTGTCAGCGGCGTTCGGGCTGGGCGCGCTCGTCGGGGCGCTGGCGGCGGCCACGTTCCGCGAGGCGAGCTGGCGCTTGTTCACGATCGGCACGGCCTCGTTCGGCGTGTTCGCCCTCCTGCTCGCACCGGTGCACAGCGAGTACCTCGCCGCGGCGGTCCTCGTCTGCGTCGGCATCTCGTTCACGCTCTTCACGGCCAACGCCAACGCCCTCGTCCAGCTCTCCGCCCCGGACCACCTCCGCGGCCGCTTGATCAGCCTCTACCTGTTCGCGTTCCTCGGGCTCGCGCCCGTCGGTGGGCTCTTCGCCGGCTGGCTGGCCGACGTCGGCGGGACGACGCTGGCATTCGGCGTCGCGGGGATCGTCTCGCTCGCGACGATCGGCTTCGCGAACGTGCGGCGTCACCCTGCGCCGGATCCAGCTCTGGTCGACGCCGGCTAGCGCGCTTACACTCGCCGAGATGGCGGTGGCGCAAAGCGTCGGAATCGCACTCGAGGGCGTGAGCAAGCGCTTTGGCAAGGCCGAAGCCGTGCGCAACGTCTCGGTCGCCATCGGCGAGGGTGAGTTCTTCTCGCTCCTCGGTCCGAGCGGCTGCGGCAAGACGACCACGCTGCGGATGATCGCGGGCTTCGAAGTCCCCGACTCCGGTCGCATCCTGCTTCAAGGGCGCGACGTGACGACCGTCTTCTCGAACCGCCGTCCGGTCAACATGGTGTTCCAGCAGTACGCGCTCTTCCCGCACATGTCGATCTACGACAACGTCGCGTTCGGACTGAAGGTCAAGCGCGTCCCACGGAAGGAGCACCGTGGCCGCGTGCTCGAGATACTGCGCGTCGTCGCACTCGAAGGCCTCGAGCGCCGCAAGCCGAGGCAGCTCTCGGGCGGTCAGCAGCAGCGGGTCGCGCTGGCGCGGGCGCTGGTGAACCAGCCCGCGGCGCTCCTCCTCGACGAGCCGCTCGGCGCGCTCGACGTGAAGCTGCGGAAGCAGATGCAGCTCGAGCTGAAGCGGATCCAGTCCGAGCTGGGCACGACCTTCGTATACGTCACGCACGACCAGGAAGAGGCGCTCGCGATGTCCGATCGCATCGCCGTCATGAACGGGGGCGAGGTCGAGCAGATCGGTGGCCCGCGCGAGATCTACGAGCATCCCGCGACGCCGTTCGTCGCGGACTTCATCGGATCGCTCAATGCGCTCGACGTGACGATCGACGAAGTGGTCGGGCCGTACGCCCTGGCGCGACCCGGCGAGGGCCAGCGCATCGTCGTGTCGGTCGGCCCGGGCAGGCGGAGCGGCGACCGTCTCCGCATCGCGGTACGCCCCGAGCGCGTGCAGATCGGCGAGCGGGCGGCCGCCTCGGACGAAGGGGGCTCCCGGCTCGACGGAACGGTCGCGGAGGTCGTGTACCTCGGCATGTACACGCAGTTCCACGTCACCACCCCGGCGGGTCGTGTCGTCTGTCACCGTCTGGCGGACCAGTTGACGGTGCCGCTCGAGCCGGGCTCGGGCGTCACGCTCTCCTGGGAGGCCGAGCACACGTCCGTACTCGACGACGCCATGCCCAGCGGGACGCTCTAGCCGCCGACCTCCAGCGACCCCAGCCTCTTCTCGGCGATCCGTCGCCCGACCTCGGCCGCGACGACGACGAGCAGCGAGACCCCGATCACGACCACCGCCACCGCGATCACCTGAGGCAGCTGGTTCGGGAACCGCAAGGCGGCGTAGAGGTACACCGGGAAGGTCACCGTCGACCCCTTCACGAACGACGCGACGGCGTACTCGTCGAACGACGTCGTGAACGCGATGAGATAGGCGGAGACGATCGCGGGCAGCATCAACGGCAGGGTGATCGAGCGGAACGTCCTCAGCCGGCTCGCGCCGAGGTCGTACGCCGCCTGCTCGAGCGAGACGTCGATCTGCTGCAGCCGCGGGATCATGACGAGCATCGCGTAGGGGATCGTGATCACGATGTGCCCGACGACCACGGTCTTGATGCCCAGGTGAACGCCGACGGCATGGAAGAGGAGGAGGAGGGACACACCGAACACGATGAACGGGATCACGAGCGGGCTCAGCAGCAAGGCCGACACCGGCCCGCTTCCTCGGAACGGATGGCGGACGAGCGCGATCGCCGCGAGCAGGCCGAGCGCCACGGCGCCGAGGCTCGACAGGCCTGCCACGACGGCGCTCGTCTTGAGCGCATCCTGCAGGTCGGGGTTGGTCAGGAACTGGTGGTACCAGCGGAGCGTGAACCCGCTGAGCGGGAACGTCGGTACCGGCGAGTCGTTGAACGAGAAGATGAGCAGTACCGCGATCGGGGCGTACAGGAAGACGACCACGACCGCGAAGAACCCCCGCAGGAGCCAGGCACCGCGTCTCGACAGAGCGACGTCCATCAGTCGGTCGCGACCTGCCGTGGCTGCAGGAAGCGCGCGAAGACGAGGCTGAGCGCACCCACGACGCCCAGCAGGAAGAGCGCCAGCACGGAGCCCGTTCGCCAATCCGGGAAGCCCGTACCGAACAGATCGGCGATCTGGTTGCCGTACATGTAGCCGTCGGTGCCGCCGACGAGCGACGGGGTCACGAACTCCCCGAGCGTCGGGATGAACACGAACAGGAAGGCCGCGAACACGCCCGGCGCCGACAGCGGGAGCGTCACCCTGAAGAACGCCTGCCAGCGGCTCGCCCCGAGGTCGGTCGCGGCCTCGAGCAGCCGGCGGTCGAGGGTCTCGAGCGAGACGAAGATGGGAAGCGCGACGAACGGCAGCCAGATGTACCCGAGCACGAGCATGACCGCGAACTGGGTGTAGATGAGCGTCAGCGGATGGTCGGGGGAAGTGGCGCCCATCGACGACAGAAGGCTGTTGATCGGGCCCTGGTCCCCGAGCAGGACCTTCCAGGCCAGCACGCGCAGGAGGTAGCTCGTCAGGAACGGAGCGATCAGCAGCAGGAGGAGGACGTACTTCCGCTTCGTGCCCGACAGCGCGAGGTAGTACGCGAGGGGATACGCGAGCGCCACGATCACCGCCGAGACCACCAGCGACATCTTCACCGACTTCCAGAACAGCGACAGGTAGATGTGGCCGAGGAAGGGGTCGCCGGTGACGAGCTGACGCCACCCGTCGAGGGTCGCCGGGTGTGGCCCGTTCGCGATCGAGAGCGCGTCGACGCTGTACGCCGCGACGATCCCGATCGGGACGACGAAGAAGACGACGAGCCACGCGACGGGGAGCCCGAGCAGCGTCGGGCCGGTCAGATCGAGGCGGGGCCACCGACGACGAGCATGGCTCGCCGCCGGGGCTCCGGCCTCAGCCTCGACTGACATCTACGCGAACGAGCGGCTCCCGCTCAGGCCGACTTCACGCCTTCCCACACCTTCGCGTACACGTCGCGCCGCGGGATGTGGCGGTCGATGTACGCGACCCCGCCCGGCCCGAACGTCTTCTGGTCGCCGAGCTTCAGGGCGCGCACGAGGTCGCTCGATGACGGCTTCGCACGGAGGTTTGCGTGGCCGTAGCCGTAGTTGTCCTCCAGCCACTTCCCGCTCACCGTCGAGCTCCAGGCATTGGCGTACGCGTGCGCGAGCTTCGTCCGCGACGAGCCCTTGAGCAGCATGAGCATGCCGACCCAGGCGAGGGCCTTCTCCTTCGGGAACATGTAGGCCACCGAAAGACCCGGCTTGGGCTTCTTCCGCATCTGCACCCAGTCGTTGGGCCACGCGTAGGCGATCCAGAGGTCGCCGGAGCCGAACGCCTGCCAGAGCGCGGTCTCGGACGACCAGATCGTGCGGACGAGCCCCTTCTTCGAGATCAGGAACTTCTGCGCCTGCTTGAGCTGCGCGTCGGTCTGGTTCCACGGGTCCTTGAAGCCGAGGTACAGGCCGGTCATCGGGAGCATCGTGCTCGCGTCGTCGTACCACGCGATCTTGCCCTTGTAGCGATCGTCGAAGAGGAGCCCCCACGAGCGCGCCTTCGGCTTCACCTTGTCGGTTCGGTAGAGGATCGCGTCGTAGCCCCAGTCCTCCGGGATCCCGTACTGCTTCCCCTTGTACTGGCCCGCCTTCACCATCAGCGGGTTCAGGAGCTTGAAGTTCGGGATCTGGCTCGTGTCCCATGGCTGCACGAGCCCACTTTCGGCGAAGTACCGCACCCAGCCCACATACGGGCGGAAGACGTCCCAGTTCACGCCCTGCTGGAACTTCCCGAGCGCGTCGGCCTCGTTGGCCATGACGGTGAACTTCGGCTTGTTCTTCGGATACTTCTTGTCGTACGCGGCGAACATCGCCTGGCCGCCGTCGTAGCCGTACCCGGCCCAATCGAGCACCTGCAGCCGCCCGCTCTCGGCAGTCAGGCGGTCGAGCGCCGCGCTTGCCGCCGACGTGCGCCCGGCGAGCAGGCCGGCGCCGCCCGCGGCCGCCGCCAGCTTGAGGAGGTCCTGCCGGCTCAGTCGCCGATCCACGACCTCGAAGTCATCCCTCATCGTCACTCCCTCCGTCTGTATGCCTGCCGCGAACGATTCCCGACGTGCTCAGTAGCTCGGTGGGCTGATGATCCACATCACCTCCGCAGGCTCGCCGCCGATGTTCACCAGCCGGTGAGGGGTCGACGAGCGGTAGTCGATCGAGTCGCCGGTCGAAAGCTCGAACACCTCGGTGCCGAGTTGCAGCGAGACCACGCCCTCGAGCACGACGAGGAGCTCCTCGGAGTCTCCGTGCGTGTACGGATCGTCTCCCGTGGAGCCGCCCGCGTCGAGCTCGCCGACGATGACCTGCAGGTGCTCGAGCGGCCGGGGCGTGAGCATGAACTTCCGGCCGAGCGTGCCGAACGCAAGGTTGGGCCGTGCCTCGCGTCGTAGGACGCGGGGGCGAGCCGCCGAGCCGTTCGGCTCGAAGAGGTCCGCGACGTTCACGCCGAGCGCGGCCGCGATCCGTTGCAGCGACGCGACGCTCGCGTTCGCGCGCCCGCGCTCGACCTGGCTCAGGAAGCTCTCCGAGAGCTCGGCTCGCTCGGCGACGGTCTTCAGCGTCACGCGGCGCACGCTCCGGATCGCCCGGAGCCTCTCGCCCACGTCCACGCGCTCGGTTTCAGCGATCTGCGAGGTCATCGAAGAAAACTGAAGCGACACTACTCTCCCCTTTGACGCGAAGCAAACGCCCGTGAGACACTCGCGCGCAGTGGCGACCGTCGTGTTCTTCCCGGAGGGTGCGTACGGCCCGACGAACAACTGCGTCGGGATCGGCCAGGTGCTGCTGGAGCGCGGCCATCGGGTCGTCTTCGTGATCGAGGAGTCGTTCGCGGGAGGGCTCGAGGCGCAGGGATTCGAGGAGCGCCTCATGCGGCTCGGCCCACCGCCCGAGATCGAGGAGGAGCCGGGGCAGTTCTGGAAGGACTTCATCCGCGACACGGCTCCCGTCTTCCGCAAGCCGACGATCGAGCAGCTCGCGGAGTTCATCGAGCCGACCTGGCGGGCGCTCTGCGACGGCTCGCGCTACGTGGACGACCGGCTACGCGAGATCTTCGACGAGGTGCAGCCCGACGCGATCGTCGAGGACAACGTCGTGTGCTTCCCGGCGATCCAGCACTCGGGTCGCCCGTGGGCGCGAATCGTCTCGTGCAACCCGCTCGAGCTGCAGGCCGCCGACGTCCCGCCGGTCTTCTCGGGATACCCGGCCTCGGATCGCACGGGCTGGGACGAGTTTCGGGCCGAGTACCGTCGCGCGACCGCCGACCTCCACGGTGAGTTCTCCGCGTTCTGCCACGAGCGCGGCGCCGGCGCACTGCCCGAGGGCGACTTCATCCACGAGTCGGACGAGCTCAACCTCTACGTCTATCCCGACGAGATCGACTACGCGCGAGCGACTCCTCTCACGCCGACCTGGCACCGCCTCGGCTCGTGCGTCCGACGGTCGGACGCGTCCTCCGAGCTACCCGATCGCATCGCCGAGGGCGGGGGCGGGCTCGTCTACCTCTCGCTCGGCAGCCTCGGCTCCGCCGACGTCGACCTCATGAAGCGACTGGTCGAGGTGCTCTCGCGCGCCCCGCACCGCTTCGTCGTGTCCAAGGGCCCGCAGGCCTCCGAGTTCGAGCTCGCGGACAACATGTGGGGCGAGGAGTACCTCCCGCAGCCCGCACTCCTGCCGCTCGCCGACGTCGTCATCACGCACGCGGGCAACAACACGACGACTGAGTGCTTCCACTTCGGGAAGCCGATGATCGCGCTGCCACTGTTCTGGGATCAGTACGACAACGCGCAGCGCGTCGCGGAGACGGGCTACGGGATCCGCCTTCCGACCTACGAGTTCGAGGACGACGAGCTCCTCGGCGCGATCGACCAGTTGCTGGCGGACCACGGCCTGCGCGAGCGGATGGATGCGATCGGCGAACGGCTGCACGCGACGCCCGGCACCGTCACGGCTGCGAGCCTGATCGAACGACTCGCGCGCGACGGCCGGCCGGTGCTCCGCGCCTAGGCCGAGTCCCGCTCCTCGAGCGTCCGGATGTCCCAGAGCGGTCCGCCGAGCTGCGACTCGGTGAGGGCCATCGCGGAGAGCTGTCGCGAGTCGGGGTACTCCACGACCTCCGGCGAGGGGCGGTTCGAGACGAAGACGTAGCGCACCGGCGCATCCGTCCTGTTGATCAGCTGGTGCGCGCCCTCGGGCCCCACCCGGAAGAGCACGACGTCGCCCTCGGCGAGCGCGCGCTCCCCGAACGCGTCCCGCAGCGTCGGAGCACCGCGCAGCACGATGAGCAGCTCCTCCGCGCCGTGATGGAAGTGGAAGTAGCCCCCGGTCTTGCCCGGCGGCACCTCGTACAACGTCGCCCCCAGCTTGTCACCGCGTGGGAGCCGGGTCGATCGATCCGCCGCCCAGTCGGCATCCTCGCGCTCGTACTCCCACTCGTCGCTCCAGATGTTCGGCGTCGCGGTCATCTCGGCCTCCCCGAATCGTCATGATCGTCCCGTGGACTTCTACCGAACGCCCGACGAGCGGTTCGACGGGCTGCCCGCCTATGCGTTCGAGCCGCACTACGTCGACCAGGACGGCCTGCGGATGCACTACGTGGACGAGGGCACGGGCGCGCCCGTCCTCCTCCTCCACGGCGAGCCGACGTGGGCCTTCCTCTACCGGAAGATGATCCCCGCGCTCAGCGGAGTCGCACGAGTCGTCGCGCCCGACTACTTCGGCTTCGGCCGCTCGGACAAGCCGACGCGCATCGAGGACTACTCCTACGACTTCCACTACGGCGCGATCGACCGGCTCGCGGCCGAGCTCGACCTGCGCGATGCGACCGTCGTCGTGCAGGACTGGGGCGGCCCGATCGGCCTGCGACTCGCCGTCGAGCATCCGGAGCGCGTCGGGCGGCTGGTGATCCTCAACACCGGCATCGGCGCCGGGCGGGCGCCGTCGCCCGAGTGGCTCCGCTTCCGCGAGTTCGTCCGCCGCCTCGGGACCGAGCTCGTACCGGGACAGCTCGTGCGCCTCTCGTGCGTCACGGATCCTGGAGACGACGTGATCGAGGGATACAACGCCCCGTTCCCGACGCCCGAGTCGAAGGCCGGTGTGCTCGCATTCCCCGAGCAGGTCCCGACGGAGAGCGACCACCCGAACGCGGCGAAGATGCTCGAGGTCCGGGCGGCTCTCGAGCAGTGGGAGCGTCCGGCGCTCGTCCTCTTCTCCGACTCCGACCCGATCTTTTCGACCGCGGCGGCCGAGCGCATGGCCTCGCGGATTCCCGGAGCCGGTCCCGCCGAGACGGTCGTCGGCGCGGGGCACTTCTTGCAGGAGGAGAAGGGCGAGGAGATCGGCGAGCGGATCGCACGCTTCCTGGCCGAGTCGTGAGCGCGAGGCGCGCTCGCCCCGACGTAGGCGCGCGGTTCGGTAGGGGCCGCCTCAGGCGGCCGGCACGGTCCAGGTGTCGCCCGAGTGGAGCAGCGCGGCGAGGTCGCCCTCCCCGCGCTCGGCGCGCGCGGTCTCGAGCTGCTCGCGCATCAGGTCGTCGTAGACGGGCTGCTCGAGGGCGCGAAACACGCCGACCGGCACAGCGCCTGCAGACTCCCAGGTGATCCGCGAGAGCGCGAAGGCGAGGCTCGCCTGCGGATGCGCGACGTCGTGGACGAGGAGCGAGTTCTCGCCTGCCTCGGCCACGTCGACGACGCGCAGCGACCCGTCCGGGTACTGCTGGATCCCACGCTCGCCCTCGACACCGAAGCGGATCCGCTCGCCGTGCTGCAGGTAGACCCGGTTTCCCTTGTCCTCGCGCACGACGTCGAAGGCGCCGTCGTTGTAGATGTTGCAGTTCTGGAGGATCTCGACGAATGCCGATCCCTTGTGGCGCGCGGCCGCCTCCAGCACCTCGGTGAGCCCCTTCTTGTCGGTGTCGATCGCGCGGGCGACGAAGGACGCCTCGGCGCCGATCGCGATCGACAGCGGGTTGAACGGGTGGTCGAGCGAGCCCATCGGCGTCGACTTCGTCACCTTGCCGAGCTCCGAGGTCGGCGAGTACTGGCCTTTCGTGAGACCGTAGATGCGGTTGTTGAAGAGGAGGATCTTGAGGTTCACGTTACGGCGAAGCGCGTGGATGAGGTGGTTGCCGCCGATCGACAGCGCGTCTCCGTCGCCGGTCACGACCCAGACCGAGAGGTCCGGCCGCGTCACCGCGAGCCCGGTCGCGATCGCGGGCGCGCGGCCGTGGATCGAGTGCATGCCGTACGTCTGCAGGTAGTACGGGAAACGCGCGGCGCAGCCGATGCCGGAGATGAACACGATCCGCTCGCGTGCGAGGCCGAGCTCGGGCATGAAGCCCTGGACGACGTTCAGGATCGCGTAGTCGCCGCAACCCGGGCACCAGCGAACCTCCTGATCGGACTTGAAGTCCTTCGCGCTCAGCTGCACGAGGTTGCCGTTGCCCTCGCTCATTGCTCCACCAGCGCGGTGATCGCGTCCGCGAGCTCGGCCGCCCGGAAGGGCCGCCCGCGCACCTTGTTGTAGCCCACCGCGTCGACGAGGAACTCCGAGCGGATGAGCATGCGCAGCTGCCCGAGGTTCATCTCCGGGATGAGCACCTTGTCGTAGCTCCGCACGACCTCGCCGGTGTTTCGTGGGAACGGATTGAGATGCCTGAGGTGCGCCGTCGCGACCTTGCGACCGTCCGCACGGACCCGGCGAGCAGCGGCTCCGATCGCGCCCCGTGTCGAGCCCCAGCCGAGCACGAGGGTGTCCGCACCGTCCGGGTCGTCGACCTCGAGCTCGGGGATGTCGGCCGCGATCCCCGCAACCTTGGCGGCGCGCAGCCGGACCATGAGGTCGTGGTTCTCAGGGTCGTACGAGACGTTGCCGCTCTCGTCCTCCTTCTCGAGGCCGCCGATCCGGTGCTCGAGCCCCGGCGTTCCCGGAATCGCCCACGGCCGTGCGAGCGTGGCGACGTCACGCTTGTACGGCAGGAAGTGGTCGCCGTGGTTCGGGCCGGCCGCGAACGCCGGGTCGATCGGCTGAAGCCCGGCGACGTCCGGGATGAGCCATGGCTCCGAGCCGTTCGCGAGGTAGGCGTCGGAGAGCAGGAACACCGGCGTCCGATACGTGACCGCAATGCGTACGGCCTCGATCGCCGCGTCGAAGCACCCGGCAGGCGTCGACGCTGCGACGACCGGGACCGGCGACTCGGAGTTCCGCCCGAACATGACCATCAGGAGGTCCGCCTGCTCGGGCTTCGTCGGCATCCCGGTAGACGGGCCTGCACGCTGGACGTCCACGATCACGAGCGGCAGCTCGAGTGTCACCGCCAGGCCGACCGTCTCGGACTTGAGCACCACCCCCGGGCCGGCGGAGGTCGTGACGCCGAGCGCACCGCCGAACGCAGCGCCGAGCGC
Organism: Gaiellaceae bacterium; assembly: GCA_036274755.1. Taxonomy (GTDB): domain Bacteria; phylum Actinomycetota; class Thermoleophilia; order Gaiellales; family Gaiellaceae; genus GMQP-bins7. The sequence continues at coordinate 46,577 of DASUFC010000078.1, forward strand.
AGCACCCGACGCCGCGATCTCGTCCTCGGCCTGGAACGTCCGCACGCCGAACTCCTTCAGAGCGGCGAGCTCTTCGAGGATCCCCGAGGCAGGCGTGATCGGATACGCCCCGAGGAACAGCGGGAGCCCGGAGAGCTTGCTCGCCGCGACGAGCCCGTACGAGAGGGCCGTGTTCCCGGAGATCTGCCGATACGTCCCGGGCGCCGCCTTCGCCGGCGCGATCTCGTACGAGACCGCGAAGTCCTCGGAGGTCTCGCCGTAGTTCCAGCCGGCCTTGAACGCCTTCGTATTCGCCTCGACGATCTCCGGTCGCCGCGCGAACTTCGCCTCGATGAAGTCGAGCGTCCCTTCGATCGGGCGGTGGTAGAGCCACGACATGAGACCCAGCGCGAAGAAGTTCTTCGAGCGCTCGGCCTCGCGCGACGAGACACCGTCGATGCCCCTCAGCGCCTCGACCGTCATCGACGAGAGTGCCACCGGGTGGACATGGAAGTCCGCGAGCGAGCCGTCGTCGAGCGGCGACGTCTCGTACCCCGCCTTCTGCAGGTTCCGGTCATTGAAGGCGTCGGTGTTGACGATCAGGGTCCCGCCCTTGGCGAGGTCCCCGAGATTCACCTTGAGCGCTGCGGGATTCATCGCGACGAGCACGCCCGGCTGGTCGCCCGGCGTGAGGATGTCGTGGTCTGCGAAGTGGACCTGGAACCCGGAGACGCCCGGCAGCGAGCCCGCGGGAGCACGGATCTCGGCCGGGAAGTCGGGGAGCGTTGCGAGGTCGTTCCCGAAGACCGCCGTCTCACTCGTGAACCGGTCGCCGGTGAGCTGCATCCCGTCACCCGAGTCGCCCGCGAAGCGGATCACGACCCGTTCGAGGTGCTCGACGGGCTTCGTCTCGGCCATCTCTCCTGAGGTATAGCGAACGCGGTGGCGGGGACGCCCGCCCTGCGTGGAGGGCTACTCGGCCTCGGCGAGGAGCGCGTGCACGTCGAGCGGCCTCGTGAACATCCCGATCGTGCCGTCCTCGTTGCGCGGCCACTCGTCCCGTGGCCGATCGCGATACAGCTCGACGCCGTTGGAGTCGGGGTCGTGCAGGTACAGCGCCTCGCTCACGCCGTGATCGGACGCCCCGTCGAGCGGGATCCCGGCCTCGACGAGCCGCTTGAGCGCATCCGCGAGCGACTTGCGGTCCGGATAGCGAATCGCCGTGTGGTAGAGGCCTGTCGTCCCGGCCGGAGGCGGCGAGCCGCCCTTCGACTCCCACGTGTTCAGCCCGATGTGATGGTGGTAGCCACCGGCCGAGATGAAGACGGCCTGATCGCCGTAGCGCGCCTGCTCCTCGAACCCGAGTACACCGACGTAGAACGCGAGCGCGCGATCGATGTCGGAGACCTTGAGGTGGACGTGACCGATGTCCACGCGCGGGTCGATCGCAGCACCACCCATGCTCGCCACACTAGCCGCCACTCGCGAGCAGCAGCCGACTCAGAGAGATGAATCCGACGAGGAGGGAGGTTCGAGTGGAGGCGCGCTCTCCGGATCCTCGCGGTCGCGCCGAGGAAGCCCGAGCGTCCACCCCGCGGCGACCCAGATCGTGAACGCCAGCCAGTGGATCCCGATGACGTCGGTCTGCAGTGCGATGAGCAGGACCGTGGCGAAGGCCGCAGCGAGCCATGCCTCCCTCCGCCACAGGCCGGCGAGCACGGTGAGGTTCCAGAGGCAGAACGCGACGAGCCCCGCGATGCCGACGTCGACCCCGAGCTCGGTATAGGTCGACTCCCCCGCGCGGATCTCGACGCCGGTTCGCTTCGCAGTGACGCCGCCGTTTCCCAGCCCGTACCCCTGTGGGTGGTCGAGGACGACACGGATGCCGTCTCGCAGGTTGCGCCAGTGGCTCTCCGTCGATGCCTCGTTGCCCGCGAACGGGTCGCCGCTCGTCCCGCCCTGCTGCTGCGCGTTCTGACGCAGCCATTCGAGCTCCTCGGGCGTGTAGCGGGTCGAGGGCCCGATCGACGGATAGGCGGCCAGGAACGCGGCGCTCGCGACCACCGAGCCGACCGCGAGGACCGCGGGCGCCGCGCGACGCTGAGCCAGCGCCAGTAGGAGAAGCCCGAAGACGAGTGCACCGAGCGCCGCGCGCGTGTGCGTGTAGAGCAGCGCGACGTAGAGCAGTGCGGCCGCAGTCGCCCACCACCAGCGCAGCGGCCGGCTGACGACGAAGATGAGCGCGACGACGAGAACGTAGGCGCTCGCGAGCGGGGAGAGGAACGTCGAGACGAGCCGGCGAATCGGGTTGTTCTCGTCTCCCGTGTTGAACACCCAGTTCTCCGGCAGCCCGGAGAGGCCCTCGTAGTCGAGGCCGAGCTGCTCGCGGTACCAGCCCGGGACTCCCGACTCGCGCCACGACTGCAGCGAGATGAAGGCGAGGTCGGTGAGCCCGACCACCGCCACGACGATGGCGGAAAGCGCGACGAGCCCACCGACGCGGCTCCGCTCGCCCCACGCCGTGACCGCGAGGCGGCCGAGCGCGTACGCCGCAACGGGGAAGAGGTGGTGGCGCAGGGCGAGAAGCTCGCCGCGAGAGGTGGCCGAGCCGCCGAGCACGTCCTGCGGGATCGCCCAGTACACGAGGACGACGACCGTGTAGCTCGCCGCGAGCACGTCAGCCGCCTTGACCGGCGGGAGACGGCGCACGTGCCACGCGACGACGACGAGCGCGACGAGGAGCAGCGCCTCCTTCCAGGCTGCAACGACGTCGAGCGTCGACCCGCGGACGCCGAGATCCCAGAGCTCCGCCATGACGGCGTTGTGGAGCACGAGCCCGATGACGAGCGCCCCGACCGCGATGCCGGTGAAGCGCCGAGCGCTAATCGACGATCGCCACCAGCGTCAGCCCGAGGCTCACGATGCGCACGCGGCCCGGGAAGAGATCGCGGAAGCTCCGCCGCGTGAGGAGATGGACCTCGGTCGCGAACTCCTTGCCCGCGGCGCGGTACGCGCGGTGCGACACCGCGTCCGGCAGCCAGTGGACGAGTGGCAGTCGCGTGTGGACCTCGATCGGGAAGCGCCGGTTCGGGGTGGTGATGAAGACGCGTCGTCCGACGCGCAGAGCTTCCGTCACGAGCGCGCGCTGCCGGTCCCGCCCGCCGACGTGCTCGATCACGGCGTTGGAGAACACGACGTCGAACGCTCCGTCGGGGAAGGGCAGCGCGCACGCGTCTCCCTGGACGTACTCGATGCGCGGGTACCGCGTCCGGAAGCCTGTGCCGTCGTGGAGCCCGAGCGCGGTTATCCGCTCCGGCCAGGGATAGCGCTCCTCGAAGAAGTTCAGCGTCGCGCAGCCGTCACCCTCGCCGAACCCGAGCTCGTCCGCTCCGACGTCGAGAACGGTCGTCTCCGCGGTCGGCTGCAGCTCGTCCATGAAGAGCCGGAGCTTCCGCTCGCGAGAGCGCAGCGAGACCGTGTCGACGAACCGCATCGCGCGTAAGTATCGGCTCCGTGGCCGTGGGTAGGGTGGCCAGATGGTCGAGGCGGTGCTGCGAGCGACGGGTGTGTACTCGCTCCGCCTGACCGCCGGTGCGGACACGTGGCGCGCTCGCCTGCCGGACGGTCGCTGGGCCACGGCCAGGCAGGCGGCGGACGGGAGCGTCGTCGTGCGCGCATCGTGCGAGGCGGCGCTCGAGCGGACTCGCTTCCTGCTCGCGCTCGACGACGACACGACGGAGTTCCACAGGAGGTTCGCGCACGATCCGTTCCTCGGCCCGAGCGTTCGCCGTCTCCGCGGCATGCGGACGAGGCGGAAGCCGACCGTGACGCACGCGGTCGTGCGGGCGATCTGCGGCCAGCTCATCCAGGCTCGTCGCGCGCTTGCGATCGAGCGCGCGATCATCCGGCGCTGTGGCGAGGACCCTCCGGCACGGGATGCGCTCGCACGCCTCTCCCCGGCCGAGCTCACCGGGTGCGGGCTCGCGGCGAGCCGCGCCGCCACCCTGTCACGGCTCGCGCGCACCATCGACCTCGAGGGACTGCAAGGACGAGACGATGCTCTCCTGCGGCTCGAACGCGAGCGTGGCGTCGGGCCGTGGACCGTCGGAGTCGTGGCACTCCAGGGGCTCGGGCGCTACGACGCGGGGCTGGTCGACGACCTCGGGCTGGTGAAGCTCCTGGCATCCGTGCGCGGACGTTGGCCAGAGCCCGGCGAGACCGCCGACCTCCTCGCTCCCTACGGCGAATGGCAAGGGCTCGCGAGCGTCTTCCTCCTCCAGGGCTTCAAACGCGGGCTCGTTCCCGGCGCGAGCGCCGACCGCGCACGCCTCGTGCGCGCGGCGACCAACGCCGCTTGAGCCGCCGTACACTCCGCCGATGGTCGACACGCGCAAGATCGCGGTGCTCGGTGCCGGTCGCATCGGCGAGTCGCTCATCGCGGGCCTCCTCTCGTCGGGCTGGCGCGAGCCGTCCGAGGTCGCCGCGACCACCCGCCGGCCGGAGCGCGTCGACGAGCTGCGCGAGCGCTACGGAGTCGAGGCGACGCTCTCGAATCACGACGCCGCAGCCGGAGCTGCGCTGGTCGTCGTCGCCGTCAAGCCGCAGGACATCGAGGGCCTGCTCGGCGAGATCGGCACGCTGATCCTTCCCGAGCAGACCGTGCTCTCCGTCGCCGCGGCGATACCCACCTCCCGCATCGAGAGCCGACTCGCCGACGGCGTGCCCGTCGTCCGCGCGATGCCGAATACCCCCTCGACCGTGCACGAGGGGATCGCGGGGCTGTGCGCGGGCTCCCATGCCGGCGACCAGCACCTCGACCTCGCCGAGGAGGCGCTCGCGCATCTCGGTGCGGTCGTACGCGTGCACGAGGACGCGCTCGACGCGATCACCGCGGTGTCGGGCTCGGGGCCAGCCTACTTCGCGCTCCTCGCCGAGGCGATGATCGAAGCGGGAATTCTGCTCGGGCTCTCGCGCGAGGTGTCGACGCAGCTCGTCGTGCAGACGATGCTCGGCACGGCGAAGCAGCTGCGCGACGAGAAGATGCACCCCGTCGAACTGCGCGAGATGGTCACGTCCCCGGGCGGGACGACCATCGCCGCGATCCGCGAGCTGGAGATGGCCGGTGTGCGCGCCGCCTTCCTGAACGCGATCCAGGCGGCGATGGTGCGAGCGCGCGAGCTCGCCGCCGGCGACCCGTAAGGCCTCTTCCGCCCGGAAGTATCGTCCCGTCCGTGGCTGAGACACGCGAGGTCGTCTACGTCGACGGCGTACGGACCGCATTCGGACGAGCGACGCCGGACGGCGTCTTCGCGAGGACCCGCGCGGACGACATGGCCGTCAAGGCCGTGCGCGAGGTCCTCCGGCGCAACCCTCAGCTTCCTCCCGATCGCATCGACGACGTCGTCTTCGCAGCGACGGCGCAGGTCGGAGACCAGGGCCTCACGCTGGGCCGCGACGTCGCGCTCCTCGCTGGGCTGCCGAAGACGGTGCCGGGCTTCGCCGTCGACCGCATGTGCGCCGGCGCGCTCACGGCGACCACCGCCGGCGCGGGTGAGATCGCGATGGGGGCGGCGGACGTCGTCCTCGTCGGCGGCGTCGAGCACATGGGCCACCACCCGATGGGCGCGGACGTCGACTTCAACCCGCGCTTCGTGGCCGAGGGGATCGTGGACGACTCGGCGGCGGTCATGGGCCAGACCGCCGAGAACCTCCACGACGCGTTGCCGCACCTCACGAAAGACGCGGCCGATGCCTACGCGGTCGAGTCCCAGCGCCGCGCGGGCAGGGCCTGGGACGAGGGCGTGATGGACGACATCGTCGTGCCGATGTCCGTCTTCACCGACGACGGCTGGACGATCGCCGACCGGGACGAGTTCCTGCGGCCCGACACGACCATCGAGGCGCTCGCGACGCTCCGCACGCCGTTCCGCGTCGCGGGGCGCGTCACGGCGGGGAACTCGGCCGGCCTCACGGACGGAGCGACCGCCGCACTCATCGCCTCGCGACCCGCCGCGGAGGAGCTCGGGCTGGAGCCGAAGATGCGCCTCGCCGGGTTCGCGTACGCGGGAGTCGAGCCCGAGCTGATGGGCCTCGGCCCCGTCCCCGCCACGCACCGCGTGCTCGAGCGTGCCGGCCTGACGATCGACGACGTCGATCTCTTCGAGCTCAACGAGCCGTTCGCGGTGCAGGTCCTCAGCTGGTGCGACGGCGTCGGCGTGTCTCCCGAGGACCCGCGCCTCAACCCGTACGGCGGCGCGATCGCGTGCGGACATCCGCTCGCCGCGACGGGCGTGCGCCTGGTCGCGCAGCTTGACCGCGGCTTCCGCGACCGGCCCGGCTCGCGCTACGGGCTGACCGCGCTGTGCGTCGGCCTGGGGATGGGCGCCGCGCTCCTCTGGGAGAACCTTCAGCGTGGCTAATCCCACCGAGTTCAAGCTGCAGCCGGTCTCCACGCGCGTCGGGCAGGTGGCGCTCGTGACCATGGACAACGGGGAGGACTGGCAGAAGCCGAACACGTTCGGCGAAGCGGCGCTGCGCTCTCTCGAGGGCGTCGTCGAGCAGCTGCGCTCCGGCGAGTGGCAGGGCCTCCTCCTCACCGGCAAGCCGTTCGTCTTCGCCGTCGGCGCGGACATCGGCGAGTTCGGCTCCATCACGCCCGAGCGCGCGCGGCTCGGCGGCCGGGCGGGGCACGAGCTGTTCGGCAGCCTGCGCGACCTGCCCTTCGTCACCGTGGCCGCGATCAACGGCGCGGCGGTCGGCGGCGGCGTCGAGATCGCGCTGCACTGCGACTACCGCACGATCGCCTCGTCGGTGCGCCACTTCGCGTGCCCCGAGGTCTTCCTCGGGCTGATCCCCGGCTGGGGCGGCACGCAGCTGATCCCGCAGCTCGTCGGCGCCGAGGAGGCGGTGACCTTCATCGTCGAGAACCCGCTCCGCCAGAACAGGATGCTCGACGCGCGGCGTGCGCTCGCAGCCGGCTTCGCGGACGTCCTCTTCGAGCCGGTCGAGTTCCTCGACGAGTCGCTCGCGTTCCTCGTCGACAAGATCGAGGAAGGCGCCGGAAAGCGCCGGCCGGCGGCCGACCTGTCCGAGGCGGTCGAGGTCTGCCGGAAGGCGCGCGCACGGCTCGACGGGCAGGTCCACGGCGCGACCCCCGCGCCCTATCGTGCGCTCGATCTCATCGAGGGTGCGGCGAGCTGGACACTCGAAGAGGGCTACCGCGCGGAGGAGGACGCGCTCGGGGACCTCCTTCCGGGGCCGCAGGCACAGGCCTCCGTCTATGCGTTCGACCTCGTGGAGCGACGCGCGAAGCGTGGCGTGGGCATGCCCGAAGCCGAGCCGAGACGCGTTCAGAAGGTCGGCGTCGTCGGCGCGGGGCTCATGGCGCGGCAGCTCGCGCTGCTGTTCCTCCGCCGCCTCGAGGTTCCCGTCGTGCTCTCGGATCTGACGCAGGAGCAGGTCGACGGCGCGATCTCCTGGATCCGCGACGAGCTCGCAGATCTCGTGAAGCGCGGACGGCTCGCCGAAGGCAAGGCGCGCTTCCTCGGCTCACTCGTCGGCGGCGGCACCGAGTGGGAGACCTTCGTCGGCTGCGACCTCGTTCTCGAGGCGGTGTTCGAGGAGATCTCCGTGAAGAAAGACGTGTTCGCGGAGCTCGAGCGCGTCGTCTCCGCCGAGTGCGTCCTTGCGACCAACACGTCGTCCCTCTCTGTCACCGAGATGGCCGCCGACCTCGAGCGTCCGGAGCGCGTCGTCGGGATGCACTTCTTCAACCCCGTCGCGGTTCTCCCGCTCGTCGAGCTCGTCAGGACGCCGCGGACCGACGATGCGACGCTCGCGACGGCGTGGGCCGTGACGAAGAAGCTCCGCAAGACCGGCGTCCTCGTCCGCGACGCGACGGGCTTCGTCGTCAACCGCCTTCTGGGCAGGCAGGGCTCCGTGATCACCCAGGCGCTCGATCGTGGCAACACGGTCGACGAGACGGACGAGGCAGTCCTGCGGATGGGCTTGCCGATGGCGCCCTCGGTGCTCCTGCAGCTCGTCGGCCCCAGGGTGGCGAATCACGTCCGGCACCAGCTCCACGACACATGGCCTGATCGATACCCGCTCTCGAAGACGCTCGAGAGCCTCGCGGAGGGTGGCGACGTCGTCGTCGTGGAGGATGCTCCACGCTCCGTCGACGAGCTGCACACCGCGGTGCTCGAGGCCCTCGCCGACGAGTCGCGCCACATCCTCGAGGACGGCATCGTCGCCGAGGCTGCAGACATCGACACGTGCCTGATCCTCGGCGCAGGATTCCCCTTCTGGCTCGGTGGGATCACGAAGCACCTCGACCAGACGGGCGTGTCCGAACGGGTCGTCGGCCGGCCGCTGGCGAGCGTCGCCGGCGCACATTCGTGACGTTCGAGCGGTTCTCGTCGCGACTCTGAGGTATGCTCCGACGAGTACGGCTCGCCGGCTAACGAGCGAGCGCAACTCTTTGGGAAGGAGCGGCACGAGATCACGTGCTGCCTGAATGCACGAGGCGACGACCATCCCGGCGTTGACGTCGGACACAGCTGAGAACCTGACTGCTGCGGCTCACAAGGCCCAGTCCTGGTTCGGTGAGCCGTTCCTGCAGCAGGACGAAGATCCCCTCCAGGCGCTCGCGCCGGGCACGGCTCGCAGGGCCGCGCTCGACGACGCGCTGGCCGAGATGGAGGCGGGGCTCGCCACACCGTCGGCCCGCTGGAAGGTTCGGTACGGCCTCATGCTGGGCCTCGAGCGCGTCCTCACGGAGGATCCGCCGCACACCGCTTCCGGCACCGAACTGCGGCGCCACCAGGTCGACGCGCTCGCAGGAATGCTCGCCGAGCTCATCGCCTCGACACAGCGTGCCGCCGAGGAGAACGGGAACGGCAACGGCCATGCCGCGACCAACGGCACGAGTGCAGACGTCGAGGCCGAGGAGGAGCTGGACGACGACGACGACGCGGGGTACGTCGACGAGGCAGAGCTCGAGGCCGACGACATCGAGGAGTACACCGGCCCCGATCCTGGCGCTGTGCGCCGTTACCGCTTCCGGCATCCGACAGCGTCGGGCAAGACGATCGCTGCGGCGGGCTTCGTCGAGGCGGCACGGCACCTCGGTGTCCTCATCCTCACCCACCGCCGGCTTCTCGTATCCCAGTTCAACCGCGATCTCACTGCCGAGGGCTACAAGAGCCGCTTCACCGATGCCATCCTCGCCGGCTCGAAGGCGCCGAGCGAGAGTCCCATCACGATCCAGACCTACGCGTGGTTCGCGCGCCATGGCGCCGAGCTCGACCGCAACGCGTACCACCTCGTGATCTGCGACGAGGCCCACACGGCACTCGGCGAGAAGACGAGCGCCGCCATCCGCGCGTTCCACGAGCCGCTCTTCATCGGGATGACGGCGACGGAGCAGCTCATCGCAAAGCAGGTCTCCGACGTCTTCCCGGCCTCGGTCGACGATCTCCCGCTCGGCGACGCCGCGCGCCGCGGGCTCATCGCGCCGCTTCGGTCCCTGCGTGTCCCGCCGGCTGCCGCGATCAACTCGGTGCCGATCGTCGGCGGGGACTTCGAGGAGCGCGCGCTGGCAGCCGCGCTCGACCACGAGGCTCTCAATCAGGCGGCCGCGAGCCTCTACCGCGAGCGCTTCGGGTCGACGCCGGGCATCGTCTACGCCGCCGGCGTCGAGCATGCCTACAACCTCGCGCAGGAGTTCCGGGCAGCAGGGCTGAAGGCCGAAGCCGTATCCGGGCGCACGCCACCGGCGCGGCTCGCCGAGACCCTCGCCGCCTACGAGCGCGGCGAGATCAACGTCCTCATCAACGCGCAGCTCCTGGCGGAGGGCTGGAACTCACCCCGCGCCACCGTCTGCATGCACCTCGCTCCGACCGCTTCGCGCCGCGTCTACCAGCAGCGCATCGGACGGATCATGCGGATGCATCCGCGCAAAGAGGCGGGCGTCGTCGTGGACTTCGTCCCCAAGGGCGCCACCCACTCGGAGCGGGTCGTGTCGCTGCACGCGCTGCTCGACTCGGACTTCTACCGCGAGGGGGCACGCGTCACACCCGCCCCGCGCCGACGCCAACAGCGCCGCGCTCGGCGGAAGCTCTCTCCTGTTCCGTGGCTCGTCCCGGTCACCCCCGATGTCGCCCGGCGACTCGCGGTCATCCAGCGTGAGTGGCAGCGCATCGATCCCAAGTACCTCGACGACGACGAGCAGCGCTTCTGGGCGACGATCGCCGGCCGGCAGATCCGCTTCGACCAACGCGCCGAGTTCGCCAAGAAGTTCGCCGAGGGCCGAGCAGGGAAGGGCGCGCTCGAGCAGTTCCTCGCGACGTGCGCGGCCGAGAACCCGAACCGCCGTCTGCGCATGACGGCGCTCATGGATCGCGTCGCGACGCCCGTGGAGCGCGCGGACTTCGACGATCTGGTCACGCTCGTGACGCAGGCACCGCCGTGGGAGAAGGACCGTGCTGCCGGAGTCCGCATCCTCCTGCGTGCGATCGGCGAGGGAAAACCGCTCGCGCCCGACCAAATCCTCGCGCGCTGGACGTGGCGCCTCGCTCGGGCGACGCGGAAGGTGCAAGACCGGCGCGTGTCCACCGAGTTCCCGGAGGCGAAGCGGCTCCTCGGCGCCGCCGCAAACTCACGCGGCTACCGCCACGAGGAGAACGTCAACCGCCTCGTCCAGGTCGCACAGGAGATGCCGCTGCCGGTGGGGGCGGCGCTCCTCGCGTCGGCGGACGGCTACACGCCGCGCGCGAACTCCGCGCTCGACCACGCGCGCGAGGAGCTCGGGACGATCGGCGAGATCGCGAACGCGCTCGCCGACAACCTGCCGGTCCCGAAGCTCACGGCGCGGAAGTCGCGCCGCCGGCGCCGGAAGCGCAAGCCGACGGCCCCGCGCGAGGCGGCGGTGCAGGAGACGGGATCGGACACGACCGCCGCGGCCGCCGAGCCCGCTGCCGAGCCTGACCTCACGACCGACGTCGAGGACGCGGCCTAGCGTCGATCAGCCCGCGCCGCCGGACTCCGGCGGCTCGCCGTCCGCTTCCCGCTCGCGCAGGAACCGCGTGATCTCGGCGGCGAGTGCGTCGCCCGACGGCAGGTCGCCCGACTCTTCCAGCCAGTCGAGCGAGTCGGCTCGGCGCTCGAGCTCCTCGACGTACGACGCGGTATCCGTGTCGCTCGCGACGGCCTGCGAGACCTGATCGACGTACTCGTCGGCGGCCTCGGCGAGCTCGGCGACGTCGATCTCCGTGGACAGAACGCCGGACAGCCGTTCGCAGAGCGCCTTCGCGGCCGGCGGGCTCGGCGCGAGCTGCACGTAGTGCGGGACCGCCGCCCAGAGGCTCACGGACGGAATCCCGGCACGGCGGCACGAGTCGAGGAGCACGCCGACGATGCCCGTCGGACCCTCGTACTGCGAGAGCTGCAGCCCGAGCTCGTCGACGAGATGGGGATCCGTCGCCGCACCCGTGACCGGCGAGGGCCGCGTGTGCGGGACGTCCGCGACGAGCGCGCCGAGCGTCACCGCGAGCTCACAGCCGAGCTCGCGCGCGAGGTCGGTCACGATCTCGCTGAACGTGCGCCACCGGTAGTTCGGCTCGATGCCGACGAGCAGAATCGCATCGCGGTCGGCACCCGGGATGCGCGCGCTGAAGAACGTGTTCTCCGGCCACTCGATCTTTCGCGTTCGCCCGCCTTCGAGCGTGACCATCGGCCGTGTCGCCTGGAAGTCGACGAAGAGCTCGGGATCGATGTCCGCGAACTTCCGGGCGCCCCAGAGGCGGGCGAGATATCCGGCCGCGAGCGTCGCCGCCTGACCTCCGTCGTTCCAGCCACGGAACGCACTTATCAGGACGGGACGCTCGAGCGACGACGGACGCTCGTGGATCCTGAGCTCGCGCGCCACGAGCCAAGCCTACTGACGGGTCAACGGCACGGGAGGTCGCCACAGCACGAATGCAAGGCCGAGGCTGAAGGCCCAGATCGCGGCGGCGAGCGCCACGTGGACGAGCACGAGCCCCCACGGCAGGGCGTCTCGGTACTGCACCTCCCCGACGATCGCCTGCGCCACGAGCACGACGAGAAGACCGGCCCAGATCCGGACGAGACCCGGATAGCGGTCGCGGATCCGCCAGACGAGCCAGCCGACGATGAGTACGCCGATGCCGAACGCGGCCGCGACTCGGACGTGCACGTACACCGTGTCGACGATGCCGAGACCCAACCGCTCGACGTCGGCGTTCGACCCCGGATGCGGTCCCGAGGCCGTCGCCACCGCTCCCGTGACGAGAAGGGCGACACAGACCGGGAGGCCGGCGCAGGTCACGAACAGCCGTACCCAGCGCGGACCGGCGGGACCTGCAAGCCCGTCCCGGAGGCTCCATGCTTCGACAGCGGCGACGAGCGCGAGCCCGAAGGCCGTGAGCCCGAGCAGGAAGTGCGTCATCACGGCGAGCGGATGCAGGTCGAGCGCGATCGTGATGCCGCCCATCGGGATCTGTGCGACGGCGACGAGGAAGGCACCGAGTGCGGCGCCACGGCCCCAGCCGGAGAGCCCTGGCGCGCGCCGGGACGCAATGAGCGTGACGAGCGTGAGCACGATCCCGGCAAGGGCGACCATGCGATTGCCGAACTCGACGAACGCGTGGAAGCCCTGCTCGGGGTACGGCCGGTCGCCGCAGCTCGGCCAGTTCTCGCAGCCGAGACCGGAGCCCGTCAGGCGCACGAACGCGCCCGAGGTGATGACGAGGAAGAGCGCGAACGCAGATGCGCCCGCGATGCGAAGGAACGTCGTCGCGGAGACCGAGCGGGAGCGCGCGACCGCGACTGCCATCTACCGGAGGTCGACTCCCGAGCCGGGCACGATCCTGCCGATCCGCGTCGCGCGGATTCCGTCGGCCTCGAGTGTCGCCTCGAGCACGGCGGCGCGCTCGGGCGCGACGGATACGAGCAATCCGCCGGCGGTCTGGGGGTCGAACGCGAGCGCTTCGAGGGCGCCCGTCGTGTCGCTCTCCACGTGACGTTCCGCGAAGTCCCGATTTCGCCGGTCGCCGCCCGTGCGAACTCCGGCCTCCGCGAGCTCGAGCGCCCCCGGCAGCGCAGGCAGGGTCGCCGCGTCGATCTCCGCGCGAACGCCGCTTCGCGACGCGAGTTCGTGGACGTGGCCGAGAAGCCCGAAGCCCGTCACGTCCGTGACCGCGTGCGGCTCGAACGGACGGATCACGTCGGCGGCGCGCAGGTTGAGCTCGATCATCGACGCTACGGCGGCGTCGAGCGCTTCCGGGGTCGCAGCGCCGTCACGGTGCGCCTGCAGCACGATCCCCGTCCCGAGCGCCTTCGTCAGGAAGAGCACGTCACCAGCGCGGGCGCCCGCCTTCGGCCAGATCCTGTCCGGATGGACCGTCCCGACCACGGCGAGGCCGTACTTCGGCTCGGTGTCGCGGATCGTGTGGCCGCCTGCCAGGATCGCGCCCGCAGCGCGCACCCGCTCGTCTGCTCCCGCGAGCACGTCGCCGAGCATCTCCACGGGAAGCTCCTCGGGAAAGGCCGCGACAGAGAGAGCGAGGAGTGGCCGTCCTCCCATCGCGAACACGTCATTCAGCGCGTTGGTGGCCGCGATCGCGCCGAACGTGCGTGGGTCATCGACCAGGGGCGGGAAGAAGTCGACCGTGAAGACGATCGCGCGCTCGTCGTCGAGGCGGTAGACGGCCGCGTCGTCAGCAGGGTCGAGGCCGACGAGGAGATCCTCCGCCTCCGCAGGGACGAGACCGGCCAGCAGTGACTCGAGGCGTCCGGCCGAGTACTTCGCCGCACATCCGCCTGCCCGGGCGAGAGACGTGAGAGCCACGGTCTCCACGCCGCGCACTGTACGCGGAAGGAATCGAAGCCGGAGACCCGAACTCCACGAGCGGAGAACCCACCACCTTCTCCTCTCCCCCTGACGTTGCGGCCGCCGCCCCCTCGGCGGCCGCATCTTCTTTTCGCGTCGACCCCGGCACCCGTGACCGTTTTGTTGATGGTGTCTGACACCGACTGTTAAGGAATTAACATTCCGCGGCTCCGGCGCAGGGATTGCCGCGTGGCTGCGTGGACCTAGTGTCAGACACCTGAAGGGACCGGACCGACCATTCAGCGTCTGCGTGGTTCCGAGATACTCCCGTCGTGCCGTCGGCGCTCGTCACCGGAGGATCGTCGGGAATCGGGCTGGCGCTCGCGCGCGCGCTTCGGGAGGACGGCTACGACCTGACGCTCGTCGCACGCCGCCCCGAGCCGCTCGTGGAAGCCGCGAAAGAGCTCGACGCCCTCGCCGTGCCCGCGAACCTCGGCGATCCCGACGAGTGCGTCCGCGCGGTCGCAGCACATACCGAGCGGCACGGCGGCATGAACGTCCTCGTCAACTCCGCCGGCATCGGCATCGGGGGCTCCTTCGCCGACCAGGACACGAAGCGGATCGCCCTGCAGGCGGACGTGAACTTCGTCTCGACGCTGGTCGTCACCCGCGAGTCGCTCCCGCTCCTTCGTGCGTCACGTGGCCAGATCGTCACGCTCGCGTCGATCGCCGGCACCGTCCCGACACCCGGTCTGGCGGTCTACGGCGCGACGAAGGCGGCGCTGATCGCCTGGACGAACTCCCTGAACCGCGAGGAGGCCGAGAACGGCGTGCGCGCGACCGCGATCTCACCCGGCTTCGTCGCGACCCGGATGACGGAGTGGACGGGCCTGCCCGACGAGGAGCAGATCTCGACCGACGACATCGTCGCGATCGTCCGCACCGTGCTCTCACTGAGCCCGATGGCCCGGGTGCCCAACGTCGTCGTCGAGCGCATCGGCGACGCCTACTGAGAGGGCACGAGCTTCTCGCGGACCGCCGTCTCGAGCTCGTCGACCGACACCGTTCCCTCGAAGCGGTCGACGATCGTCCCGCTCGCATCCACGAGGAACGTCCAGGGCTCCGTCTGGAGCTTCCAAGCCTGCATCCACTGGTTGTAGCCCTTCGCCGGATCGTTGCCCTCGTACACCTCGACGTGGATGAAACGAACGTCGTCGTCCTTGAAGCGCTTCTGCACCGCCTCCACGACGTCGACCACGGGCCCGCACGTTCGGCTCTCGCAGTACTTCGGCGTCGCGAACGTGACGACGAAGGGAACCTTCGCCTGCAGCGAGTCGGCGACGGAGTACTGCAGGAGCGACTCGTCCGGCGGCGTTCGCGTTGTCAGCGCCGAGAGGTCGCCGTTCGTCGACGCGACCGTCGGCGTGTCCGTCGCCGGCGCCGGATCGCCCACGTCGGGCGGCGGATCGCTCTTCACGACAACGACGTTGCCGAGCGCCTGCACCTTCTCCCTGCCTCCCTCGGGCTCGGCGAGCATCCAGTACTTCCCCGCGCGGGGGAGCTTCAGGCTCGTCACGTAGATGTGCGTCGCGTTAGCGGTGCTCTCCCCCGGAACGCCGATTCGCTCGAGCTTCGCCGTCGTCTCGAGGAAGGGCGTCGCGTCGAGCGCCTTCGACACCCAGACGCGGGCCGTCGGGAGCGTCACGAGCTGTCCCTCCGAGGTCATGACGAGGAACGACACCCGAACGTCACCGGGCTCGTAGTTCTGTGTCCCCGGCGTGACGGCGACGTCGTCGCCCGGCCCACGCCAGAGCTGCTCCAACGTCATCCCCTCCGACGGATCCGTCGCGGTTGCGGCCGGATCTCCCCCGGATCCCCCGCAACCGCCGACGGCGAGCAGGCACGACAGCACGGTCAGTGCCGCAGCAGGGCGCATGGCGCCCGAGTGTAGCCGTGGTTTTCCTAGCTCCCGTCGGGCCAGGACTTCCACACGCCGAGCTTCGCGAACCACGCGGCCAGCAGGGCCAGGTTCACGAGCAGCAGAAGCAGCCTCGGCTTCATGGCGTACCTCCTCCCTTAGAAGCGGATTTCCTGGAGCGCCTCTGCGGCGTTCCGGTAGAGACGTGCGGCCCCGCGGTCGTCACCTCGACGAGCCGCGAGATCACCCAGTGCGACCCACGCCTCCGTCCGGTGGCTCATCGACGCCATCTGCTCTGCTGCAGCGTCAGCCGCCCGGAAACACTCTTCCGCCTCGTCCAGTCGTCCGCGCTCCATCAACGCTCGCCCCAGTACGAGCTGCGACGGACTGACTTCGTGGAGGTAGTCCTCCCGACCCTGCAGCAGATCCAGCGACTTGCGCGCCAGCTCGTCCGCCTGGTCGTACTCGCCCCGGTTGAGGTGCACTCGGGCGATTCCCTCGAGCGCCTGTGCGGCGTCCGCGGGAGAATCGGCATCGAGCGCCCTCGCATAGGACGCCTTCAGGTGCCCGACGGCATGCTCCTCGTCACCCAGGAGGAGCGTCAGCCCGCCGAGCATGAGATGCAGGCGACCGACGTTACGCTCGTCGTTCACCTGCTGGTACAGCTCCTTCGCCCGCTGTGCGTAGCTGCGGGACAAGACGTAGTGGCCCTGCCGCTGAGCGATCAGCGAGGCCTGGAAGTACGCGCGCGCGATGGCAGCGCGGTCGCCGACGTCCTGCGCGAGCTCGAGCGCGCGCTCCGCATCGTCGCTCGCCGCGACGTAGTCGCGGAGGCGGCGGCGGCAGCGCGAGCGCCACTGCAGGATGTCCGAGCGCAGCACGTCGCACGGAAGGCCGGAGCGCTCGGCGAGCCCGAGCGCCTCGTCGAAGAGCGCGACGGCCGTCGAGATGCTCGAGAGCTTGTACCGGCAGACGCCGAGCCGGAAGAGCACGTCAGCGCGGTCGACGTCGGAGAACTGCGGCCGCTCGACGAGGACGCGCGCCTGCTGAAGGAGCTCGATCGCCTCACGCACGTGGCCGGGCTCCTGCAGCGCCCACGCCTCACCGGCGAGCGCACGGACCTGGAGTGCCGGCGCTCCGGCCTCCTCGACCGCGGCCGCGGAGGCCCTGTACGCCTCGACTGCCTCCTCGTAGCTGTGCGACGCCGAGAGCGCCTCTGCCCGCTCGAGTTGCGCCTCGATCTTCGCCCGCTCCTCGGTCGAGACGCCCGAAGCGAGGAACGTGGGCTCCACGCCGAGCTGCTCGGCGAGCCACGCGATCGTCGACTCGGTCGGGCGGGTCTTGCCGCGCTCGATCTGGCTGATGTACTCCTTCGAGAAGCGCTCTCCCGCGAGCTGCGTCTGCGTCAGGCCGGCGGCGGCGCGCAGCGAGCGAACGCGCTCGCCGAGGCGAGCGCCGACAGCAGGTGCAGCGGGCGCGGTGGCGGTCTCGTGCATGCCCGTATCAGTCAAGTCGCTCGCGTTCTCCGTGGCAGTCCCCCGCCGGGGGGATGTCGCGCTCCCGCGTCGGAGTCAACTAACGGTAGCCCAAATCACTTGACATGGCTACTTGACTTTTCTGGACCCGGCTCCTATAGTCAGGCCCACACCGCAGACGATCGGACGCCAGATCGGATGCGCGGGCACCACCGCCGGATCGGTCGGCGGGCGCAGGATGAGCGTGGCTGGGCCGCAGAGCCACGATTCACCGGCTCGCCACCCCGGGAAGGGGTCGCCTCGAACGGGAAACGCCCCCGGAGCCGCAGCCGGGGGCGTTTTCAGTTGGAGGAGACGTTGCTCCCCGCGGCTCGCTCCTCGCCGTCGGCCGCGCGCCGCGGTCCGCCGACGTCTCAGGCTGCGGGCTCGGCGGCGGCCGAGCCGCGGCGGTGCTCGCCCGCGCCTTCGTGCGGCCGCACGAGCAGGAACGCCACGACGGCACCCAGGAGGGCGATCGCGGCGGCGACCGTGAGGGCGGCCTGGAAGCCGTCCATGAACGCGGCCGGAGTCCGCTCTCCACCCGCTTCCGCGGCCATGATCGCGCCCATGACCGCGATCCCCATCGTCCCGCCCACCTGGCGCGCGCTGTTGAGGACGGCCGAGCCCACGCCTGCCTTGTCGACCGGCACGCTGCGGGTCGCCGCCGCCGCGCTCGGCGTCATCGTGCAGGCCATGCCGACGCCGCCGATGAGCAGCGCGGGGAGCAGGTTCCAGAAGGACGCGTCCGCACTCAGCCGCGAGAACAGCAGAAGCTGCACCGAGAGAAGGATCATCCCAGCGGTCATCAGCCCGCGCGATCCCAGTCGATCGCTCGCCTTCCCCGCCATCGGCGCGACGACGATGATCAGGAGCGTCATCGGCAGGAATGCCGCGCCCGCCTGCACGGCGGAGTAGCCGAGGATGTTCTGCATGTACAGCGACACGAAGAAGAACACGCCGAACATGGCCAGCGCGACGAGAAGCATCGTCAGGTTCGCGCCCGTGAACGTGCGATTGCGGAAGAGCTCGAGCGGGAGCATGGGCGCGCGCTGGTGGCGCTCGAGCACGACGAAGGCGAGGAGCGCCGCTCCTGCGAGCACGAACGCACCGATGATCCGTGTCGATCCCCAGCCATACGTGTTCGCCTCGATGAGCCCGTAGGTCAGCGCGAACAGGCCGAGAGCCGAAGTCACAAGCCCGGGAAGGTCGAGCCGCTCGTGGGTCTCGTCGCGCGTCTCGTCGATGAACACGAAGCTCGCCACGATCCCGAGGAGCCCGATCGGGAGGTTGATGAAGAAGATCCAGTTCCAGTTCGCATGCTCGGTGATGAGGCCACCGACGAGCGGGCCGATCGCGAGGGCGAGAGCCGAGGTGCCCGCCCAGATGCCGATGGCCGTGCCCCGCTCACGGGGTGGGAAGGTCGCGGCGATGATCGACAGCGTCGCCGGGTTCATCAGAGCGGCACCGGCCCCCTGCAGCACGCGCGAGCCGATGAGCATGTCGGCCGAGGACGCGAGGCCGCAGAAGAGAGACGCGGTCGTGAAGACGACGATCCCCGCCACGAAGACGAGCCGCCGCCCGTACGCGTCCGCGAGCTTGCCGCCGACGAGCATCAGCGACGCGAAGGTGAGCGCGTAGCCGGTCACGATCCACTCGAGCTCGGAGAGGTCGGCGCCGAGGTCGCGCTGGATCGACGGCAGGGCGACGTTCACCACCGTGTTGTCCAGCATGATCATGAAGAGCCCGAAGGAGACCGATGCCAGCGTCAGCCACTTCCGATTCTCCTCTGCGAAGATCCGCGCCCTCATGACGTCCCAGACTAGCCACCGGGAGTCGGGTCGCTTCACGTGGGTCCCGTCCGAGGACCAGCTTGCGTCCGCAAACGTCGCCCGGCTCGCTCGCGCCCTGGGATGCCGGTCCTACGCCGAGCTGCACGCGGTGTCGGTCGACGAGCCGGACCGCTTCTGGCGGGCGGTCGTCGCCGACCTCGGCATCCCGCTCGCACGAGACTGGCGGGACGTGCTCGACAGCTCGCGCGGCGTCGAGTGGACGACGTGGTTCGTCGGAGCGCGCCTCAACGTCGCAGAGGCGTGCGTCCACCGGTGGGGGCGCGAGACGCCCGACGCGGACGCCGCGGTGTGGGCCCCGGAGCAGGGCGAGCGGAGCGCACTCACGTGGCAGGAGCTCTCCCACCAGGTGCGACGCCTCGCCGAGGCGCTCGTCGAGCTCGGCGTCGGGGTCGGGGACACGGTCGCCACGTTCCTGCCGATGGCGCCCGAAGCCGCGATCGCGTCACACGCCTGCGCGCATGTCGGCGCCATCCAGGTCCCGATCTTCTCCGGGTTCGCAGCCCCTGCGGTCGCGTCGCGGATCGTCGACTCCGACGCGCGCGTCGTGATCACGGCGGACGCCTCGTATCGACGCGGTCGCCTGGTGCCCATGAAGGGCGTGCTCGACGACGCGATCGCGGAAGCGCCGAGCGTCGAGCACGTCGTCGTGTGGAGACGCGCCGGCGCGGCCTGCCCGATGTCGGCCGGCCGGGACCTCTGGTGGGAGGAGCTCGTCGAGGGCCGGCCCGGGACGCTCGAGCCGGTCGAGGTCGAGAGCGAAACGCCGTACCTCCTGGCGTACACGTCCGGTACGACCGGCAAGCCCAAGGGCGCGCTGCACGTCCACGGGGGCTTCCTGCTCTCGATCGCGCGTGAGACCGCGTACCAGGCGGACGTGCGAGCGGGCGACCGCGTGCTGTTCTCGACGGACATGGGCTGGATCATGGGGCCGTGGACCGTCGTCGGCGGCATGGCGTGCGGCGCGACGATCGTCTTCATGGAAGGCGCGCCGGACTGGCCGCACGACCGTCTCTGGACTCTCGTCGACGAGGAACGCGTGACGATGCTCGGCGTCTCGCCGACGCTGACGCGAGCGCTGATCCCGCACGGTGACCCCGCTGCCGACCTGGCCACGTTGCGCTCGGTCGTGACGACCGGCGAGCCATGGAACGCCGGGCCGTACGCGTGGCTCGACGAGCACGTGTGCGGCAGCGGGCGCATACCGATCGTGAACTGCTCCGGAGGCACCGAGGTGGGGGCATGCTTCCTCTCCGTGACGATGCTCGAGCCCACCAAGGCCTGCTCGGTCGGCTTCCCGGCGCTCGGCGAGGTCCTGGACGTCTTCGACGAGCAGGGGCGTCCGGTTCGCGGCGAGGTCGGCGAGCTCGTATGCACGCGGCCGTGGCCGGGTATGACGCGCGGCATCTGGCGCGATCCCGAGCGCTACCTGGAGGCGTACTGGAGGCGCTTCCCCGGTGTCTGGACGCACGGTGACTGGGCGTCGGTCGACGAGGACGGCTACTGGTTCCTCCACGGTCGCTCGGACGACACCCTCAACATCGCGGGCAAGCGCATCGGCCCGGCAGAGCTGGAGTCGGCTGCCGTCGGGCATGCTGCGGTGATGGAAGCGGCAGCGATCGGCGTCCCGCACGACGTGAAGGGCGAGGTGGCCTGGCTCTACTGCGTGCTCGCGCCCGGCGCGGATGCGTCCGCCGAGGACGTGGCACAGGCCGTCTCGGACGAGCTCGGGAAGGCCTTCAAGCCCGACCGCGTGCTCTTCGTCTCGGCGCTGCCGAAGACGAGGAGCGCCAAGATCGTGCGCCGTGCCGTCCGTGCGCGCGCGCTGGGCGAGGACCCGGGCGACCTCTCGACGCTCGAGAACCCCGAGGCGCTCGAGGAGATCGAACGTGCCGGCTGACCGGCTCGAGGGCGTCGCGCTCGTCACTGGCGGAGGGCGCGGGATCGGCGCGAACATCGCGCGTGAGCTCACCGAGGCAGGGATGCGCGTCGCCGTCAGCGGACGAACCGCTGAGCAGGTGGAGGCCGTGGCAAAGGAGATCGACGGTCTCGCGCTCGTCGGCGACGTCTCCGACCGGGACACCGTCGAGCGCTGGGTCGACACGACCGAACGCGAACTCGGCCCGATCGAGCTCCTCTCGGCGAACGCCGGCATCGGGACGCGTGCGACGACATGGGAGGCGCCGGTCGAGGAGTGGTGGCACGTGTTCGAGGTCAACGTGCTCGGCGTGCACCTCTGCTGTCGCACCGTCATCCCGCTCATGCTCGACCGTGGCTCGGGGCGGATCGTGATCACTGGCAGCGGCGCCGCCTATCTCCCGGGCATGAGCACGACCGCGTACGCGGCGAGCAAGGCCGCGGTGTGCCGGTATGGAGAGACGCTGGCGAACGAGCTTCGGGATCGGATCCCGGTGTTCTTCTTCAGCCCCGGCCTCGTGCGGACGGATATGACCGACAGCTTCGGAGACGACGCGCCCTGGACGCCGCCCGAGCTCGCCCCACGCCTCGTCCGTGCCCTCGCATCGGGGCGCGCGGACGCACTCGCCGGCCGCTACCTCCACGCCGAGCACGACGACATCGACGACCTCGTTCGGCGCTCGGACGAGATCGTCGAGAACGACCTGAACACAATCCGGCTCCGCCGCTGATGTCGTAACGCGGTGTGAACCGCTGCTTCCCCTACCCTGCCCCCGCGTGCCCCACTTCATCTGCCCCAACTGCAAGGAGCGCTCCATCGACAGCGACGGGCTCGAGGGCTTCTCGACCCAGACCGTGCAATGCCGGAGCTGCGGCTTCGGCTTCCTCTTCGAGCTGCTCGAGGACTACTACCCCGCACCCGAGACCGGTTTCGTCGTGTGCGACGCGGACACGCGCGTCCTCGCTGCGGGCCGAGGAGTCTTCGAGCTGACGGGCTACCGCGACTCCGACCTCATCGGACGTGGAGTCGCCGAGGCGCTCGCGCTCTCGGACGCCACACCGATGGACGTCGTACGCGAGTGGGGCGTGCGGAAGATGGGGCAGGAGCTCGAGATCCGCACGCGAGCCGGGATCGAGAAGCGCGTCGTCGTCGACTTCTTCCCGGCCTACGACGACGACGGCGGCCTCCTCCTCGCCCTGACGCCGCGCAGCTAGCTCTTCGGCACGATCCAGGTCTGGCGCGCGACCGCGAGCACGTCGCCCGCCGCGGAGAACAGTGCGGTACCCGCATGCAGCTTGCGGCCGTCCTCGCCGAGCGGCCACGAGGTGACGACGCACTCCTCGCCCGCCTCGGGCACGCGGTCGACGCGCGCGGTCATGCGTCCGAGCACGATGTCACCTCGGCCCTCGGCCCCGACGGCGTACGCGCCCGGGCAGTCGATCGCCGCCCAGACGAACTCCGGGCCGGCCTCGAGCAACGCGATCGGCGACGCGTGCAGCGGCTCACGTCCGGGAACGAGCCCGACGCGAATCTCGAGCCCGTCGTCCCGGATGCCGCACACGTAGCACTCCCTGAAGTCGGGACTCCAGTCGCGGACGTGACGCTCGCGTGCTTCCGCGGCCGCGTCCACGGGCACCGGGGCCGGAGCGTCCACGTCGACCGGCGCGGGCCGTGCCTCGGCCACGATCGCCTCGCCGTCGAGGAGGCGCACGTGCCCGTCCGTCGCCTCGACCCGCAGCGGCCGGTCGAGCGGAGGCGGCAGGCGAAGCGTGACCTCGACCTCGTCGGCGTCGACGAACGACGCCAGACGTCCGCAGGCGTAGCCCCCGTTGGCGGACGTCAGCGGCCCTCGGTACCGACGCGGAAGGACGATCTCCATTCGCGGGAGACTAGTTAGACTCGGGTTTGTGACTGTGAGGCGAAAACCCTGAGAATCGCACTCGCACAGGTGAACTGCTGTGTCGGCGACCTCGCCGGCAACCGGTCGAAGATCATCGAGGGCGTCGCGGCTGCGCGGTCGGCGGGGGCCGATCTCGTCGTCTTCCCGGAGCTCGCGGTGACGGGCTACCCGCCGGAGGATCTCCTCCTGCGGCCGGGCTTCGTGCGCGAGGCGCGCGCGTCCGTCGACGAGATCGCAGCGGCGGCCGACGGGATCGTCGCGCTCGTCGGGACCCCGTGGTTCGAGCGCGACCTGACCAACGCGTGCGCCGTCTGCGCGGGAGGCGAGGTCAGGGCCGTCTACCACAAGCACTTCCTGCCGAACTACGGGGTGTTCGACGAGCACCGCTACTTCGCCGAGGGCCGGAGCCTCGTCCTGCTCGGGCTCGGCGACACGTCGATCGGGATCACCATCTGCGAGGACGTCTGGCAGCCGGGACCGCCGGCGACGGACCTGGCGCTCGCGGGGGCGCAGCTGATCGTGAACCTCTCCGCGTCGCCGTTCCACGTCGGGAAGGCGGAGGAGCGTGAGGACATGCTCGTCACCCGCGCCCGCGACACGAGCTCGTTCGTCGCGTTCTGCAACCTCGTGGGGGGACAGGACGAGCTGATCTTCGACGGGCACTCGGCCGTCCTGGACGATGCGGGCGAGGTGATCGCACGCGCCGCGGGGTTCGAGGAGGAGCTCCTCGTCGTCGACCTCGACCCGCGAGACGCGATCGGCCGGCGCCTCCGCGATGCCCGTCGGCGCGAGCTCGAGCGCTCGCGCGAGGGAACGCCTGCGGTCGAGATCTTCGAGCTCGCCCCTCTCCGCGAGCAGTCCCACGAGCTCGAGGCTCCGACGAGGCCGTTCGAGCCCGAGCCCGAGCAGATGCGGCTCGCGCTCACACTCGGACTGCGCGACTACGTCGAGAAGAACGGGTTCGCCGACGTCGTCGTCGGGGTCTCCGGCGGGATCGACTCGGCCGTCACCGCGGCGCTCTGCGCGGACGCGCTCGGCGCAGCACGCGTGCACTGCGTCTCGATGCCGTCGCGGTACAGCTCCGAGGGAACGCGGTCGGACGCACGCGCGGTGGCCGAAGCGCTCGGCTGCTCCTTCCGCGAGATCCCCATCGAGTCGACGGTCGTCTCATTCCACGAGGCGCTCGCGCCGGAGATCGAGGGAGGGCTCACCGGCCTCGCCGCCGAGAACCTGCAGGCCCGTGTGCGAGGCGTCCTGCTCATGGCACTCTCGAACACGTACGGCTGGCTCGTCGTGTCGACGGGCAACAAGTCGGAGCTCGCGGTCGGCTACTCGACGCTGTACGGCGACATGGTCGGCGGCTTCGCGCTCCTCAAGGACGTGTTCAAGACGGACGTCTACCGCCTCGCCGAGCACCTCAACGAGCGCGCCGGGCGCGAGCTGATCCCGCGGAGCACGATCGACCGCGCGCCGAGCGCCGAGCTCCGCGACGACCAGCGCGACGAGGACTCGCTCCCGCCCTACGACGCGCTCGACCCGGTGCTCGAGGCATACGTCGAGGACGATCGCTCCCGCGAGGAGCTCCTGACCGAGTTCGACGCGAGCGTGGTCGAGCGCGCGCTCGCTCTCGTCGACCGGGCCGAGTACAAGCGTCGCCAGGCGCCGCCCGGCGTGAAGCTCCGCCCCAAGGCGTTCGGCCGCGACCGCCGGACGCCGATTACGAACCGCTGGCGCGGCTGACCCAGAGCTCGCGAAGCGCGATGAACCAGCGGAGCCGTTCGTCCCACGGGACGGCTGCATTCGCCGGCGACGTCGACGGGAGGACGAAGAGGGAGGTCGTCCCGAGCGAGCGCGCCGCCCGGAGCCCGTGCTCGGCCCGCTCGCGGAACACACCCCGGTAGGCGGCCTTCCCGACGAACGCTATGACGCGCGGTTGCAGCTCCTCGGCGATGCTTTCCAGCCGCTCGCGAGCGCCCACGAAGTCCGCGACGCGGAGATCGCTCGAGCCGCCCGTCGTTCGAAGCGCCGCGTTCGTGAGACCGATGCCGAGCTCGAGAAGCTCGCCCTGATCCGCCGGCTCCAGCAGACGGGGCGTGAAGCCCGCGGCATGCAGGAGCCGCCAGAAGTCGTTCCGCGGGTTCGCGAAGTGGACGCCCGCTTTCGCGCTCGCGCGACCCGGGTTGATCCCGCAGAAGACGACTTCGACGCCGGGCGCGAGGACGTCGGGGACCGCGGAGTCGGTCAGGCGGCTTCGGGCTCTCGTGCGTCGAGCCGCAGCTCGAGCAGAGCGCGGAGACGCTCGCCGTCGTCTCTGGGCTGGACCGGCCGAGCCGCACCGCCGCGAGGAAGGACCTTGACGGTGTCCTCGTCGAAGCGCCACCCGTAACAGCGCTCGTAGCACTCCGCCTCGCTGAGCGTCCGGAGCCGCTCCATCCGCTCGCAGGCTAGGCAAAGGCCCGGACGGCGGTAGGCTCATTTGCGTGCCGACGCGACCGAAGGTCTTCGAGTTCGACGTCTCGGTCGACCGGCGTGGAGATGCCCGAAGCAGCCTCGGAGGATCCGCTCTGCCCGGCGAGACCCAATGGTGGGCGGAGCATCTCGTCCTCGCGGGGCTCGTCCGCTGCACGCTGGCGAGCATGAGCTACTACGCGCGACGCGCGGGTCTCGACGCGAGCGGCGCGGGCAGCGCGCACGGCGTCGTCACGAAACGCGAGGAGGACGGCCTGTACGCGCTCGTCGACATCGAGACGACGCTCGACGTGACGCTCGCACCGGCGCCCGAGCCCGACACGCTGGGCGAGCTCGTCATGCGCGCGCAGCGCGGATGCTTCGTCTCGAACTCCCTCACCGCGAAGCCCCGCCATCGTTGGACCGTCAACGGCCAGGAGGTCACGTGAGCACCACCGTTCTCGACATCGCAGCGGTCCGCGCGCGCTTCTCCGCGCTCGACCGCCGGCTGGCGTTCTTCGACGGCCCCGGGGGAACCCAGTGCCCGGACGAGGTCATCGACGCGATCGCGCGCTACCTGCGCGAGGACAACGCCAACATCGGGGCGCCGTACGGGACGAGCCTGCGCACGGTCGAGCTCGTCGACCTCGCGCACGAGAAGGCCGGAGCGTTCCTCGGCTGCTCGGCGTCCGAGACCGCGTTCGGGCCGAGCATGACCGCGCTCAACTTCCTGCTGACGCGCGCGTTCGCGCGCACCCTCCGCGAGGGTGACGAGATCGTCGTGACCGCGCTGGATCACGATGCGAACGTCTCGCCCTGGCTCGAGCTCGCGCACGACCTCGGCATCGTCGTGAAGATCGCGGGGCTCACCGACGAGCTCGAGCTCGACTACGGAGACCTCGAGCGCCAGCTCTCGGAGCGCACACGGGTCGTCGGCTTCCCGCTCGCGGCGAACTCGGTCGGCACCGCCCCCGACGTCGGGCGCATCGTGGAGCTCGCACACTCGGCCGGCGCCCTCGCGTGGGCCGACGCCGTCCACTACGCCCCGCACGGGCCGATCGACGTGTCGGCATGGGACGTCGACGTCCTCGTCTGCTCGCCGTACAAGTACTTCGGGCCGCACATGGGCCTCGCCTTCGGGAAGCAGGAGCTGCTCGAATCCTGGCGTCCGTACAAGGTCCGCCCGGCCGCGAACGATCCCGTCGGGCATCGCTTCGAGCTCGGGACGAGCCAGCACGAGCTGCTCGCCGGCTTCGTGGCGGCGGTCGACTACATGGCGTCGCTGGGGTGGGACGCGATGCTCGGCCAGGAGCGCGCCCTCGGGCAGCGTTTCCTGGACGGCCTCCCAGCCGGCGTCGACCTCTACGGCCTGCCACGGATGGAGGGCCGAGTGCCGACCTTCTGCTTCAACGTCCGGGGCCGGTCGCCCGAGTTCGTGGCGACATCTCTCGCCGAGCGCGACCTGGCGGTCTGGCACGGCGACTACTACGCGGTCGAGACGATGCGGCACCTCGGGCTCGACGACGGCGCCGTCCGCGCGGGCATCGTCCACTACAACACCGAGGACGAGGTCGACCGCCTGCTCGACGGGCTCGCGGCGCTCGCGTGAGACTTCTCCTCGTCGGCGGCCCACGCTTCCTGGGGCGCGCGATCGTGGACAGTGCGCTCGCGCGCGGGCACGAGCTGACGCTGTTCAACCGCGGCCGTACGAACCCCGACCTGTACCCGGAGGTCGAGCGGCTCGTCGGCGACAGGGCGTCCGACCTCGCGGTGCTCGGCGGGCGGAGTTGGGACGCGGTGATCGACACTTGCGGCTACCTCCCCGACGACGTGCGGGCATCCGCGCACGCGCTCGCGGGCTCGGGCCTCTACTGCTTCGTCTCGAGCGTCTCCGTCTACGCGGACTTCACGGTCCCCGTCGACGAGGACAGCCCGGTCGCGGAGCTCGGCGACCTCGCACGGGACGAGGTGACGAACGAGAGCTACGGCGCCCTCAAGGCGCTCTGCGAGGACGCCGTCCGGGACGAGTTCGGCGAACGGGCGCTGGTCGTCCGTCCCGGCCTCATCACCGGCCCGTACGACCCGACCGGCCGCTTCACGTATTGGCCGCACCGGGTCGCGCGCGGTGGCGAGATCCTCGCCCCCGCCCCGCCGGATGCGCCGACGCAGTCGATCGACGTCCGCGATCTCGCGGAATGGATCGTCGTGTCATGCGAGCGCCGACTCGGCGGCGTCTACAACGCCACGCATCCGGGCTTCAGCTGGCAGGCGCTGCTCGACACCTGCATTCGCGTGGCCGGTTCGGATGCGCGGATCACCTGGGTCGCGCCCGAGTTCCTGGTCGAGCAGGAGGTCGGAGAGTGGATGGAGCTTCCCCTCTGGATCACCGACCCGTCGCTCGCGTACGCCGACCGCGTCGCCGTCGAACGGGCGCTCGGAGCCGGCCTGGCGTTCCGGCCGCTCGAGGAGACCGTGCGGGGGACGCTCGAGCTCGCCGAGACGACCGAGGCTGCCGGCCTCGCGCCGGCGCGCGAGGCGGAGCTCCTCGCGAGGTGGCGTGACGGCCGCTAAGGACTACTCGGGGACGCCGCTCTCGCAGAAGCTCGGCGCGAAGCCGGGCTCCGGCGTCGTCGTCTACTTCACGACGACCCGAGAGGAGCTCGAGCGCCGATTCGACACGCTGAAGACGGCGCTCGCGCCCGCGGACGGCCTCTGGATCGTCTGGCCGAAGAAGGCGGCAGGGATCGCGGGCGACCTCACGTTCGAGACCGTGCAGGAGATCGGCCTCGCGCACGGCCTGGTCGACAACAAGAGCTGCTCGATCGACGAGCGCTGGCAGGCGCTCCGGTTCGTCTACCGAGTCAGCGACCGCTGACCGAGGGACGAACCCTCCTGTCGCGACAGGAGGGTTCGTCGTGGCCAGGTGCAGCTACGCGGAGGGCGGAACGAGAACGCTGTCGATCACGTGGATCACGCCGTTCGCCGCCATGACGTCCGCCTTCGTCACGCGGGCGCCGTTCACGTAGACCGCGGAGCCCTTCACCCGAATCCGGACGGGCTCCCCGTTCGCCGTCTTCGCCGAGGTGAGCTTGACGACCTTCGCCGCCGTGACCTTCCCGGGGACGACGTGGTAGAGGAGCACGGCCTTCAGCTTCGCCTTGTCCGCGAGCAGGGCGTTGAGCGTCTGCTTCGGCACCTTCGCGAACGCGGCGTTCGTGGGCGCGAACACCGTGTACGGCCCCGACCGGCCGAGCGTCGAGACGAGGCCGGCCTTCTTCAGGAGCGTCGTCAGGGTGGAGAACTGCGGGGATCCCGCCGCCGTCTGCGCGATGGTGCGCTGCTGTGTGGCCGAGCCCGTCGAGGCGAGAACGGCGACGGTGATGGCTCCGAGAGCGAGGAGAGCGACAAGCCTTGCAATGCGATTCATGCTGTTCCTCCTTCGAGTCTTCGTGAGTGGTCAGTGCGTGGCGGATGCGGCGAGCCCACGGCTCTCGCCGACCCGGCCACGCCTCAGTGCGAGCGTCCCGATCGCGTACACGGCCGCGAGCCCGACGAGCCCGTAGACGATCCGCGTTGCAGCGTTGGTCTCGCCGAAGTCGAGCCCGAAGACGGCTGCGACGAGATCGAACTCCGCGATCGCGACGAGTCCCCAGTTGAGGCCGCCGACGATCAAGAGCACCGCGGCGACGACATCGAGCTTCCTCATTTTGTCCACCTCCTGTTGATGTTTTGTACAGATTCGCCCGAGAGTATCTGGACCGGCCGGCTCTTGTCAAGCTTTCGTATATCTGCTGTACACTTTGTGCATGGCAGCGGCGCACTTACGCATCGGCGAGCTCAGCAGGCGCTCGGGCGTCAGTCCGGAGCTCCTCCGCGCCTGGGAGCGCCGCTACGGTCTCCTCCGACCGACGCGCTCGTCCGGAGGCCTGCGCCTCTACTCGGAGGAGGACGTCGAGCGCGTCCGCCGGATGCGGCAGCACCTGAGCAGTGGCCTTGCCGCAGCCGAGGCCGCCGTTCTCGCGGCGGGTGAGCCGGAGACGGAACGCGAGACGCCGCCACTCGTCCCGGCGAGTGCGCTCGGCGAGCTCGCACTGGCGTTGGACGCCTTCGACGAGCCTGCGGCACAGGCGATCCTCGACCGGCTTCTCGCCATCGCGACGGTCGACACGGTCCTCTTGGAGATCGTCCTCCCCTACCTGCGTGAGCTCGGCGACCGATGGGAGCGAGGCGAAGCCTCGGTTGCCCAGGAGCACTTCGCCTCGAGCGTTCTGCGTGGCCGGATGCTCGGTCTCGCCCGAGGTTGGGGGCAAGGTCTTGGCCCTGTCGCCCTCCTCGCATGCCTTCCGGGCGAGCGCCACGAGCTCGGCCTCATGGCGTTCGGCCTCGCCCTCCGATCACGCGGTTGGCGCATCGCCTACCTCGGCTCGGACACGCCGCTCGCGACGCTCGAGGAGACGGCCGCCGCGCTCGAGCCCCGGCTGATCGTGCTGTCAGCCCAGAGCGACGAGCCTGTTCGCGCACATGCAGACGCGTTGCGTGACCTCGGACAGCAGTGGCCACTGGCGATCGGTGGACCGGCAGCGCAGGCGATCGGGGACCTCGACATCCCCTCGCTCGCGCTGACCGACGATCCCCTGAGCGAAGCCGAACGCGTGTCCGAGACGGCGACTCCGGCAACGAATTGACCGTGCGTCGGACGCCCTCCGGGGGGCATACGGCCGTCGTCCTCTTCACGCGGGACCTCCGTGTGCGTGACCACGAGGCGCTCGCCGAAGCCGTGCAGACGCACGAGGTCGTCGCGCCGCTGTTCGTCTTCGACGAGCGCTTGCTGCGCTCGGTGCAGTCCGCGAACCGCATTCACTTCCTCCTCGAGTCTCTCGCCGACCTGCGGCAGTCGCTTCGCAGCCTCGGGGCCGACCTGATCGTGCGGCGCGGGGATCCCGTCGGCGAGACGGTGCGACTCGCGCGGGCCACCGGCGCCACGACCGTCCTCGCGAGCGCGGACGCGAGCCGGTACGCGTCCGACCGTGAGGAGCGTCTTGCGCGCGACGCCGCTCGCCACCGCTTCGAACTGCGCCTGCTGGATGGCGCCGCCACCGTCGCGCCAGGCGCTCTCGCACCTGCCGGCAGCGATCACTACCGCGTCTTCACACCGTACTTCCGACGCTGGCGCGAGACCCCGATACGGGCACCGCTCGAAGCGCCGCGACGGCTGCGGATTCCGGACGGGCTCGACCCCGGAGAGCTTGCGGCGCCTGACGAGGTCTCGTCCGGGACGGCGTCGTCCGCAGTCCCGAGAGGCGGCGAGAGCGAAGGACGGCGGAGGCTGCGCCGTTGGCTGCGAGCGGGGCTCCCGACGTACGACGCGCGAAGGGACGCGCTCGTCGCGAATGCGACATCGCGCCTGAGCGCCCACCTCCACTTCGGCTGCATCTCACCTCGTGAGGTGGCGTTCCACGCGCACGAACAGGGAGCGGAGGGTTTCCTCAGGCAGCTCTGCTGGCGTGACTTCTTCCTTCAGCTGCTCGCCGCGAATCCACGGACGACGCGCGAGGACATGCGCCCGCGCGAGGACCACTGGAACGACGACGACGAAGCCGCCGCCTCTTGGAGAGAAGGCCGAACCGGGTATCCCATCGTGGACGCAAGCATGCGGCAGCTGGCACTCGAGGGATGGATTCCGAATCGCGCGCGGCTGATCGCCGCATCGTTCTTGTCGAAGTCGCTGTACGTCGACTGGCGGATCGGTGCACGCACCTTCTCGGACCTGCTCGTGGACGCGGATGTCGCGAGCAACATCGGAAACTGGCAGTGGGTCGCAGGCACCGGAGCGGACACGCGCCCGAACCGTGTCCTCAACCCGCTCGCACAGGCACGGCGCTTCGATCCGCACGGCGACTACGTCCGCAGGTACGTCCCAGAGCTCCGCGGGCTCGAAGCGGGGAGCGTGCACGAGCCGTGGAAGGCGTCGCGGCGACTCGTGTCGAGCGCCTACCCACCGCCGATCGTCGACCACGGGACGGCAGCCGCGCGCTTCCGCGCGAGGAGGCAACGGAGTACCGATCGTGTCAGTGGCTCCTCCTGACAGCTTCCGCTCCGTCGAGGGCGTCGGCCCGGACGGCTCGATCGAGACGGAGCAATGGGCTGAAGCGCCTCATCCGGTCGTCACCATGACCGAGCAGGGCGGACGAGATCTCGGGAGCTCGTACTGGCGCGCGGTGACCCGCTTCGGGCGGGGCCTGGTTGGCGCGCGCGAGCGCGCCGAAGGGGTTGCCGTGCGGCTCGTCGTCCTTCAGCGGCCGGTGCTCCTCCAGCTCGGCCCACCTGAGGTTGCGATCGACGGTGACCGCATCGCCTGCAGGTACGCGATTCAGGGCGGGTTGCTCGCACGACGGCCGGGAGGGTCGCTGACGCTCTCGCAGTCCGGCGATGGGCGGCCGGAGCTTCGAGTGGCGGTGCACGGGTTCCACCCGCGGCTCGGAGCGCGGACGCGACCTCACTGGAGCGGAGCGCTGTACCACCAGCTCGAGCACCGCCTGCATCTCGCGATCAGCAGGCGCTGGCTCCGCAGCCTGACACAGGACGGTCTCCGTTGAGAGCGGTCGTCCTCGGCGCGACCGGCGTCGTCGGTCGCGCTCTTCTGCCCGTCCTCGCCGAGCAATGCGAGGTCGTAGCCGTCTCGCGAAACGCCGCTGGCTCCGACTTGCCCGGGGTCGAGGCGGTGAGCGCGGACGCGACCGACGCGAGCGCAGTCCGGCACGTGCTGGAGGGCACCGACGTCCTGTACTACCTCGTCCACTCCCTCGGATCTCCGAACTTCGCCGAGCACGATCGCGATGCGGCGCTGACCGTCGCACGCGAGGCGCAGGCAGGCGGCGTGAAGCAGATCGTGTATCTCGGTGGGCTCGGGGACGACGACCCCGACCTCTCGGAACACCTCCGCAGCAGGATCGAGACTGCGCGAGCACTCGCATCCGGCGGCGTACCGGTCACGACGCTGCGCGCCGCCGTCGTGGTCGGCCGAGGCAGCGCCGGCTTCGAGACCATCGTGGCCCTCGTCGACCGCCTACCCGCGATGATCGCCCCGCGCTGGGTGGGAACGAAGACGCAGCCCGTGGCGCTGAACGACGTCGTGCGGTACCTGGCGGGGGTTGCGCAGCTGCCGGAGGCACTCGGCGAGAGCTTCGACGTCGGGGGTGCCGAGGTGCTGACGTACCGGAGCATGATCGAGCGAGTCGCCCGGATCCGGGGCCGGCATCCGCTCATCGTCGAGGTACCCGTGCTCAGCCCGAGGCTCTCGTCGTACTGGCTGCACCTCGTGACACCGGTTCGGGCGGGCGTCGCGCGGCCACTCGTCGAAGGGTTGCGTAACCCGACGATCGTCCGCGACCACCGTATTCGAGAGTTGCTGCCATTCGAGCTCACGTCATTCGACGAAGCTGCCCGGGCAGCGCTTGCACCGACCGCGGGTTGAGGGTGGATCAGAGGACGACGTCAATCGGCGGGCTGACCTCCGATCGCGGAGCGGCAGCGGCCGTTTCGTCGTTCACCGTCACGGATCGGCCATGAAGTCCTGGGCCTGACGGGCCCGGTCCCACGGATCCTCGTCCCAGCGGATCATGTCCGGATCGACGCCACGCGCCTCGGCGAGATCACACGCCAGCAGCTGGAAGCGGACGATGTCGACGACCGGATGCGTCGTCGGCACGAGCAGGGCGTCGCAGCCGAGCTCGCCGAGCGCGCGCATCGCGTCGACGGCACGCTCGGCCGCGCGGCCCTCCCCCTCGAGGACGAAGCAACGCACGCCAGGGTCGATCGCCGCGAGATGGCCGTGGAGCAGCTGCTCCGTGTGGTGCGCCTCCGCAGCGACGTGTGCCCCCTCGCGAAGCTTGAGCACCGATTCGAGCGCAGTCGCCGTGTCCCGACCCGCGCCCGCAACGACGAAGCGCTCGTGGTCCGATGCGCCGAGCGGCGGCGCGTCGAGCTCGCGGAACACGTCGGCCGCGAGCCCGCTCACGTCCTCCCCCCGAAGAGCTCGGCCTGCTGCGACCGCGCACGTGTAGCTCGCCGTGTGGCAGTAACTCTCCTCCACCGCGGGGGTCGCGACGACGACGTGGTCGACCTCCTGCGCAATGGGGCTCTCCGGCGCACCGGTGATCAGCCACGTCTCACCCTGGAAACGGCGGAGCGCCTCGCGCGTGAGCCGCGTCTCGCCCTCGTGCGAGATCGCGACGAGCACGTCGGCCGCGGGCGCGCTGCCGAGAACGAGCTCGAGCGCCTGCGACGCCGGCCCGCAGGCGAGCGCCGCATGGAACGACGTGCCGCAGCCAGTGAAGAGCACGACGGCGCCATCCGGGAGTCGCCGGTCGCCGACCCGCTCGGGCACCTCGCGGAGCCACTCGGGCTGCGCCGAGATGGCCGTTCGGGTCAGCTGTCCGGGCACGAAGCGTGTCTATACCATCGCCCGCGGTGGCCATCTTCGAGAAGACCACACTGGGGAACGGCGTTCGCGTCGTGACCGCGCCCTTCCCGCAGGTCGGCTCGGTCTCCTGCTTCGTCATGCTGGCCGCGGGGTCGCGGTACGAGACACCCGAATCGAAGGGCATCGCGCACTTCGCCGAGCACATGTTCTTCAAGGGCACCGAGCGACGGCCGACAGCGCGGACGATCTCCACGGAGATCGACGCGATCGGAGGCGAGTTCAACGCGTTCACGGGCAAGGAGCTCACCGGCTACTACGTGCGCTGCGGCTCCGAGACGCGCGACGTCGCGCTCGACGTGCTCACCGACATGCTCCTCCACTCGCGCTTCGACGAGGCCGAGATCGCGAAGGAGAAGGGCGTGATCCTCGAGGAGATGAACGTCTACCTGGACACGCCACAGCGCTACGTCGGCAACGTCTACGACCGGCTCCTGTACGCGGATCAACCGCTCGGCTGGGACATTCTCGGAACGCGCGAGACGATCGAGGCGGCGACGCGGGAGACCTTCACCTCGTACCTCGACACGTGGTATCGGCCGGAGCGCATGGTCGTGGGCATCGGCGGCCGCATCGGCGAGGGTCTGAACGAGCGGCTGGAGGAGCTTCTCGGCGGGATCGAGCCACGCCCCACCGGCGAGGCGCCGAGAGTCGAGCTGCCGCCGGAAACGTCGCCCGTGCTGCTGCACACGAAGGCGTCCGAGCAGGCGCACCTCATCCTGGGCGTGCGCGGCTACCCGCTCCGGCATCCGAGCCGGTATGCGCTGCAACTCCTCGCCGTCGTGCTCGGGGGCGGGATGTCGTCGCGGCTCTTCACCGAGGTGCGCGAGAAGCGCGGGCTCGGCTACTACGTGCACGCGGCGAACAGCGCGTACACCGACACGGGGAGCTTCTACGCGAGTGCGGGAGTCGACGTCGAGCGCGTCGACGAGGCGCTCACGACGATCCTCGGCGAGCTGCGCAAGATCGCCGACGAGCCGGTGCCGGCGGACGAGCTCGAGAAGGCGCGCGGCTATGCGAAGGGGCGCTTCGTGCTCCGCCTCGAGAGCCCACAGGGGACGATTCAGTACGGGTTGCGCCGGGAAGTGCTCGAGGGCGAGATCGAGGACCCGGACGACCTCCTCGCTCGTCTCGACGAGGTGACCGCCGAGGACGTCCAGGCAATCGCCCGCGACCTCTTCGAGGACAAACGCCTGTACCTCGCGCTCGTCGGCCCGTTCGACGATCCGGCACGCTTCGAGACACTGCTCGCCGCATGAGCGACGAGCGCGCGCTGCTCCGGCGGACCGCGGAGATCGGTGCGGACTACCTCGAGTCGCTCGCCGAGCGACCGGTGTTCCCGCGGACGAGCGTCGACCAGCTGAGGGCCGGGCTCGCGACTCCTCTCCCCGAGTCGCCGACGGATCCGCTGGAGGTGCTCGAGCAGATGGCGCGCGAGATCGAGCCAGGCGTCGTCGCGACCGCCGGGCCTCGGTACTTCGGCTACGTGACGGGCGGCGCGCTGCCCGCGACGGTCGCTGCCGACTGGCTGACGACGATCTGGGATCAATGTGCCGGTCTCGGCCCGCTCGGGCCCGGAGTTGCCGTGGTCGAAGAGGTCGTCGGCGGCTGGCTGAAGGAGTTGTTCGGGCTTCCGGCTCACGCATCGTTCGCGATCACCACCGGGTGCCAGATGGCCCACGTCACCGGGCTCGCATCGGCGCGTCATTCCGTGCTCGCTGCGAGGGGCTGGGACGTGCGCGAGCGCGGTCTCGCTGGATCGCCGCCGATCCGCGTCGTCGTGGGTCGGATGCGCCACGTGACGATCGACCGCGCGCTTCGCCTGCTCGGAGTCGGCAACGCGCAGCTCGTCGTGGTCGCGGCCGACGAGCTCGGCCGCATGAGGCCCGACGCGCTGCGAGCGGCGCTGTCCGAAGGCGACGGCCCGACGATCGTCTGCGCCCAGGCGGGTGAGGTGAACACGGGCTCGTACGACCCGCTGCCGGAGATCGTCGATGCCGTCCGCGAGACCGACGCCTGGCTCCACGTCGACGGCGCCTTCGGGCTGTGGGCCGCCGTCAGCCCGACGCGCCAGCACCTGCTCGAAGGCGTCGGGGGAGCGGACTCCTGGGCGACCGACGGCCACAAGTGGCTCAACGTTCCGTACGACTGCGGCCTCGTGTTCTGCGCGCATCCGGACGCACACATCGCGTCGATGACGATGAAGGCGTCGTACTTCGAGGGACAGGGCGCCTACGGTCGGGACGCGTCCGACTGGACGCCCGAGTCGTCCCGGCGAGCCCGTGCCCTCACCGTGTACGCCGCCCTCCGCTCCCTCGGCCGACAGGGTGTCGCCGACCTGATCGACCGCTGCTCGGACCTCGCGCAGCGCTTCGCAGCCGGCGCAGCGACGCTCCCAGGCTGCGAGGTGCTGAACGACGTCGTGATCAACCAGGTTCTCTTCCGCCTCGAGGACGACGAGACGACGAACGGCGTTCTCGCCGACGTGCAGGAGAGCGGCGAAGCCTGGATGGGCGGGACGATGTGGGACGGCCGTGCCGCCATCCGCATCGCCGTCTCGGGCTGGAGGACGACCGAGGCGGACATCGACCGCACGCTCGACGCGTTCCGGGCCGCCCTCGTCACGGCCTGACGATTACCCGTCGACGCGGGAGTCGATGCTCAGTCCTCTGTCGGCTGCTCGGTGGCGCGGTCCGCGATCTCGGAGACGACCGCCGGATCGGCGAGCGTCGTCGTATCGCCCAGCGGTCGGTGCTCGGCGACGTCGCGGAGGAGGCGGCGCATGATCTTCCCCGAGCGCGTCTTCGGGAGCTCAGGCGTGAAGACGATGTTCGCAGGCTTCGCGATCGGCCCGATCTTCACCGCGACGTGGTTGCGGAGCTCCTCGAGCCGCTCGACGGAGCCCTCTTCCCCGCCCTTGAGCGTCACGAACGCAACGATGGCCTGACCCGTCAGCGCATCGGCGCGACCGCAGACCGCCGCCTCGGCGACGCTCGGATGGTCGACGAGCGCGGACTCGACCTCGATCGTCGAGATCCGATGGCCCGAGACGTTCATCACGTCGTCGACGCGGCCGAGCAGCCAGAAGTCGCCGTCCTCGTCGACGCGCGCGCCGTCGCCGGCGAAGTAGACACCGGGGAAGCGCTCCCAGTACGTCGCCCGGAACCTACCGTCGTCCTCGAAGATCCCGCGCGTCATCGCGGGCCACGGGCGCTTCAGCACGAGGTAGCCGCCGCCGCCCGGCCCGACCTCGTTCCCGAGGTCGTCGACAACGGCGACGTCGACTCCGGGGAACGGCCGCGTCGCGGAGCCCGGCTTGGTCGTCGTCACGCCCGGCAGCGGCGAGATCATGATCATCCCCGTCTCCGTCTGCCACCACGTGTCGACGACCGGGGTCCGGTCGCCGCCGATGTGCTCGCGGTACCACATCCACGCCTCGGGGTTGATCGGCTCGCCGACCGAGCCCAGCAGGCGGAGCGACGAGAGATCGTGCTTCCCGGCGTGCTCCGGCCCCCACTTCATGTGCGCGCGGATCGCCGTCGGCGCCGTGTAGAGGATGGTGACCTTGTAGCGCTCGACGATGTCCCACCAGCGATCCTTGTCGGGGAAGTCCGGCGTCCCCTCGTACAGCACGCTCGTCGCGGCGTTGCAGAGCGGCCCGTAGACGATGTAGCTGTGGCCCGTGACCCAGCCGATGTCGGCCGCGCACCAGTAGACGTCGCTCTCGGGCTTCAGGTCGAAGACGTAGTGATGGGTCGTCGCGACCCCCACGAGGTAGCCGGCTGTCGTGTGCGCGATGCCCTTCGGCTTGGCGGTCGTCCCGCTCGTGTACAGGAGGTACAGCAGGTCCTCCGAGTCCATCGGCTCGCACGGGCACGACGCGGCGTCGGTCGGCTGGCCCTCGATGAGCTCGTTCCACGTGATGTCGCGGCCTGCCGTCATGGGGACGTCGCCGCGCGTTCGCTGCCCGACGACGACCGTCCGCACGCCCGGACATGACACGAGCGCCTCGTCCGCGTTTCGCTTGAGCGGGACGATGGAGCCTCGCCGGTAGCTCTCGTCCTGCGTCAGGAGAACCTCGCAGCGCATGTCGTTCAACCGGTCCGCGAGCGCCTCCGCCGAGAACCCGCCGAAGACGACCGTATGCGGGGCACCGAGGCGCGCGCACGCGAGCATCGCGACGGGCAAACCGGGCCCCATCCCCATGTAGATGCCGACCGGGGTGCCCTTGCCGACTCCGAGCGCCTTGAGTCCGTTCGCCGCCCGCACGACCTCGTCGAGGAGCTGCTGGTACGTGATCTCCGCTCGCTCGCCCTCCGGCTCGCCCTCGTAGTAGTAGGCGACGCGATCCCCGAGCCCCGCCGCGACGTGCCGGTCGAGGCAGTTGTAGGCGATGTTCAGCTTCCCCCCGCCGTACCACCGCGCGTACGGAAGCTCCCACTCCACGAGCGAGGTGAACGGCTCGAACCACGTCACGCGCGCGTTGGCCTCGCGCTCCCAGAACTCCTCGAAGGGGACGTCGTAGATGTCCTCCTTCGCGTTCGCGCGCGCCGCGAACTCGGGAGGCGGTGGGTAGCGCCGCTCCTCCTCGAAGAGCGTCTCGATCGCCTGGTCTGCCATCTCGGACGCCGATCCTAACCGCGTGGGTAGAGTCCGCCGGGGTGGACGCGGACCTTCGCGCGCTGAGGGAGCGACTCGCCGAGATCTCGGATCTCGGCCGCACCGTCGGGGTGCTCGCGTGGGATCAGAAGGTGACGATGCCCCCCGGCGGGCACGCGGCTCGCGCCGAGGCCATGGCCACGGTCGGGCGCATCGCGCACGAACGCTTCGTCGACGCGGAGATCGGGAATCTGCTCGAGCGCCTGCGGCCGCTCGAGGAGTCGCTCGAGTACGACTCGGACGATGCGAGCCTGATCCGGGTCACACGCCGCGACTGGGAGAAGCAGCGGCGCGTCCCGACCGAGCTCAGGACGGAGATGATCCGCTCGGCCGCGCTCGGGAACCGCGTCTGGATCGAGGCGCGGGCGACGAACGATTTCGCGGCGTTCCTCCCCGCTCTGCAGCGCAACCTCGACCTGAAGCGGCGCTACGTCGAGTGCTTCGAGTGGGACGACTCGCCGTACACGCCTCTCCTCGACGACTTCGAGCCGCTCATGAAGACCTCCGAGGTCGCCGAGGTCTTCGCGACGATCCGGCCGGTGCTGTCCGAGCTCGTGAGGGAGGCGCCGCACGTCGACGCGTCCTTCCTCGAGGTCGACTATCCCGTGGACGAGCAGAAAGCGTTCTACGAGCGCATCCTCTCGACCATCGGTCTCGAGGAGGGGTCGTACCGCCTCGACCCGACCGTCCACCCGTTCTGCACGTCGTTCTCGCGACGCGACGTCCGCATGACGACGCGCTTCGAAAGCGGGCTCGACGGTCTCTGGTCGACGATGCACGAGGCGGGCCACGGCCACTACGCGCACGGCATCGCGGCCTCGCTCGAGCGCACTCCGCTCGCGGGCTCGCCGTCGCTCGGTCTGAACGAGTCACAGAGCCGGACGTGGGAGAACCTCGTCGGCCGCAGCCGCCCCTTCTGGCTGCACTGGTTCGAGCCGCTGCAGGCGGCGTTCCCCGAGCAGCTGGCAGGTGTGGATCTCGACCGCTTCCTCGAGGCGGTGAACCGTGCCGAGCCCGGGCTCATCCGCGTGGAGGCGGACGAGACGACGTACAGCCTCCACATCATCCTCCGCTTCGAGCTCGAGCAGAGGCTGATCGAGGGCTCGCTCGACCCGAAGGACCTGCCCGAGGCCTGGAACGCAGGCATGGCCGACTTCCTCGGCGTCGAGGTGCCCGACGACGCGCGCGGGGTGCTTCAGGACATCCACTGGTCGCAGGGCGGGATCGGCTACTTCCCGACCTACGCGCTCGGCAACGTCATCTCACTCCAGATCTGGTCCGCCGTCCGCGAGGCGCTTCCCGATCTCGACGCGCAGATGGAAGAAGGAGAGCTCCTGGAGCTCGCTGCCTGGCTTCGCGACAACCTCTACTCACTCGGCCGCAAGCTCACGCCGAAAGAGACGATCGAGCGCATCACGGGCACGGCGGCGATCGACCCACAGCCCTACCTCGCATATCTGCGCGACAAGCGCGCACCGCTCACCGCAGGTGTCTGACCCCCTCACGCTCGTCGTCAACGGCGAGCGACGCTCGCTGGAGGTGGAAGGTCGGACGCTTCTCGTCCACGCCCTCCGCGACGGGCTCGGGCTCACGGGGGCGCACATCGGCTGCGACACGAGCCAGTGCGGTGCCTGCACCGTCCTCCTCGACGGCCGCGCGGTGAAGAGCTGCACGGTGCTCGCGCTCCAGGCGGAGGGGCGCGAGGTGACGACGATCGAAGGCCTGGCACGCGACGGCGACCTGCATCCCATCCAGCGCGCGTTCGTCGAGCATCACGGGCTGCAATGCGGCTTCTGCACGCCCGGGATGATCCTCACGACAGCCGACCTGCTCTCCCGCGACGCCGCGCCGAGCGACGAGGAGATCCGCCGCGCACTGCGCGGGAACCTCTGTCGGTGCACCGGCTACCAGGGCGTCGTCGAATCGATTCGCGCCGTGGGGGTCGCATCGTGATCCCGGCCGCGACCCGGTACGCGCGCGCGTCCGACGTCGAGCACGCGGTCGAGCTCCTCGCCGAGCCGGACGCGAAGGCGATCGCGGGCGGACAGTCGCTCATCCCCGTGATGAAGCTGCGCATCGCGCGGCCGTCGGTCGTGGTCGACATCTCGCGGCTCGACCTACGCGGTCTCGAA
The DNA here is from genome assembly GCA_036274755.1 of Gaiellaceae bacterium. Taxonomy (GTDB): domain Bacteria; phylum Actinomycetota; class Thermoleophilia; order Gaiellales; family Gaiellaceae; genus GMQP-bins7. The sequence goes on from DASUFC010000078.1 coordinate 87,220, forward strand.
GAACACGATGGAGCCGTCCACATCGGGGCGCTCAGCACCTGGGCGGAGCTGGCCGCGTCTCCGATCGTGGAGCGGCCCGGTCTCGCCGCGATCGCCGAATGCGCCCGCGGGATCGGCGACGTGCAGGTTCGCAATCTGGGGACGGTCGGCGGGAGCCTCGCGCACGCCGATCCCGCGTCCGACATGCCCGCCGTGCTGCTCGCGCTCGACGCCCGGGTCGGAGTGCACGGCGCGGACGGCAAACGCGAGCTGACGGTCTCCGATCTGCTGCTCGGCCCGTTCATGACGTCCCTCGGACCGCAGGACCTCGTCACGGACGTCGTCATCCCCCTCCCCCAGGCGGGGTCGGGAAGCGCCTACGTCTCCGTCGAGCATCCCGCGTCCGGGTTCGCGCTCGCGGGCGCCGCGGCGCTCGTCGGCCCGTCGGGTGAGCAGGTCGCGCTGACCGGTGTCGGCTCGACGCCGTTCCTCCTCCCCGGCGGCGACGTGCACGAAGCGATCTCGGCCGCCGAGATCTTCGGCGACCGGTTCGCCGAGGAGACGTACCGTCGGGCGCTCGCGGTGACGGTCGCCATGCGCGCGCTCGAGCAGGCACGCGCCCGAGCCGAGGCGGTGCGATGAGCGACACGAGCCTCATCGGCGTCGCGCGGCCGCGGCTCGACGCCCCCGACAAGGTGATCGGCGCGACGCGCTTCGCCGCCGACGGCTACGTCCACGGACTCCTGCACGCGCGGCCCGTCCTCGCAACCGAGGCGCACGCGCGCATCCGCGGCATCGAGAAGGACGCGGCGCTCGCGATCCCCGGCGTCATCGCAGTGTTCGGCGCCGCAGACCTCCCGATCACGTCGAGCGGCACCGACCGCACGTCGGAGCCACTCGCGCGCGAGGAGGTCGTGTTCGCGGGTCAGCCCGTCGCGCTCGTCGTCGCGGAGTCCGAGACCGCGGCCGAGGACGGCGCCGAAGTCGTGCTCGTGGACTACGAGCCCCTGCCTACTGTCGTCGACGTCGAGGCCGCGATGGAGACCGGCGCCCCGCTCGCGCGCACGGTCGAAGAGGCCGACGACGAGGCGGCCGACCTCGAGTCGATTCACGCCGGGGTGGATCACGGACAGGAGGACGATCCGGGCGAGGAGCTGTCGGCGAACGTCCTCGACCGGATCACGCGGGAGAGCGGCGACGTCGGCGCTGCCTTCGCGGCGAGCGACGCGATCGTCGAAGGCACCTTCCGGACTCCGTGGGTCTACCAGGCGTACCTCGAGCCGCAGGTCAGCACGGCGTGGCTCGAGCCCTCGGGACAGCTCGTCGTCTCGACGAGCACGCAGGGCTCGTTCGTCACGCAGCGTGAGCTCGCGCGCGCATTCGACCTCCCGCTCGAACGGGTCCGCGTGATCGCGGAGCCGCTCGGCGGGGCGTTCGGTGGCAAGTTCGCGCTCGTCGAGCCGCTCGCGGCCGGGGCGGCACTCGTGCTCCGACGTCCCGTCCGGCTGGCGTTCACACGCAGCGAGGACTTCCAGGCGACGAACCCCGCCTCGGCGCAGGTGACGCGCCTGAAGATCGGCGCCCGTGCGGACGGGACGCTCACGGGCATCGAGGCCCGGATGATCGTCGACCGCGGCTCGAACGCGGGCTGGGGCGTCGAAGGCATCAGCTCGCTCCTCGTGGCCGGCCCCTACAACTGGGAGGCGCACGACCTCCGCGGGTACGGCGTCCAGACGAACCGCTTCACGTTCGGCGCGTACCGTGCGCCCGGCGCGCCGACGGCCGCATTCGCGCTCGAGTCCCTTCTCGACGAGCTCGCGCAGGCACTCGACATCGACCCGGTCGAGCTCCGGCTGCGCAACGCCGTGACGGAGGGCGACATCGGCGTCAGCGGCGCGCCCTTCCCGCTCATCGGAGCCCGGGAAGTGCTCGAGCGGATCCGGGAGCACCCGCTCTGGGCGACCCGCGACTCGCTCCCGCCGGACGAGGGGATCGGGATGGCGGCCGGGCACTGGCCCGGCGGGCTGGAGCCCGCCGCCGCCGTCTGCCGGGTGAACTCGGACGGAACGATGACCGTTGTCACGTCGGCCGCCGACATGAGCGGCGTCAACTCGGGTTTTGCAGTCATCGCCGCCGCCGCGTTCGGGCTCTCGCCGGACGACGTGCGCGTGATCTCGGCCGACACGACCTCCGGGCCGTACGCTGGAGGAAGCGGAGGCTCCAAGGTGACGTACACGGTCGGAGCCGCTGTCCTGCGCGCCGCCGAGTCCGCGCGCGAGAAGGTCCTCGCCGCCGCCTCGCAGGAGCTCGAGATCGCCCCGGACGACCTGGAGGTCGTCGATGGCGTCGTGCGCGCGGTCGGCGCGCCCGACCGCTCGATCACGGTCGAGGAGCTCGCGAAGAAGGCGCTCCGCTTCGGCGGCCGCTACGAGCCCATCGAAGGCCACGGCGGATCGGCCCAGACGAGCGGTGCTCCGTCCGTCGCCGCCCACCTCTCCCACGTCCGCGTCGATCGCGAGACGGGCGAGGTGCATCTCCTCCGCCACGTGATCGCGCAGGACGTGGGCCGCGCGCTCAATCCCGCGCTCGTCGAGGGCCAGATGCGCGGCGGTGCGACGCAGGGCATCGGCTGGGCGCTCTTCGAGTCGCTGGACCACGACGAGGACGGACGGCTCCTCACGAGCTCGTTCCTCGACTACGCGCTACCGACGGCTGAGCGCGTCCCGGAGATCGAGACGCTGATCGTCGAGGTCCCCGCCCCGGACGGCCCGTTCGGTGCGAAGGGCATCGGCGAGGCGCCCGTCGTGGGTGCTCCGGCTGCGGTCGCGAACGCGGTGGCCGCCGCGACAGGCACACGGTTTCGCGAGCTGCCCATGACGGCGCCGCGCGTCTGGAAGGCGCTTCGCACGTGACGCCGCTCGACCACGCGCGGACGATCGTCGACCGCTGGAGCGACGAGCTCCGCCGGGAGCTGCCCGAGAACGCCTACCTCTTCGACGCCCACACACACCTCGGTCACGACATCGACGGCATGGTCGGCGATCACGACGAGCTCCTGGGTCTCCTCGAACGCTACGGGTTCGCCGGCGCCTTCATGTTCTGCCTCGACGAGTTCGACCGCGAGCCCGCGTTCACCGTTCCCAACGACCGGACGCTCGCACACGCGCGACGATCCGAGGGCCGGCTGCTGCCGTTCGTCCGGCTCGACCTCACCGCCCAGCCGCTCGAGGAGGCACGCCGCTGCCTCGAGCTCGGCGCGCGTGGCATCAAGCTCCATCCTCGCGCGCAGGCGTTCGCGCTCGACGACGACCGCCTGCAGCCGATCTTCGCGCTCGCGGTCGAGCGGGATGTCCCGATCCTCATTCACGGCGGGCGCGGCCTGCCACCGATCGCCGAGGATCTGGAGACGCTCGTGAAGCGCAACGAGGGCGTGCGCCTCATCGTCGCTCACGCCGGCATCGCCGACATGGCCGGTCTCGCGGGTCGCCTCGGCGGCATTCGCGGCGTCTTCTTCGACACGTCCGTGTGGAGCGGGCTCGACCTGCTCGACCTCTATCGGCAGATCGCGCCCGAGCAGGTCATGTACGCGTCCGACTACCCGTACGGGCGCCAGCCGAACTCGCTGCTCGTCGCAGTCAGGACCGCGAAGCTCGCGGGCTTCGACGACAAGCAGCTTCGCCTCATGCTCGGCGGCAGCGCACGGCGAATGCTCGCCGGCGAGGAGCTCGAGGCGCTTTCGGCGCCGAAGGGCCCGACCTCGCTCGTCCAGCCGCTCACGTTCGCGCGCATCCACCAGTACATCTCGATGGCGGTGCCCATGCTCTGGATGCGTCAGCGCGACGCGATCGGTGCGATCGGCCTCGCCGTGAACGCCTCGCGCGAGCGATCGAACGGCCATCTGGAGGAGTCCGAGCGGATCCAGGAGCTCCTCATGACCGCGCAGGACCTCTGGCGCTCCGGCCCCGAGCTCCAGGACGACGAGCGCATCGCGACCTTCCGTGCCGCCATCCAGCTCGTGAACCTGGCGGACATGGTCTCGCTGACGACGCGCGCCTAACCCGCCGACCGGTAGCGAAAGCAGTCCACCGTGTGGTCGTCGACCAGGCCGGCGGACTGCATGAACGCGTAGATCGAGGTCGGCCCGACGAAGCGGAAGCCACGCCGCTTCAGGTCCTTCGAGATCGCCCTGGACAGGTCGGTCTCCGCCGGGATCTCGTCCACTTTCCGGAACGCGTTGACGATGGGGCGGCCGTCGACGAACGCCCACAGGTACGCGTCGAGGCTGCCGACCTCCTCCTGCACCTCCAGCACACGGGCGGCGTTGTTCACGGTCGACTCGATCTTCAACCGGTTGCGGACGATGCCGGGATCGCCGAGCAGCCGCTCGACGTCCCTGGGCCCGAACCGCGCGACCGCTGCCGGGTCGAAGTCCGCAAAGGCCCGCCGATACCCCTCGCGCTTGTTCAGGATCGTCGACCAGGAGAGCCCGGCCTGCGCCCCCTCGAGCGTCAGGAGCTCGAAGAGGAAGCGATCGTCGTGCGAGGGCATGCCCCACTCCTCGTCGTGGTAGGCGAGCATGAGCGGGTCACTGCCAACTGCCCATTCGCAACGCGTGACGGTCGCCATCCCCGGCTAGGATCGCAGACCGTGCGTGCCCTCCTCGTCCTCCTTGTCCTCGGCGCGTCTCTCGTCGTGGCGGGGTGCGGCGGCGGCAGCGACGACGCCTCCGGTACCGACACCACGACGACGACCGGCACGATCACGGAGTGCGCCGACGTCGACGCTCCGGCCGCACGCCCGCTCGAGCCACAGCAGCCGCCGTCCGGGCCGCTCGACTCCTCGAAGACCTACAAGCTCGTCTTCGACACGAGCTGCGGACCGTTCACGGTCACGCTCGATCTGGACCTCGCGCCGACGACGACGGCGTCCCTCGTGGCGCTCGCGTACGACGGCTACTTCGACGACACGATCTTCCATCGCGTCGTCCAGGGCTTCGTCATCCAGGGCGGCGACCCCACGCAGTCGGGCCGCGGCGATCCGGGTTACACAACGGTCGACGCACCGCCGTCGGACGCGAAGTACACGAAGGGCACCGTCGCCATGGCGAAGTCGCCGGACGAGGCGCCGGGCACCTCGGGGAGCCAGTTCTTCGTGGTGACCGGCGAGGACGCGGGCCTTCCGCCCGACTACGCGATCGTCGGCACGGTCACGGAGGGCATGGACACGATCGAGCGGATCGACGCACTGGGTACTCCCGGCAAGGACGGACCTCCGAGCAAGCCCGTCGTCGTGAACAGCGTCACGGTCGACGAGAGCTGATGGCACGGGTCGCCGCGATCGTCCTCGCCGCGGGCGAGGCGTCGCGGTTCGGAAGCCCGAAGCAGCGGCTCCTGCTGCCGTCCGTGCTCGATCGCGTGCACGAGACGTCGGTCGACGAGGTCGTCGTCGTCGAGGGCGCGTATCCGCTCGACGAGATCGGCGGCGGTGTGCGGATCGTCCGTTGCGCCGAATGGGCGCGTGGGCCGGGAGCGTCGTTGCGCTGCGGGCTCGAGGCCCTCGCTGACGACGTAGGTGCCGCGGTCGTCGTCCTGGCCGACGGTCCGACGCTCTCGCCCGAAGCCGTCGAGCGTGTGCTCGGTGAGTGGAAGCGGAAGGGAGGGATCGTGGCGGCCTCGTACGCCGGAGCGAGGGGCCATCCGCTCGTGCTCGGCCGCGGGGACTTCGTTCGGGTGCCCGACGAGGGCTTTCGGGCCGTCCCCGCGCGACTCGTCCCGTGCGACGACCTCGGCGCGCCCGGGGACGTCGACACGCCGGCGGATCTCTAGGACGTCTACGCGGTCGCGTCGAGCCCGCGGAGCTCGGCGAGCTTGTCCATCAGGCCTGGTGGCATCCGCTCGACGGAGCTCGTCCGCACGTAGCGACGCAGCGTCTCCTCGAAGCGGTACCGCCGACGGCAGTAGTCGCAGTCGCCGAGATGCTCCTCGGCCTCGCGCCACTCGGCGTCGGACAACGTGCGATCGAGAAAGTCCTGGAGGAGCTCTTCGCAACGATCGCACGGCGCGCCCATCAGGAGATCGCCCCCTCTGCGAGGTGCTGTTTCAAGGCGCGACGTCCGCGGTGAAGTCGTGACATGACGGTTCCGATGGGCACATCGAGGATCTGTGCCGCATCAGCGTACGAGAAGTCCCCGATGTCGACGAGCACGACGACATCGCGGAACTGCGGCTGGATCTCGGAGAGCGCGTTCACGATCGAGTCCTGGGAAAGGCGCTCGGCGACGTCGTCGGCCTCGAGGACCTCCTCGCCGCCTGCCGAGGCGAGCTTGTTGGCGAGGTAGTAGTCGCTCTCCTCCAGGGGCTGTGTCTGCGGGCTGCGCTGGATCTTGCGCCCCCGGTCGACGTTGAGGTTGGTGAGGATGCGAAGGAGCCAGGCGCGGAGATTCGTGCCCGGGGTGAACGACTTCCAGCTCCGAAACGCTCTCGCATATGTCTCCTGGACGAGATCCTCTGCCTCTTCGCGCGAGCCGACGAGTCGTCTCGCAACCCGGTAGACCTGATCGGCGAGCGCGAGCGCGTCCTCCTCGAAGCGCGCACGGTCGCGAGCTTCGGTCGCGATCCTGCGTGCGTCGGTGTCGGGGCTCGGCTCGCTCACCGGCGTACCGTACCGCTGTCTCCTACGGGAGCCTTGAACGTGGCGCCGGTGGAGGCTATTCCCGCTCGTCGGCGAGCTCGGGGAATCCGGAGCGGCGCAGGGCGGCGGTGATCTCCTCGCGGGAGGTCTTCGCGTCGTCCCACTCGAGCGTGACCTCGCCCATGAGGTTCGCGTTCGCGTACTCGATGCCGTCGTGCCCGCGCAGCGCGCCCGCGAGCCTGCCGATGCAGCGCTCGCAGCGCACGCCGCTCACTCTCACGGTCGCGGTCGCCATCAGCTCGATGCTACCGGCGTCCCCCATTCCGCCCGGCGTCAGCGCTTCACGCCGTGGACGGGGCGGCCCGCGGCTTCCCACGCGTAGTAGGACGCGCTCGGCCCGAACCCGTTCTCGTAGCCGACGATGCGCGGATTCCGGCCGACCTCCTTCGCCCGCTGCGCGTGCCACAGCAGGTTCGGATCGTCCCGCACCTCCCAGACGAGCACGAGATGCGCGGCGGTCATGAAGTCCGCGACGAAGGAGCACCCTTCCGCGGGGCAGGGGAACGGGTCCGTGCGAACGCAGAACCACCCGCTGTGATCCCCGTCGTCGTCTCCCTCCCACAGCTCCTCGTCGGACTCGAGATCGAGGTCCTCCAGGAGCCCTGCGCCGGGGCGTAGCTCCGACTCCACGGGGGCACAATAGCCTCGTGCCCGAGAGTCGCAGCCGCGATGTCGCCGTCGTCCTTTCGGGCGGAGGCATCAACGGCGCGCTGCTCGAGCTCGGGTTCCTGCGCAGGCTCGCCGAGACCGATCTCTGGTCCCGGATCCGCTGGATCCACGGAACGTCCGCAGGCGCCCTCGCCGGGACCATGGCCGCTCTCGACGACCTCGACGGGCTCGAGGAGCTCCTTCTCGGCCTGCAGCCCGCAGACGCCTTCCGGCCCCGTCCGATCTGGCAGTTCCCCGGCGGCCTCCACGACTACACGCTGCCGGAGACGATTGCCGACCGCGTCCGTCCGCCTGCGGAGATCGGGGCCGCACTCGCGGCCTCCGATGTCGAGCTCTTCGTCTACGCGACCGACGTGTCCGACTATCCGGAGGGCGACGAGGAGCGCGACTTCGAGCTCGAGTACTCCTCGCGCACGACCGAGCCGGAGGTCATGGGGCGCGCCGTCCTCGCGTCCGCCGCGATCAGCGGCCTCGTGCTCCCCGTGGCCGTCGACGGCAGGGTCGCGACCGACGGGGGGTGGGTGCGCAACTTCCCGCTGGAGCACGCCTACCGCCATCCTGACGTCGCCGCCCTTGCAGCGTTCCGGTACATCCCGAGCTACCCGGCGTCCGAGGCAGCATTTCTCGAGAGAGCGAGCGAGCGGCTCGAGAGGTTCCGCGCGGTCCCGCCGGTGCGCGCGCTGCTGGCCGAGGTCAAGCTCGCCCAGGATCGTGCGTCACGCGGGGAGCCGGCGCACTACGGGGAGCTGATCGTGCGCCTCATGCGGGTCGCCTTCGCACGGAACGCCGTCGTCGAGGAGCGTCACGCCGCCGAGCGCGAGACGTCGATTCGCGAGCTTCGGCTCCTGCGCGAGGACGTGATGCGCGCCGCGCTCGCCGCGGCACCGCGCCGGCGACGCCGAAGCCTCCGTGACGAGCTCGAGGCGCGCTTCGACGCGGCTCGCTTCCCGTTCCGCCACGATCGCCACGTCCCGACCCTCGTCGTCCGCGGCACCGCGGGTGCCCACAGCCTCGACCCGACGTTCCGCAGCGACGCCCCGTGGCCGGAAGACCGCAAACGAGCCCTGATCGACCGCGGCTATGCGCTCACGGATGAAGCGCTCCGTGCCCAGGCCGCTCCAGGACCGTGAGCGCGAAGGGAACAACGCGGCATCGAGAACGAACGCACGGCCGGCTCGAGCCGATGTAGGACTGTGAGCGCGAAGGGAACAACGCGGCATCGAGAACGAACGCACGGCCGGCTCGAGCCGATGTAGGACTGTGAGCGGGAAGGGAACAACGCGACGAGCGTCTGTGACGTTCGCGATGGGAAACGCCATTCGGCGTTTCCCATCTGCGCAATAAGAGGTCGGCCGGGGTCCGGGCAGGCGGTCGGACCCCGTGCCGAGGTAGGTGAGCAAGGCCCCGGCTTGACCGGGGCCGTGCTCGCGGCTAGCCCTGGGGGGATGGGGGCTGCCGTCCGAGCGTGACGGTCACGCTCGTCTTGTTCGCGCCGCGGAAGATCACGACGGTGACCTTGTCGCCGGGCTTGTGCGCGGCGACCGCGTCGCGGAGCTGATCGAGGGAGGAAATCTGCTTGCCGTCGAAGGCGACGATGATGTCGCCGCCCAGGACGTACGTCTCGCCGGCGACGACGACCTCGCGTCGACCACCCTCGAGACCCGCCTTGGCGGCGCCCGAGTTACTCGTGACCGAGTTGACGATGACGCCCTTCTTCGCTGCGAGGTTGTAGGTGTCGGCGACGTCCGGCGTGACGGCCTGGCCGCTGATGCCGAGGTACGCGTGGTCGACATGACCCGAGCGGAGGATCTGCGCCACGACGTCCTTGACGGTGTTCGACGGGACCGAGAACCCGATGCCGACGTTGCCGGTCGCGGTGTCTCCGGTCTCGATCTGCGAGTTGACGCCGATCACCTGGCCGCGGCTGTTGAGCAGCGGGCCGCCCGAGTTCCCGTGATTGATCGCGGCGTCGGTCTGGATGACGTGGTCGATGGTGAAGCGGTTCGGCGCGGTGATGAGGCGCTGCACGGCGCTCACGATCCCGGAGGTGACAGTGCGGTCGAGCCCGAACGGGTTGCCGATCGCGACCACGGCGTCGCCGACCTCGACGACGTCGGAGTTGCCGAGCGAGAGAGGTGTGAGAGCGCTTGCGGACGTGTTGACGCTGAGCACTGCGAGGTCGGTGGACGGATCCGTCCCGACGACCTCGGCCTTGACCGTGTCGCGGTTCGAGAAGCTGACAGTGACGACGTCCGCGCCCTCGACGACGTGGTAGTTCGTGACGATGTGGCCGGCCTTGTCGATGACGAAGCCCGACCCGAGCGCCGATTCACCGGGCGTGGACGAGGTCGACGCCGAGTTGCTCGTGGAGTTCACCCGTACGACGCCCGAGGCGGCGCGCTGGTAGATCTCGTTGACCGTCATGCCCTTCCCGCTCGATGGGGCGAGCCCCGGGCTCCGCACAGCGGCCGTCTCGTTCACGACCGTCGTCGTGCCGTCGAGTCCACCGAGTAGAGCGACGCCGCCGACTGCGACTGCGCCACCGAGGATGGCTGCGGCGGCAAGCGCAGCGAGCATGCGTGCGAACGACATGACTCGACGGTTATAGCCCCGTGGCCGTGAACCGCGGGTTAGCCGCCGTTAAGGACGGGTTGCCGGGCACCTTTCCGCAGAAGTCAGAGACGCTCGCAATGCAGCATCCACGTGCTGGCGCTACGCGACCAGAACGCCGGTCGCGTACATCGCCGCGATGCCGACGACGAAGCCCGCTATCGCATGGCCGGAGCGAAGGCCGCCCGGCGCCGTACGCGCGACGTAGCGGGCGACCTCGACCACCACCTGAAAAGCAGCGCCTGCAGCGATCGCGAAGAAGAGCGCGCCGAGCACCTCGTTCTGCGTGTAGCCGCCGATCCAGGCGCCGAGGATCGCGGGCGCGCCCGCAACGAGTGCAAGCCCGGCGAGCGCGAGGACGGTGACGCGTGTCTTCGCCACCGGCGTCGCGATCCCGAGGCCCTCGGTGACGTTGTGGATCATGAACCCGACGATCAGGAAGGCGCCCAGCTGCAGCTCGCCGACCGCGAACGACGCGCCGATCGCGAGACCCTCCCCGAGGTTGTGCAGGCCGATCCCGAGTGCAACGAGGACCGCAAGCGTGAGCCCGGTGGCGGTCCCGCCTCGGCTCAGCCGGCCCGCGATCGCGGTCATCCCCAGGAAGCTGAGGGCGACTCCGAGCAGGACGAGGCCGGAGCCACCGAGCGCGGACGGCAGCGCCGCCTGCAGGTCGAACGCCTCCGTCAGCGCCTCGACCCCGAGGAACGAGAGGAGGCCGGCGGTGAACGCCATGAACGTCGCGAGCCAGACCGGCGCGGCCTGTCGCAGCGCAGGCAGCCAGAGCAGACCGAGCGCAATGGGCACGACCCCGACGAGCAGCCCGATGAGCGCGTAGCCGAAGAACCCGCGGACGGACGGTTGGGGTGTCTCGACGGCTGCGGGGATCTCCTTCACCGTCTCGATGCCGGTGGAGCTCGTCACGCCCACCGCGATCGGGTCGTTCTCGACCCACTCGAACGGCACGACGATCGTCGACGAGCGCAGCCGTCCCAGCGTCGTCGGCCCGTCGACCGTGAAGGGGACGATCGCGTCGTCGACCGTGATGCTCGCGATCGTCAGGTCGTCGCGCTGGGGGTTGCGGACGACGATGCGTATCTCGCCCTGCGAGAACTCGACCCGCCGGATCTCGAACTCGTCGGCCGGGGGCGGGTTCGAGCCGACGAGGTCGACCAGGCTCGACCCGGCGCTCACGACCACGCCGACCGCAATCGCGAGCAGCAGGACCGGCACGACGGCCCAGACGCGCCAGTTGACACCACCGGGCCGCGTGGTGGTCGAGCCGGCCTCCATCACTCGTCGACCACGTCGAAGAAGCCCATCCAGCCGAGCTCTGCGAACTCGGACTGGTGGGCGTGGAACATGTGCAGCCCCGTCCCCGCGAACTCGATCTCGAGGACGCCGCGCTGGCCCTGGCACTGCATCACGGTGTCGGTGTACTCCCAGTGCTCGCCCGTGCCGGTCGGCTGGTAGCGGAAGAAGTCGGCGTGCAGGTGGAAGGAGTTGATCAGGTCGAACTCGGTGAGGTTCGCCAGATAGACCCGGACGCGCTCGGAGCGCTTCACGCGGATCGGGTAGCGGGCGTAGTAGAACGATCGCCCGTTGACCGCGTAGAAGTTGTTCCCGCCGTCTCCGTCCGTATCGAAGCCGTTCATCACCATGACGAGCTCCTGCGCAGGCGGGCGCAGCTCCTTCGGATCGATGATGAACGCGCCGTAGAGGCCCTTGTGGATGTGCTTCTTGAGGGGCGTCGCGTGGCAGTGGTAGAGGTGGAGCCCTGCGGGGCGCGCCTCGAACTCGTACGTGAAGCTGCCGCCCGACTCGACGACCTCGAACACGCCGTCCATCCCCACCGGATGGATGCCGTGGAAGTGGATCGTGTGCGGATGCGAGCCCGCGTTGACGAACCTGACCCGCAGCCGGTCGCCCTCGGTCGCCCGGACCACCGGCCCGGGGGCGGTCCCGTTGTAGACCCACCCCGGGAAGAAGACCCCCGGCGCGACCTCGAGGTCGACGTCGGTCGCGGTCAGCGTGTACTCACGAATCCGGCCGGGGCGATAGGGCAAGGCCGGCGGTGGATAGAGCAGCGCGTCGAGGTCGCGCGGTCCGCCGACAGCCGGCGCCTCGTCGCCGACCATTGCCGCATGGCCCAGCGGCCCGTCGAGATGGTTCGCGGGCATGCGATCGGCCGCGTGCCCTGCGTGTGCCTGCTCGCCATCTGCGCCGAGCGCGGCCTTGCCCACGAGCGGCACCGCCGCCAGCGGTGCGGCGGCGGCCAGGAGCTTGCCTCGGGTCAGGCGCGTTTTAGGCATAGCTAATTCCGGTGCGGAGTGTAACCTAAGCCGCGACGAATGCCAGCCGCGAGCACAGACCTCACCGTCGCCGTCCAGGACTACCTGAAGGCGATCTACGTGCTCGAGTCGTCGGGAGAACGCGTCACGACGTCCGCGCTCGCCCACCGCGTGGGCGTGAGCGCGCCGTCGGCGACTGCGATGACGAAGCGGCTGGCGGAGCTCGGCCTCGTCGAGCGCCTGCCGTACCGGGGGGTCGCACTCACGGAGACCGGCCGGCTGGGAGCCCTCGAGGTGCTGCGCCACCACCGCCTGCTCGAGCTGTACCTCGTCGACCGGCTCGGCCTCGGGCTCGACGAGGTGCACGCAGAGGCGGAGCTGCTCGAGCACGCGCTGTCCGAGGAGCTCGAGGCGCGCATCGACGAGGAGCTCGGCTTCCCCACGCACGATCCGCACGGCGACCCGATTCCAGACCGGGAGCTCCGTCTCGTGGACGCGAACGACCGCACGCTCCTCGATCTGGAGCCGGGCTCACGCGCGTCCGTCTCGCGCGTCCCGGACGCCGACTCGGAGCTCCTGCGTTACCTCGGCGAGCTCGGGATCGTGCCGGGCTCGGATCTGGAGCTCGTCGCGCGGGCCCCCTTCGGAGGGCCTGTCACCGTGCGGACAGCGCGCGGCGAGCACGCGATCTCGCGCGAGCTCGCCGACCGGATCGCGGCGGCCTAGCTCAGCTCGAGCGCGACGACCTTCACGTCCAGCGCCCGGTCGGCGCCGAGCGCGTCGTCGAGCTTCTGCGCGAGCTCGCCCGACTCGTAGAGCTCCTCGGTGATGTCGGCGCCGCCGATGAGCTCGCCGTTCACGAAGACCTGCGGGATCGTCGGCCAGCCGGAGATCGACGCGAGCTCCTCGCGGATGCGGGGGTCGGGGAGGATGTCCACGGCCGTGATCGGCGCGCCTGCGGAGTGCAGCGCCTGCAGTGCGCGGTGTGAATTGCCGCACATGACCATCTGCGGCGTCCCCTTCATGAACACCGCCACGGGCTCGGACTCGATCACCTCGGAGATCTGCTCGTTCAACGTCTTCATGCCGTTCCTTTCGTCTTGATGCGCAGCTCGTGGATGGAGCCGTCGGCGAGAGGCGCGGCGAGCGCGTCGTTCACGCGGCGGTGCTGGTCGATCAGCGACAGGCCGTCGAACTCCGCGCTGACGACCGTGACCTGGAAGTGGTCTCCCCCGCCCGTTCGGTCCTCGACGTCGAGCTCCGACGCGTCGGGGAACGCCTGAGCGAGCAGGGTGCGGATCGCCGCGGTCTCCATCGCGGCCATGCTAGATGCGGGCCGCTACCCTGCGGGCGTGCGGCTGATCCGCGGACTGCTCCTCTTCAAGCTCGGATTCTGGACGGGAATGGTCGCGTCCGCCGCGCTCCTCAAGCGCGTGTTCCCGTCCCGCGGCGACGAGGAGAGCGACGAGGTGGCCCTGGTCGCCGCGCTGAACGGCGTCGACCTGAAGAGCCGCGCGAAGGCGTTTCGCGGCGGCTCCATGTTCTCGTGGCTCGGTGGCATCGCCGTCGACCTGCGCGAGGCGGAGCTCGCAGACGGAGCGCACCTCGACGTGCACTCTGCCTTCGGCGGGATCGCGATCCGCGTTCCGACGGGCTGGCGCGTCGAGTCGAGCGTGACGGCGATCGCCGGCGGCGTGGCGATCAGCGTGCCCGAGCCGGAGGCCGCAGACGCGCCGACGCTCACGCTCGGCGGCTTCACCGTGTTCGGCGGTATCGCGGTCGGCGCGAAAGACGCCGAGAGCTAGAGGTTTGCGCCGCGCGACACGGTACGTCGTGTCGCTCCCCGAGCGCATCCTCCGCGCGGTCGCGGCGGCGCTCGGAGGCTCGATCCACGAGACGGCCGAGCTGATCCTCCCGCGGCTCGTCCGAACATCGCGCTTCTACGAGGCGACAGCGAAGAACCTGCTTCGGATCACGGTCGAGCTCGTGGGAGGCGTCGGCCGCGCCCCACACGAGGTGGCCGGCGAGGTCGAGAGCTCGCCGAAGAAGCTCGCCGCGCGAAAGGCGGGCGGCAACATCGTCGAGCTCGGGTCGATCCTCGCGTTCGGCTTCTCGCCGCTCTGGCTCCTGGCCGGCGCAGCCGACATCACGCACGGGACGCGGGTGTACCTCGATGCGCTCGTGGCCGAGCTCAAGGCCGCGAACGTGCTCGCGAGAGACGCCGAGTTCGGTTCCGTGGACGACCTGCTGGGAGCGCTCGAGGGCGCGAGCGGGACGACCGCGCGACTCATCGACATACCCCCGCTCGAAGTGGAGGGTCTCCGGCGCTCGCTCGCCGACCTGCGCGAGGACGCGCGAGGGCTTCCCACACCGCCGGAGCTCGCCGCCGTGTACCAGGGGCTGCTCGCGGAGGCGGACCGCGAGCAGCGTTCGCTCCTCGAGGTCTCGCTCGGCATGGGGCTCGCGTTCTTCAACTCGGCCCGAAAGGTCGGCCGCCAGCACCTGCTCGACCCGTACAACGAGGACCTGCGGCCCGTGCGGGACGAAGGGTTCGGTGCGTACGCACGACGCGTCGGAGCACCGTACGCACAGGCCGTCACCCGCCACCTCGACCCCCGTCGCGAGACGCTGACGGAGAAGGGGCTCGGGCGGCTGGCCCGCCCCAAGCTGCTTGAATCGGAGTCGATGTCGCATCCCAACAGCTTCGGGGCGCGCTCCACGCTCGACGTGGACGGCGCGAGCCACGAGATCTTCCGCCTCGATGCCCTGCAGTCGAGCCATGACGTCTTCCGGCTCCCCTACACGCTCCGCATCCTGCTCGAGAACGTGCTGCGGACCGAGGACGGCACGGGCGTGACGACGGCGGACGTCGAAGCGGTCGCGAGCTGGAACGCGAAAGCCGAGCCTTCGCAGGAGATCTCCTTCACGCCCGGCCGCGTCCTGCTGCAGGACTTCACCGGCGTCCCCGCGGTCGTCGACCTGGCGGCCATGCGCAACGCGATGCACGACCTCGGCGGCGATCCGCGCAAGATCAACCCGCTTCTCCCCGTCGAGCTCGTCATCGACCACTCGGTCCAGGTCGACGAGTTCGCGAGCAGCCTGGCGCTCTTCCGAAACGCGGAGCTCGAGTTCCGGCGCAACCGCGAGCGCTACGCGTTCCTGCGTTGGGGGCAGGGCGCGTTCGACAACTTCAAGGTCGTCCCCCCGAGCACGGGAATCGTCCACCAGGTGAACCTCGAGTTCCTCGCCCGCGTGGTCGAGCAGCGAGACGGCGTCGCCTTCCCCGACACGCTCGTCGGGACCGACTCGCACACGACGATGGTCAACGGGCTCGGAGTTCTCGGATGGGGTGTCGGCGGGATCGAGGCCGAGGCCGCGATGCTCGGCGAGGCGATCTCGATGCTCGTTCCGCAGGTCGTCGGGTTCAGGCTCACGGGCGCGCTACCGGAGGGAGCGACCGCGACGGACCTCGTCCTGACCGTGACCCAGATCCTGCGCGAGACCGGGGTGGTCGGGAAGTTCGTCGAGTACTTCGGACACGGGCTCGAGACGCTCCCGCTCGCCGACCGCGCGACCATCGGGAACATGTCCCCCGAGTACGGCGCGACGTGTGGCTTCTTCCCCGTCGACGACGAGACGCTGCGCTACCTCCGCCTCACGGGCCGCTCGAACGGGCAGATCGCGCTCGTCGAGGCGTACTGCAAGGAGAACGCGCTCTGGCACGAGCCGTCCGAGCCGCCGACCTACTCGCAGGTCGTTGAGCTGGACCTCTCGACGGTCGTGCCGTCGCTCGCCGGACCGCGCCGCCCGCAGGACCGCGTGCCGCTGAGTGACGCGAAGCAGGCGTTCCTCGACGAGCTGCCGAGCTTCGGCGTGGACTACGGCAACGCGCACGATGAGGCGGTCGCCGAGACGTTCCCCGCCAGCGACCCCCTCGCCTCCGGCGTCCCCGGCCACGAGGAGGAGAACGGCGACGCGGAGATCTCCACCACGCCGCGCATCGCACTCGTCGAGCCGACCTCGGTGGAGGTGACGCACGAGGGCGAGACGTTCCACCTCGGCCACGGAGCGGTCGTCATCTCCGCGATCACCTCGTGCACGAACACGTCGAACCCGGCGGTGATGGTCGGCGCAGGGCTCCTTGCGAAGAAGGCCGTCGAGCGCGGGCTGACACGCAAGTCCTGGGTGAAGTCGAGCCTCGCTCCTGGATCGAAGGTCGTCACCGAGTACTACGACAAGGCCGGCCTCACGCCGTACCTCGAGCAGCTCGGCTTCCACACCGTCGGCTACGGCTGCACGACGTGCATCGGAAACTCCGGCCCGCTGCCGGACGAGATCTCGCAGGGCGTGTCGCAGGGCGACCTCGTCGTGTGCGCCGTTCTCTCGGGGAACCGCAACTTCGAGGCCCGCATCCACCCGGAGGTGAAGGCCAACTACCTCGCCTCGCCGCCGCTCGTCATCGCCTACGCGCTCGCCGGTCGCATGGACCTCGACCTCACGACCGAGCCGATCGGCGTGGGCTCGGACGGCGAGGACGTCTTCCTCTCCGACATCTGGCCCAGTCCGCAGGAGGTTCGCGACACGGTCGCCGGAGCGATCGGCGAGGAGATGTTCCGCGCGACCTACGCCGACGTCTTCACGGGCGACGAGACCTGGCGCGAGCTTCCCGTGCCGGAGGGCGAGCTCTTCGACTGGGATCCAGGCTCGACCTACGTCCGCCGGCCGACGTACTTCGACGGCATGCCGCCGGAGCCGGGAACCGTCGACGACATCGAGGGCGCGCGCTGCCTCATCGCGGTCGGCGACTCCGTGACGACGGACCACATCTCGCCCGCCGGCGCCATCAAGCCCGACTCACCGGCCGGCCGCTACCTCGTCGAGCACGGCGTCGAGCGGAAGGACTTCAACTCCTACGGCTCGCGCCGCGGCAACCACGAGGTCATGGTGCGCGGCACGTTCGCCAACGTGCGGCTTCGCAACCAGCTCGTCCCCGGCTCGGAGGGGACGTGGACGGTGCACGTCCCGACCGGCGAGGAGATGACCATCTTCGAGGCCGCCGAGCTCTACCGCCGCGAGGGGACGCCGCTCGTCGTCCTCGCGGGGAAGGAGTACGGCTCCGGCTCGTCACGCGACTGGGCGGCAAAGGGCCCGAAGCTCCTCGGCGTGCGCGCGGTGATCGCGGAGAGCTTCGAGCGCATCCACCGCTCGAACCTGCTCATGATGGGTGTCCTGCCGCTGCAGTTCCTGCCGGGCGAGAGCCGCGAGTCGCTCGGCCTCAGCGGCCGTGAGTCGTTCTCGATCGCCGGCCTCGAGAACGGCGAGGCGGACGAGGTGACGGTCCGTGCGGACGGAACGGAGTTCCGCGCGATCGTCAGGCTCGACACGCCACGCGAGCGCGAGTACCTGCGGCACGGCGGGATCCTCCCGTACGTGCTGCGGCGCCTCCTGGCCGGCTAGGGCCGCTTCCAGGCGACGAAGATCGCCCAGCCGAGCACGTCCCGGCCGTGGCGGAGGTAGGTGAGCTTGTGGCCTTCGTGGCGCTCGCGTATCTCGGCGGCGTCGGGATCGTCCGGGTTCTCCGCGAGCCAGCGCTCGACTGCCTGCCAGTGCAGCGTCTCGTATCGGTCCCAGTCGTCCTCCGAGGACGCGAGCACCGAGACGACCGGGAGGCCGGACGTCTCGAAGATCGTCACCGTCCCCTCGAGCGTCGTCCACAGCTCACGGCGGTACGGATCGTCGTAGTCGTGGGGCAGCGGAAGGCGCCTCCAGTACGGCTCTCCCACGACCACGTGGCCGCCCGGCCGCACTGCGGGTGAAAGCGCATCGACCGTGTCCGCGAGGCTTCCGTAGACGAAGCTCGCGCCGAGGCAGAGCGCCGCGTCGTAGCTCTCCGGCTCGAACGCGGCGGCCGCACCGTCGGCGAGCTCGAACGAGACGCGCTCCGAGAGCCCCGCCGCGGCGGCCCGCTCGCTGGCGACGGCGTGGAAGTCGGGCGAGATCTCGACGCCCCGCACCCGGCACCCGTAGGTCGCCGCGAGGAGCAGCGCCGGACCGCCCCGTCCCGAGGCGATGTCGAGCACGCTCGACGTCGCGTCGAGCCCGAGCCTCTTTCCGAGCAGCAGGATCTTCTCCTCCGAGGTCGGGTTCTGGAGCTCGTGCGTCGACTCGGCGACGACGTGGTAGCGGGGGATCACAGGTGGATCATCTAGCCTCACGCGCCTGATGGCCAACGAGCGGATCGAGGGCAGCTGGGGTATCGATCCCGTCCCCTCGCGGCTGCAGGTCTTGAGTGGGGCCGAGACGGGGCTCCTGTGGGGCAACCTCGGCGTCTCGCTGCTCGTGATCGTGGCGGGCGCAGTGCTCGTCCCCGCGCTCTCGCTGCCCCTCGCGCTCGCGGCGATCGTCGTCGGTTGCCTCATCGGAAACGCGATGCTCGCCGTCGCCGGCATGATCGGCGCCGACGCACGCGTCCCCGGGATGGCGCTGATGCGGGCACCGCTCGGTCAGCGCGGCTCGCTGCTGCCGACTGCGATCAACGTCCTGCAGGGAGTCGGCTGGACGATCTTCGAGCTCCTCGTCATCGCGACCGCGGCGGCGGCGCTCTCCGACGAGCTCTTCGGGTTCCGGGCGCAATGGCTGTGGACGCTCGCGTTCGGGGCGGTCACGCTCGCGCTGGGCCTTCTCGGTCCGATCGGCTTCGTGCGGCGCTTCGTACGGCGCTTCGCGGTGTGGGCCGTCCCGCTCGCGCTCCTCTACCTCACCTGGTGGGCCCTCGACGGCGCCGACCTGTCGGCGCTCTGGAACGCCGACGGAGAGGGCGGCCTCAGCGTGTGGCAGGGCGCCGACGTCGTCGTCGGCATCACCGTGTCGTGGATTCCGTACGCGGCGGACTACACGCGGTTCTCTCGCACGCGAACCGGCGCCTTCGCGGGAACCGGCATCGGGTACCTCGTGCCGGACATGTGGCTGCTCGCGCTGGGTGCCGTGCTCGTCCTCTCACACGACCTCGGAGACCCGGCGGCGCTGCCCGCGGCCGTCGTGGCAGGCGGTTTCGCGGCGATCGTCGCACTGTTCGCGCTGCTCGTCACCGAGACCGACGAAGCGTTCGCGAACGCGTACTCGGCGGCGGTCTCGTTGCAGAACGCGGCTCCGCGTGCGCCGCAGGCACTCCTCGTCGTGCTCGTCACGGCGATCGCGACCGCAGGTGCCCTCGTCGTCGACTTCGTCAGCTTCCAGAGCTTCCTGCTCCTGCTCGGCTCGGTCTTCGTGCCACTCTTCGCCGTCCTGCTCGCCGACTGGCTCGCCGCCGGCGCCCACTACACGCCCGAGGACGTCTTCGGCGCGCCCGCCTGGAGACCGGGGCTCATCGCAGCATGGGTCGCGGGATTCGGGCTCTACCAGTGGCTCTACCCGACCGGGCCGGCCTGGTGGGTCGACCTCGTGGCCAACGCGAGCCCGCCCGACTGGGGGATCGGAGCCACGGTGCCGAGCTTCGTCGTGTCCTTCGGGATCGCGAGCGTCGTCGCCCTCCTCTCGCGCCGTGGGGCGACCGGCGCGGCGCCGGCGTGATCGAGCTCGCGGTCATGGGGAACCTGTCGCGCGACGTCGTCGCGGGCACCGATCCGCGGCCCGGCGGAGGCGTGTTCTGGAGCACCCGCACGCTCGCCCGGATCGGCACGGAGGCTGCGATCAGCGCGTCGTGCAGCGCCGCCGACCGCGAGCTGCTGCTTCCGCCCCTCGAGGCACTCGGCCTGCCGGTTGCGTGGCACGAGTCGTCGGCCACGACCGCGTACAGCTTCCACTACGAGGGTGACCGCCGGATCATGTGGCTCGACGCGGTGGGCGATCCGTGGACGCCCGAGCAGGCGACGGCCGCCGCGGGGGAGGCGAGCTGGGTGAACGTCTGCGCGCTCACCCGCACCGACTTCTCGGAGGCGACACTCGCAGCGCTCGCCTCGGAGGGCCGGAGCCTCCTGGTCGACCTCCAGGGTCTCGTCCGCACGCCCAGGATCGGACCCCTCCACACGGACGAGCACATCGGCGACGTCCTGCGGCACGTCGACGTGCTGAAGCTGAACGACGAGGAGGCCGAGACGCTCGTCGGGAGCGCCGAGCCCGAGAGACTGCAAGAGCTCGGTGTCCCGGAGGTGATCCTGACCGTCGGATCGCGTGGCGCCTGGATCGTGACGCCGACTCTGCTCGAGCACATCCCCGCCGTCCCGATCGACGAGATCGTCGACCCGACGGGCGCGGGCGACACGTACTCCGTCGTCTACCTCGTCCACCGCGCACGCGGCGCGGAGCCGGTCGAGGCGGCGCGGATCGCCTCCGAAGCCGTGTCGGCCATGCTCGCGGGCGGCTAGAGCCGGAACTCGCCGCGGGCGACGACGACGGCTCGGCCGCCGACCTCGACGAGCTCGATGCCGCCCTCGCCGCCCTCGGCCCGCGCGTACAGCGTCGACGGACGCCCGATCGCGGCGCCCTGCGAGATCTCGATCTCCGTCCCCCAGTCGACGAGCCCGTGGCGGCACAGATGGCAGGCGAGCGGCCCGGCAGCCGACCCCGTCGCCGCGTCCTCGCCCAGCGGCCAGAACATCCGCAGCGTCCAGCGCGAGCCCGAGCCGGCGAAGCAGTTCACGCCCGTGACGTCGCAGGACGCCACGCCCGCGAGGTCCGGCCGGAGGCCCATGAGCTCGTCCGCGCTCTCGAGCGCGACGAAGATGTGCGTCGCGCCGTTGTCGTAGACCTCGACCGGGAGCAGCGAGCCGCTCACGCCGAGCGCTCGCAACAGCGCGTCCGTCTCGGGAACCACCTCGATCGCCGGAACGGGCTGTCGCATCCGGCCGAAGGCGATCGCGCCCGACGGATCGCGGTCGACGGTCACGTCGACGATGCCCGCCCCGGTCTCGAGCGAGACCACACCGAGCTGAAGAGGCGCCGCAAGGACCCAGGCCGTGCCGAGGGTGGGATGACCTGCGAAGCGCATCTCCTCCTGCGGGTTGAAGATACGGACGCGCGCGTGCCCTCCTTGCTCCGCCGGAAGCACGAACGTCGTCTCGGAGAAGCCGATCTCGCGTGTGAGGGCCTGCATCGTGTCCGCGTCGAGCTCGCGCCCGTCCGTGAACACCGCGAGCTGGTTGCCGGCGAGCGCCGTGTCCGTGAAGACGTCGACGTGCACGTAGCGGAAGGTCGCCATGCCCGCACCCTAGCCCTGCACCGCGCATATCGTCTCCGAGCCGTGCCGAGCGCCATCG